>NZ_JBBNLQ010000020.1:0-17181 GCF_040092395.1 Collinsella sp. CLA-ER-H4
ACGTCGAGAAGGCCTTCACCAAGTCGACCTACGGCGGCGTGACTATGGTCGACGACTCGGCCGTCCTGCGGCACTTCATCAACTACGGCATGTCGGAGGGCCGCCGCGGCTCCGAGGCGTTCGACGTGCAGAGCTACTACAATGAGTACCCCGATCTCCGCGCCGCCTTTGGCACCGACCTCGCCAGCTACTACTCGCACTACCTTATGTACGGCAAGAAGGAGGGGCGCCACGCTACCGGCTGCTCGAAGCTCAAGGGCGCCGCAACCAAGGCGGGCGGCGTGGACTACGCTCCCGTCTACGACCCCGAGTACTACCTCTCCCGCAACGGAGACGTCGAGAAGGCCTTCACCAAGTCGACCTACGGCGGCGTGACTATGGTCGACGACTCGGCCGTCCTGCGGCACTTCATCAACTACGGCATGTCGGAGGGCCGCCGCGGCTCCGAGGCGTTCGACGTTTATAGTTATAAAACGAGATATCTCGATCTTAGAAAGGCTTACGGAAGTAATTTAAAAGCGTATTATTGCCACTATCTCGAATATGGGATGAAAGAGCACCGTAATGGTTCGAGCATGACCGGATTTGAGGGCTATATAATGTCCTCGTCTTTCACTTCTTACGAGGATGCTGCCGCTCATTACAGTAGGACTGTTGGTAAGCAAACTTATCCAACAAGCGTGTATAAAAGCAAAGGCAGCGCCTCTATTGATGAGTTTTGTAAGATTCTTTACGAAGAAGCCTCATTTGAGGGAGTATGTCCTGAAGTTTTATATGCTCAAGTCATGAAAGAGACGGGCTATTTAAGATTCGGAAATTTGGTCCAGGCAAACCAGTGCAATTTCGGTGGTGTTGGAGCCACTGGCCCTGGAAATCCCGGATATACTTTTTCTTCCGTTAGAGAAGGGCTTAGGGTTCAGACGCAGCATTTAAAAGCGTACGCAACAACTGAGCCTTTGAATAATCCGTGTATTGACCCACGCTTTAATCTTGTTTCCCGTGGGTGTGCTCCCAAGACGACGGACCTAAATGGACGTTGGGCTGTTCCTGGTAAAGGTTATGGCGAAGGCTTAAATGCAATTGTCCTTGATGTTTTGTGCATGTAATGGGTGTGCAGACGTTCTAGAGCCGATATGCAAATTTAGTTGCATATCGGCTCTAGTTTTTTGGCTATTTATTTAATCTTATATTGTTGAGAATTTCTGACAGTCTTTCATAGGAGATGTCAAGAAGTGTTATTACCGCTAAAGATTACAGCAATCACCAATTATATATAAGCACAGAATACTTTGGGATCAGAATTATCGGCTGAAAATAATAGTAAACAAAACGTATGAAATAGACAGAGGCCATTCTGAGCAAGTAGCGGGCTCTAGGCCCGTAATATAACGACAGCCGCCCATGTCGAGACGGCTGTCGTATGGCGCGAAAGCGCCACGAAAGCTAAACGGCGGAGGGCGCTGCCAGATGCGTCCCATGCTCAACTTGAGTATACATCAATCGTGGCTCGCCCTGAACATTTGTTCACTACTGTAATGTGCACGAATCTGCAACCTTGAATATCAAACCATATTCTGTTTAACTGATAGCTCTTCCGTAACAGGAGTAGCCTCAGAAGTGCGGTCTAAATGTCCCGCCATCAGCGATTCCTCCTACCTCTTGCGCGCAGCCTCATAACAGAGGGAATCATATTTGTAATAAGGCGGTATCTAAACATTGGGAAAGGACCGGTCAGCATATTGAAAAGAGACCAAGCGGCATAGTAGAAATGCCATCCATCTTCCATGCCTTGCCCCTTCCATGGAGTCAAAGAGAGGTTCTGGAGATACTCATTTGAATACCTATGCGTGTTGCCCAATCTCCAAGGACGGTCCTCGCCAAGGAAATGCACGATAACGGGGTTGCTTATCCACTCGGAATACAGGCGTGGGTCCGGATCGAACCAAGGGGAGACCCGTTTCAACATCGAAAGCGGATAATAATAGAAGGAGTTGCAATAATTATACTTTACTGGAAGAGGCATGATTCGGTCATCAAGGACAAGATTTATCGCATCCTGATCGTTCGCAAAAAGCTCGGCTCCCCGCTCTTTCAGACACTCTAGAAGCTGCTTTTCAATCTCATTACTACGCCAGGACTCAAGGTCAATCAAAAGGACTCCGGCATTAAAGTACGGCTTACCTCCATGTCCAAGGGCCTTCATGCGTTTCGGCGATACAGTTGGCTCAGGACATGCACCAATTATGCAGCCGCGCTCATTCAGCGGAGCGTCCCAGAGCTCCTTGAGGCTCCCCCTGACCATTGTGTCTGCGTCAAGATACAGAACGCGTTGAATATCGCTGCCCAAAAACCTTGCCAACAGCAGCCTAGAGAGTACGATTTCATTCCAACCCTGCGTATCAAAGTCAATGCAGCCAGCATCCATGAAACCATCGATATCAATAAAATCAATCTCGACACAATACTTATTCAAAAAAGAACGCAGCGTCTCTTTCGACGTCTGTGACACCTTGTCGCAGAACACGAAAAAGTGGATTGCGTCATCGGGAGACGAGTTCTCACAAACAGAAGCAACTGAAGCTGCAAGCTGCGGTACAAATGCCTCATTGACCGTATATAGAATATTCATCTGTTCTCCAAAGCATTATTAACAAGCTATGATTCTAACAAAGAAAGGGAATATAGTCACCATGGACTCGGAGGACCATCCACCAAACTCCGAACACAACAAACCTGCGTCGTCACGGTTAGACCAACGTCCACCCTCTCGCGCCCTTCACACAACCACTCCTGAAGCCATACGTGTGTGTCTCCAGTGCAATCAAATGCTGCCAGCATTTAGGTGTGTTTCGAGCGAAGTGCCCGTGTGGCTAAGGGAGCGGCTTGCGGCGGTATGTTGGGAGGGGCGGACGACGAAGCCTATTTGCTCGTGGCAATTCTGATGGCACCCGTAACCGCTGCGGGAACGCATGCGGCAATAATGGCAACGTTGATGCCGTTCATGTCGAAGGCGGTGATAAGGTGGTCCGCCGTAAGGACGATGACGGCAAATGCAAGAGCGTTGATGACAATCTGGGTGACTCCGTCGCGCATAATGAGGAGGGAGTCGTTTACGTAGAGCAGGATGGCGATTGACGTTGTGGCTCCAAGAACATATGGGAATATCCACATATAGGACTCGATTTTGTTTCCGTAAACGAGTTCGAGCAGGTGACCACCAACGAATGAGAATCCGATCGTAACTATTGCCATGCATGCAAAGAGCAAGCCGAATACCTTGAAGAAGCTCTTCTTGAAAGCTGTTGCGCCCCCATTTTGCAAAGAGTGTGCTAGGGTGCCAATAAGTGGACTGTAGAGATACGTCGCGCCTGCCTGTATAAGAACTGCGGGAGTCGCGATGCTGGCGTAAATTCCTAGGAGTTCTTGTCCGGCAAGAACGCCGTAGCGTTGACGGACAATGGAAACGATGGACGTTGCTAAGAAATTGGCGATTGTCGGCATAAGACATGCTTTTCCGAGTTCGACAAGATGTTCGTGAGCGAAGCTGGGCTTGATATCCCCAAATCGTCTTGCGTGGGGGAGATCGTAGAAGAGGGTCACGAGCATGCAACAAAACGCCATGCCGATGATCGCGGCGGGCAGCGAGTGGATCGTTACAAGTGGGGCGACGAAGCCGACGAGGGATAGCACTCCACGCATGAACTGGGATTTGCCGATGTAGTCCATGCGCTGTCCCTTTTGGTCGACTCCGTAGAGCACGTCGACAAAGGTCTCATCGATTTTAAAAACGAGGAATACAAAAGTGGCGATCAGGAAGGAAACGTTGTCGCTGATCGCAGCGACGTAGATGCAGCTCATGATCAAGCTGAATAAGATCGATACGAAGCGAAAGCCAATATAGTCTTTTGCGGAATGCTCGCAGGAAATGTCGGAAACCTGGTAGGTCCTCATTTTATATAGGCTGATGGAGGCAAACATGCTGCCAACGGACATGGCAAATGCAAGCGCTCCGGAATTGTTGTAGTCGGTCGACAGAACAACGACCAGGACGGTTGTAAGCCACTGGCATCCAAGGTAAAAAATGCAACCAGCGGCGTTCCAGAGCGCGTTCTTTTTCGTGCTCAAGGGTGCGGGGACGTTGGGCATGCAGCTCCCTTCTCGTGCGAAGCGTTCGTTCGAAAGACCTTAGTAATTTTAGTGCCCTTTTCAACGAGTGCAAAGGTGAACGTATAATGAACAGGCATGCCTATACGATTAAATGGGAGCGATTCATGACATTTGGTCCCTCTGACCATACCTTTGCGCTCTGCGCGTACAAAGAGAGCCCCTTTCTTGAAGAGTGCCTTCAATCCTTGCTTGCGCAGACTGTAAAGACCAACGTGTTGATTGCCACTTCGACTCCGTGCGATGCAACGCGTGAGCTTGCTAAGCGATACTCCGTTAAGTTGTACGTTCGGGACGGAAATCCTGGGATCGCTGATGATTGGAATTACGCAGTAAGTTGCGCTGACACTTCTCTTGTCACCGTTGCGCACCAGGACGATACCTATGAGCCTGAGTACGCGGCTCATCTTCTAACTGCTGCGAATAAGATGGACAATCTGCTCATCTTCTTTACCAACTATGGTGAGTTGAGGAATGGTGCCAAGGTTGACGATAACCAGCTACTTCGAATCAAACGCCTGATGCTTACTCCCGTTAGGGACGGAAGATTTGCTACCTCCAGATGGATGCGTAGGAGAATTCTGTCTTGTGGATCTGCAATTTGTTGCCCGTCCGTAACGTTGAATATGAGCAAGTTGCCTATGCCTCCGTTTATTGCAGAATTCCGCTCGAATCTCGATTGGGCGGCATGGGAGCGCTTTTCAAAGCTGCCTGGTGCTTTTTACTATGATTCCAAGGTGTTGATGCACCACCGTATTCATCAAGAATCTGAGACATCTGCCTTAATTAAGGATGACACGCGAGAAAAGGAGGACCTCGCGATGCTCGAGCGGTTTTGGCCTTCTTTTATTGCGAGGCTGTTGTTTAAATTCTATCGCCGAGGACAGGAGAGCAACCAATTGTAGCGGCGAGTTCTTGTTGAGTTGTCTATGAGAGATTGGCGGATGTTGAATAGTAAAAAAGTGTTGGTAATTGTGCCAGCGTATAACGAGGAAGAATCTCTAGAGAGAACAGTTGACGAGCTTGTTTCTGTTGTGCCCGATATTGATTATCTCGTGGTAAACGACGGTTCCAAGGATGCAACTGAGCAAATCTGTCTCGACCGTGGCTACAATCATGTCACTCTTCCGGTCAATTCTGGTCTTACAGTTGGATTCCAGACGGGGATGAAGTACGCGCTGCGCAATGGGTATGACTATGCCTTGCAGTTTGATGCAGACGGCCAACATTGCCCGGAGTATATGTCCAAGATGCTCGACCTTGCGATCGCCGAGGACGCCGACATTGTTATCGGCTCGCGCTTTGTAAACAGGTGCAAAGGGGTTTCTGCACGCATGCTCGGCTCGCGCATCATTACGGTTGCGATCAAGCTCACTACCGGCAAGCGAGTCGCAGATCCGACTTCTGGCATGCGCATGTTTAACAGGAAGATGATTGAGCGTTTTGCAAACGACGACTCTTTGAACCCAGAGCCCGAGTCTATTTCGTACCTGATTAAGAAGGGTGCTAAGGTTCGTGAAGTTCAGGTTGAGATGCGTGAGAGGCAGGCAGGGGAGAGCTATTTGAACATCCCTAAATCGATTGCCTATATGGCTCGCGCTTGCATCTCCATTCTCTTCGTTCAGTGGTTTAGGTGATTGAACAGTGTCTATTGTGCTTAGGGCCGTCCTCCTGCTCGGGGCGCTTTTGGTTTTGTATTTTGTCATCAGGAAGCTGAGAAAAGCGCAGATTGAGGTGCTGGATTCTGTGTTCTGGCTTTTCTTCGCCTTCAGTTTCGTTGTGCTGGCCGCTTTCCCTCAAGTTGCCTTTTGGCTGTCTTCACTTTTGGGATTTGAGAGCCCGGCAAACTTCGTGTTCCTCTACGTGATTGTATTGCTCCTGTATCGAGAGTTCAGTAACACGGTGAGCATCTCGAAGCTGCGTCGGAGGATTAACCAGCTTGTTGAGGAGCAGGCGCTTCGTTAAATTTGTCATATCAATTATTCGTTCGCCCCTTGAAAGGAGAGACCGTGTCTCTTCCTCGCATTGTTGCGATTGTGTTCTTCGTCTGCGTGATCCGTCTCGTATCCAAGGGCAAGTTGTCCTTACGCTATTCCTTTTTCTGGCTTTCTTTGTCGGTGGTAATCCTCATCGCTGCGATTTCCTCCGGTTTCATTGGTGCAATTGGCGATTTGTTCGGTTCCGTTTTGACCACGAATTTTGTGTTCTTCCTTGGCCTGTTTCTTCTCCTTGCGTTTTTGCCGATGCTTAGCGTAATCGCGACGAAACAAGCAGCAAACATAAAGAATCTGACTCAGCGGCTTGCGATTATCGAGAAGGAAATAGTAAGAGACTGCTGAGCAGACAGCAGACGGTGTTCGGCTCTGGTTGCGGGAGGGATGGCCGCCTTGTTGAAAATGGGTATCGCTATCGGTTCTGCCGTCGTGTTCTTTGATGCTCATCGTACGGTCATAGTTTAGATTCAGACAGGAGACGATTTGATGATTCCGAATGTTCACGGCCATGCTCAAATGGTTAAGACGCAAATACGGAGACGTTCCGATGGGCATCGGTTGAGCGCGCTTCCGCTTGTGTGCTTTGTGCTGCTTGCTATCTCGGGTGCAGTACTGTTTGTTCTCTATGACGTCACGGCGGCAATCTTTTATTGGTGCATGGAGCTTGCGTTATTTGCTTGTTTAGCGGTTCTTGCTTGGTTTTATCTTGCCTCCGAGCGAAGCACACTGTTCGGAAAGGCTTCTCCTCGTCTTGCCTTGAGTGTCTGCGCATTTTCGGCTCTTTTGTCTATATTACTTGAAGCTGGAACCGTGCTGGGTACGCCAGGGAGGTCCGTGCTATCTATAATGGATTGGAGTAAAAAAGAATTAGTACTTCTTTTCTTTGCTGTATTTATCAGCAGCTCCTTTATCTTGCTCGCCGTGAAAAAGCCCGCTTTGGCCAACAAGGGAAGAGTGCGTGCATTTTTTGCTGCAAACCCTGTTCTGGGCATCGTTGTTTTGTGCATAGTCGTTCTATCCGTAAATGGTCTGTTGGCGGTTGCGTCCACTGTACTGATGCCGTTTCTTGGAGCATACTTTGTGCATACTGTTCACCTCTGCATTGTGATTATTCTAGGTGTCGCTCCTTGGTTTATTGTGAAACCGGGTCTATACAAGACCGTAGCCTCCTTCTCCATCGCCGCGCTTTCGCTAGGCTGTTTTTTGATTTCAGCCTTACCGAACCTCACTGCTGTTTCTCCGGACGATCAGATTCATTACGCTCGTTCTCTGGGCCTGTCCTATATGGGGGATCCCGTCTTCACCGAGTCTGAAATTGAATTAGTTGCGGTTCCATGGGTGGAAAATAACAGTCTTCAGTTTGATGAGGTGCATGACTCGGAGATGGATCTGAATGACCTCCATTTGTCCCAGATAGCTTCAGGGGAAGTTTATAGTTCCTCTGGTTTTGTGGCTGCGGTGACCGGTGAATCATTGAGGAACATTTCGACCATTGCTTATATTCCCTGTGCTCTCGGTCTTTGGTTGGGGAGGTTGTTGTCCCTTCCATTGCTTACGTGTTTTGCCTTGGGAAGGCTGTTCAACCTTTTCGCTTATGTTGTCGTGACTGCCATTGCAATCCTCTATATTCCGAAATGGAAATCTTTGATTGCGACGGTTGCCCTACTTCCTTATGCTGTCTATCTTGCTTCGAACTATTCTTATGATCCGTGGGTGACTTGCTTCTTATTGCTTGCAGTTGCTTTGGTTCTAAGGGAGTTGTCGAAGCCGGATGAGAGGTTGACGCCATTAAGCGTTTTCGCAATTACAGCGTGTTTCTTTTTGGGCTTGTCTGCAAAAGCTGTTTATTTTCCGTTAATTGGAATGATGCTGTTCATGCCTGCTTCGAAATTTAAAAATTCGAAGCAACGGAAGTTATATGTGGCTTTGGTGATTTTGTTCGGCACCCTAATGGTGTGTAGCTTTACCTTACCGATGCTGTTTTCCCCCGCTGTGCAGGCGGGAGATGTGAGGGGAGGCGAGGGGGTCAGTGGAATAGGACAAATACGCTACATTCTGAATAATCCGATAAACTTCCTCGGTACGTTATTCAGTTTTATGGTCAATCTGCTCGCGCCCGCTTCATCGAATGACTACTCTCTTTCATATGCTTATATGGGCAATGTTGCAGTATCGCTTCCATTTCTTTCCACTCTGCCCTTTCTCTGTATTTATACGAGCGCCTTTAATGTCGAAGGTGATTCCTCTAAAAACCCTGTAACACCTGTCCTTCGTATGTGGACCCTTGCGCTTGTTGTCGCAAGTGTCTCTTTGGTGTGCACGGCGCTTTATGTCGGTTACACGCCCGTTGGCGACACTTCGGTCGCAGGTGTGCAACCGAGATATTTGATACCGGTGCTTGTTCCGGCGTTCATTTCTTTGTGTGCACCTCGGGCCCGAATTGATTGTGTGTCGCAGCGTTTTAATTTTTCTCCCGTCATTCCTCCTGTAGCTATGATTCTGATGTCTTTCTTTGCGTCCCTGTGTTGTGTGATTGGTTGGTAGCGATACCGTTTCTTATTGCAGTTCATTTTTCAGTGTCTAAAAACGATGGGGTCAAGCAATCGGGGTGAGGCAGGAATCTTGGAAGCGCTAGGCTTCCAGGCTCAGTGACTTCCTACATTGGTTCGAGCTCTTCCAGCTGGGCGAGACCTTGGACGACGAAGAACTGTTGGCGTTTCGGAACGCAGTCATTAACGCTTCTTACGAGAAATCACATCTACGAGCGATGAAGATTCCTCCACCATCTTCGAGATCCTCAATGCACGCGGCACAGAGCCCGAAGTGATAGCCGAATGGCTCCTCGACCCGCTCAGCAAGGAACAGCGCCGGTTCATGCTCGAGCTGATCGACCGCAGACATGACCAGAACTTCGGCTGCCTTGGGGCAGAAGCCCTCTATCTGCTCGGTGGCCAGCTGGTACAGCCCGTGCACGAGCTTGGTGTCGCGCTCGGCGAACACGGCCTTCCGGATGCCCAGCACGGCGCCCCTCTTCTGCCTGGTCGTTGCCGGCGGCGTTGCGCATCAGGTGCACGATGCAGCGCTGCCGCGCGGCGCCGGGGAAGACCTCCTGGATGGCGCGCTTGAGCCCCTCATGGGCGTCGCTGGTGACGCAGATGACGCCGTCGATCCCGCGTGCGCGCAGCGAAAGCAGGAACGACTTCCAGCCGTCATAGGTCTCCGTGTCGATGGCGGTCACGAGCGCGGTCGACTGCACGCGTCCTGCGTCCCTGCGCTTGATGTAGGTGGCGTCGAGCCAGATGTAGGGGTAGCTGACGTCCGACAAATCCCGTTCCTGTAGGTCGGCGACCGACTCGTCCAGCGACGAGCACATCCTCGACACCTGGCTGGCGCTCATGCGGTCTATGCCCATGGACTGCGCCACGCGCTTCACCTTCCTGGTCGACACTCCGTTGGCGACCATCTCGGAAACCGCCGATCTCACCGCGCGGTCCACGCGCGAGTATCGGCTGATCAGGTCCTCGGAGAAGTACGTTCCCGAGCGCAGCTTCGGTATCCTGAGGCTGATAGTGCCCACGCTTGTGGCGAGCTTGCGCTCGCGGTAGCCGTTTCGCCGGTTGCTGGCCTCGCAGGCGTCGTCGGCCTGGGCGTCCATGATCTCGTTGACCAGCGACTCGGCCATCGCCCTGATGAGCTCGGACATGTTGACAATGCCGTCATCGAATCTCGGCATGAGGGCGCCGTCGCCGGCAATCTCGTGTATCTTGTCAATATGCGGTTATCGCCTTTCCGTGAATCTGAACCTAAGCAATTCAAATTCTAGGCGATAGCCGCTTCCTGCTATTTACGGTCAGGGAAGCGGCCCCTTACACCAACATTCGGCACGCAATCGGTGCTCACACCGCGTAATAATCACCTTACTAGACGGTCTGGAAAACAAGATTATCCGAAATAATCGCTTAAATGATTGTTTAGCTAAGCAAGCTATTTGCGATTTACATTTCGGACCCACTGCTGTTCTTTTTGGTGGTACAACTCGAAAATGTCATTCAGGAACCTCAGAGGAAAAACCATATATGCCGTTTGGCGATCGGGCTGGTTGGACTCTTTCCCGAAATCGAGCAGTTCGACAATCAATTCGCCATCAAGCTCATGAACATGAATATGTCCATGAGCTATTCCATTTCGAATGTGACGAATTAGATCTCTCGCTTCGGAATTGCCCCTAGCGATATAGAACGTAAACAACTTATGCTGTCGATATTCACCGAGTCGTGGGAATGTGGTCCCCCTTTTCGGCTCGTAGTGGACTCTACCCTGAGAGACTCCTTCCATCCTATGAAAGGCTTTGGTGAAGGCCTGAACTTTGTTCTTGTTATCCCATAGATTCACGCTAAATTTATGGTCACTCAGAATCCAATCCAAAGCAGCCGCATATGTCGAAAAGAGATTGCGTTCAGCCAGCTCGGAAAAGAGTCTCATATTTGTTCCCCTGCATTTAGATCTCACAAGTGGTAATAGCGATTTCCAGGTTCTCCCACGGTGAAATTCGGGTTTATATATGGATCGCCTTCGACATAGTAGTTTGCCCAGCGATAATTCATGTACGCAACCTCTTTGTGGAAGCGAATCTGCTTGTTTGTGTTGTTTTCAACGCCTCTAGAAATTGACTCGTAATGATACAGCTCGACTTCGGGCGTGTATACAATCAGATCGTTAATCTCGCGAAGCTTTAGGCAAAAGTCAACATCATTAAATGCGACTTGAAGCTCTTCGGTGAAACCTCCGACTTTTTCGTATTCGCTTCGTTTGGTCATGATGCAAGCCGCCGTGACGGCGCTGAAATCTTGCTGCGCATCGTTGAGTGCAAAATAGCCCCAGTTGTCTTTTGGCATGCTTTGGCAGAGATGTCCTGCCACGCCGCCCGTGACGCATAGGCCAGCGTGTTGAATGGTGTTGTCGGGATAGTAGAGTTTTGCACCAACTGCGCCAACATCCTCGCGTGCGCAGATGCCAAGCATAGTTTCAATCCAATTGGGCGTAATCACTTCGGTGTCGTTATTCAGCAGCAAGAGATAATTTCCCTTGGCGCGGGCCACTCCAAAGTTCATGAGCTTGGAAAAGTTAAATTCGTGCTCCCAGGTAACAAGGCGAACGATATCAGGGTATTTGGCTTGTAACTTATCGTAATACTCGAACGTCGCATTTTCCGTGCTGTTATTTTCGATTATCACAAGCTCGTAATTGTCGTATGTTGATTTCTCGATAATTGACGTAATGCAGTTATCGAGGATATTAGCGTGATCTTTGGTCGGAATGATGATTGAAACGAGCGGATGGGAATCTGGTACGGCGTAGGTTACTTTATATGTAAAGGGACGACGCGCTTGTTCAACTTTTGCATTGAGCCCAAGTCTGTCGAGGTGATTCTGAACCGCCTTAATGCCCGCAATGGTGGCATAAGGTTTGCTGTCGGCATTTGCCGCAGTTGACGTTTCGCTTAAGCGCCAGTGATATAGAACTTTTGCAACATGGTGGACGTTTCTAGCCTTTTCCACGGCCCGGAGAGTCAAATTGTGATCCTGAGCCCCATCGAACTCTTTCGTATTCGGTTCCAGCGTGTCAAGAAGGGACTTACGGATGGTAAGCATGTGGCATATATAGTTATTATTTCTGAGTAAATCGATATTGAAATCCGGTTTAAAGAACGGCTGTGCCAGCTTTCCATCGGGCATGAGTTTGTCTTCATCGCAATAAAGAAGATCAACGTTATCATTGTTTTCAATTGCCTCGGCATACGAGAAGAACAGATCCGGTTCAAGGATGTCGTCATGGTCAAAGAAGCTGACGAAATCGCCCGAAGCAGCGGCTACTCCGGCATTTGTGTTTTCGGAAATGCCCTTATTCTCGGCAAGGGTAATTGATTTAATTCTGTTGTCGCGGGCTGTCTCCTGCTCAACGCGAGCCTTTAGTTCCTGATTGTCTGGACTTGCATTAACTAGGATGAGCTCCCAGTTTGCATAAGACTGGCTCTTAACGGATTCTGCCATATCGTTAAAAAACGGAATAGGCGTGTTGTAAAGAGGGACAATAATGCTGAACTTCGGAGCGCCGGTAAAGGCAATTTTTCTCTGCTTTTCCAATGCTCCAATGGTTGCCTTATGCTCCGTGAACCATTCGGGGTATTCAGGATCAAACTGTGCATGGGTAAAAAGGAAGTTGGTTTCTTCTAGAAGTAAGCCAAGTTTATCGGGCGTGAGACAGTCGAATGAGCTGAATGAAGGATGATTTTGATCGTCAATAATAAAGTAGTAACGATCAAACGCTTTTGGCATTCGGATCGAGAGCTGCGTTTCAAGCTGTTTTTTCTCTGCAGTGAATCCAACGCTTGTTACATTTGAGCCGAAATCGACGGTAGTCAAATTGACTTCGTTGAGTGTTCGATCGAGGCAGCGAACCTTGATTTGCGAGTCGCTGCGGTACGGTGTTCTTACCGTACACCTAAGGATATATTCGTTTGAATCCTCGATACACTGCCAAAAATCAATCGTTGCCATGTCAAACTCTGAAACGTTATCATAGTTTCTAAGTTTGCTGCACATGTCGGGTTTTATTTTGTAGTTAAGACGAGACTCCCATTTTATGTTCTTGCAATTGAGCGAAATAGAGTCGCTGCTCATAGTGCGACCGTCTGAATTAATTTCATTTAATTCGATTATGATAGTGCGAACATCGGGATCAGGGATTACAAGAACGTACGAGTCCGATTCGTCGCTATTGTCCCCGAACTTTAGAAGGGATAAAGGTAGACGGCGATTATCGTCCGTAGTCGCTTGGGCTGTTACGCTGGAGGCTTCATGGATGCCTTCAATTTTAAGTTGCTGGTAGATTTTCCAGTTTCCTCTGCATACTCCGGTTGTTACGACTCGCATGGTTTGCCTTTCGTTTGTTGGACACTGCTCATTGTACTTATTCACTTCATGTCTCGCTATAAATGCAGAGAGGAGTTCCGTGATTTCTGGCATTCTTAGATGTGTCGCTATGAGTTCGTCAGACGCTCCGTTCCGCTGTGTTAACATCGAAGAGGACATCTACGTACATCACGCTTTCTGTCGCTGTTGAGGTTCAGGTTATTGTCCTCGCGGCGCTCTGCTTCCTAGTCGTTGCTCATTTCGGGTCCATTGACTTCAAGGGGGTTATTATGAAAGTTGTCTTGTTTGTTGGAGGGGCTGCAAGGGTCCTAGGCGGGGGCTGCGCCCAACGAACGGATTGACGTGACGTGCGAGGTGTGTCCTAGGCCCGGGGGTTCGAATCCCCCGGCCCCCTCCGTAAAGAAAGAACCGCCATTGGGGCGACCCTTATCTCCTGGGGTGGCCGATTCGGCCGCCGCCGCTCTTTTCCAGGTCTGCGGACCTGTGTTCGTCCTGGAACGGAAACAGGCTCCTCGCTATCACCCAGAGTATTCCGATGATCTCGGCGGTCGTCGCGCCCATCCAGGAAATTATCACCTCGGTAGGGATTTCGCGCTGCAGCCACATGAGACGGGCGGTGTACGCGACGACGAGGGTGTTGCATGCGACCAGCTGCCACTTGACGCACTTGAGCGCGGCCTTTCCGAGTTCGGACCGAAGGTCGTTCTCCGCCTCCATCCTCTTGACCACGCTCTCGGCCTGGGCCGCCTTGGCTCGCCGTTCCCGCTCCTCGCTCGAGCATTCGACCCTGACCTCGTCTAAATGGGCGCTTTCGATGGGGAAAACGTTTGCTCTCCTTTGTGCCGAACCCATGAGGTCGATTGCCTCTTGTGTCCCTTTTGGTGACCTGCTTCCGCGCTGGTCTGCGCTATCGCAGCCCAAGGTTTTCCACCCTATGGCCCACGGCGGTTACGGATACGTCGAGTATGTCCGTCATCTCACCGATGCTACAATTGCCCGCCCAGAGTTTCGCTACGACCTGTGCCGGCATGAGGAGCGCGGCGGCAAACGAGTTCGCCCATATCTCCTCGGGGTCTGTCCCTCGAGACGAGAGGGCGTCCCTTCGCTCAATGACCCCAGCAACCTCCCCGTCTCCTAGGTTTTGGTACGAGTGGATGTAGAGGCGCTCCGTCACCTCGCACGCCGTTATGTGCCCACCGCCTCATCCAGCTCGTCCGCGACCCTGTAGTGCGTGTTTGTGTCAATGGCTAACTGAACAGCGCAGTGGACCAAATATGGTCCAATGGTTGGAGTCTTGTGGTCCGTAAGGACGTGAACCAAAGAGGCTGCATGCTTGGCTCTCTCCGTCCTTCTTTTGTGCAGCTCTGCAACCTAGGTTCGGCCTCGCGTATACTTATATCATCTGTGTACGCCCAACTCTGGAGGTCCAACCTATGAAAGGCATCATCCTCGCGGGTGGCTCGGGCACGCGCCTGTACCCGCTCACGCTCGTCACCAGCAAGCAGCTGCTGCCGGTCTACGACAAGCCCATGATCTACTACCCGCTTAGCACCCTCATGCTGGCGGGCATCCGGGATATCCTGGTCATCTCCACCCCGACCGACCTGCCCAACTTCGAGCGCCTGCTTGGGGACGGCTCGCGCTACGGCGTGAACCTGTCCTACGCCGAGCAGCCCTCGCCGGACGGCCTTGCGCAGGCCTTCACCATCGGCGAGGACTTCATCGCCGGCGAGCCGTGCGCGCTGGTGCTCGGCGACAACATCTTCTACGGCAACGGCCTGTCCCGCCACCTGACGCGCGCCGTCCAGAACGCCGAGTCGGGCCGCGCCACGGTCTTCGGCTACCACGTGGACGACCCCGAGCGCTTCGGCGTCGTGGAGTTCGACGGGGAGGGCAGGGCCGTCTCCATCGAGGAGAAGCCCGCCGAACCCAAGAGCTCCTACGCCGTCACCGGCCTGTACTTCTACCCGGGCGACGTGGCAGCCAAGGCGCACGAGGTCAAGCCCTCCCCCCGCGGCGAGCTGGAGATCACAACGCTCAACCAGATGTACCTGGAGGAGGGGACGCTGTCCGTGGTGACCCTCGGCCGCGGCTACGCGTGGCTGGACACCGGCACCATGGAGAGCCTGCACGAGGCCGCGGAGTTCGTCCGCGCCGTGGAGCACTCCCAGGACCTTCCCGTGTCCGTCCCCGAGGAGATCGCCTGGGAGAACGGCTGGATCTCCACCGCCGAGCTTGAGGAGGCCGCCAAGGCCTACGGCAAGTCGGTCTACGGGCGGCACCTGAAGAAGGTCGCCGCCGGCGAGATCGTCAACAGCCCGCGCGAGTACTAGCGCAAGCTTGTTTTCTTTTAGGGGTCACCGTTTATCTGGTGGCCCCTTTCGTTATGATTACGTTGACCATAAAGACAATATGATTGGGAGTGGATGTGTTAAGCGTCTACTTTGGCGATATGCCAGAAGCGATTTACAACACAGCGACATATTTCAAAAACTCTTACCGGTCTTCTTGGATTACGGATCCCTATGCAGTCTCGATAATTAAAGATGTTGATCGATCGGATGTTGTCTCCGAAAACGTCATCGAAAGCCCTGTGCTTGGATCCATCTCCCCACTCCAGCTTTCTGGTGGCGTGAAAACGCTGCTGCTTATGAGATTTGATCGTAAGCAAATTTTTAACGCTTCTACCTGTGGTGACAACTGTGCCAAGTGGATTCTCGACATGGCGAAAGACCGCAAGCTTGTTGTGAATCTCTATCATGTGATGGACTTTGGTCGCGAGGATTTTAAAATTAAAGTCGTGAATAGCGGCCGAATCGTTCACAACATGGCCGAATTGATTCACGAGTCGATTCCGTATCTGTAGGTACTGCTTATGAACGGTTCGCATCTCGTTAAGATTTCCCGCCGCAGGGGAACTAAGTACACATTTACCATCAAGCGGAACATCACTATTGTGCGTGGCGATAGTGGCACGGGTAAGACGACACTGTTTGACATGGTCGCAGACTACATGCGAACGGGCGAGCAGTCGGGCGTTTCCTTGCAATGCGATTGTCCCTGTGTCGCCCTGACCGATTATGATTGGCGAAACCAGCTTTCGTCCGTTCATGACTCGATTGTATTTGTCGATGAGGGCTTAAAAGAGATCCATTCTGATGAGTTTGCCCATCATGTGCTGTATTCCTCGAATTATTTCGTGCTGATCTCAAGGGCTGATTTCCCCAATCTTCCGTATAGCGTGGATGAGATTTACAAGATTAAGACGAGCGGAAAATACCATTCTTTCGTGCCTGTTTATCAAGATCGCGGGAATCATCGTTATGCTATTTCCCGGTCGGCGCCAAAACAGGACTTTTCTATCCTTCTATGCGAGGACAGTAAGTCTGGTTTCCAGTTCTTTGAACGGCATTTCGCTGACAGTGAGCTTACCTGTACTTCGGCCATGACGAACAGCGCGATTTTGGGCTGGTTGGATCAGCATCTCGACGATCGCGTGTTTGTTGTCGCGGACGGGGCGGCATTTGGGTGCTATGCGGACCGCGTCCTTAAGCT
The DNA here is from genome assembly GCF_040092395.1 of Collinsella sp. CLA-ER-H4. Taxonomy (NCBI): domain Bacteria; kingdom Bacillati; phylum Actinomycetota; class Coriobacteriia; order Coriobacteriales; family Coriobacteriaceae; genus Collinsella; species Collinsella sp. CLA-ER-H4. The sequence continues at coordinate 16,646 of NZ_JBBNLQ010000020.1, forward strand.
GCAAGACATTCACCGCGATACTGTTACGGTTTGTCTTCCCGAATCATTCGAGTGGCTTCTACTGAGCTCCGGCGTAATTTCAGGGCTAGATGTTAAGACGGTTTTGGAAACCCCAGAAGCCTTTGTAAACAGTGAGAAGTTTAAAAGCTGGGAGGATTTCTTCTATAAGTACTTACGTGAAATAACTGGGGATTCGGTTTTTCACTACGACAAAGACTGCATTTCGGAGGCGTTTTGTACAGGAGGTAATTCTGCGAAGGTTATGGCTCTTATCGCATGCCGAAATGTCCGATAGTTTTGTTGAATAGCGTCGCGGCGTCACTTCCTGCGGCATACTAAAGAAGCTGTACATGCTTCAGATTGGATTTTCATGTCTGAGATTTTCGAACCCAAGAATATCATCGTCACTGGCGGCTGCGGCTTCATCGGCAGCAACTTCGTGCACTACGTCGTGAACAACCACCCGGGCGTCCACGTCACCGTCCTGGACAAGCTGACCTACGCCGGCAACCCCGAGAACATCGCCGGGCTGCCCT
>NZ_JBBNLQ010000021.1:0-10182 GCF_040092395.1 Collinsella sp. CLA-ER-H4
TGCCTGTCGTATCGCTTTCTTCTTTGGGTCATCTTGAACACCTTTCGCTCTTAACTAGGTGTCCAATTCATCATACCCACTCCAAACCTCCCATTTCCCGATGTCCAAGAAATGGGAGGCAGTTCACAGGGCACCTTTGTGGTGGTTTTGACTAACTGTATCTAAGCATATTTGCGTCGCGCAAGAGGTGACATTTCGGCAGGTGGACGACTTAATCGGTGAGTAGATTCTCGCCGTTTTACGTGTGCCGTGAGGTTATTTTTGGCATGAGAGCAAGGAGACGCCCATGTCAAGAAAGCCGCGACAGAAATCGCAGACTGGCCTGTATCACATTACGATGAGGGGCAACGGCAAACAGCTTCTGTTTGAGGATGATGAAGACAGAAGACGCATTTTATCGCTTATTCGGTCTTCGATAGCGCGGTTCAACATTAGGCTTATTGCTTGGTGCCTGATGGGCAACCACGTTCATCTTGTCCTAAGTGACCCCGACGACAACATGAGCGAGGCCATGCATCTTGTTATGTCTTGCTATGCGACGTGGTATAACCGCCGGCATGGGCATGTCGGACATGTTTTTCAGGATAGGTTCTCGAGCGCTTCGATTTCGAGCGAGGAATACCTTCTCGACGCTATTCGATATGTTCATTTCAATCCGCAAAAGGCTGGTATTTGTCCGTACGATGTATATCGATGGAGCAGCCATCTGGATTATGCCGAACGCGATCCGGATATCGCGACGGTTGATTTGGCGCTTGCTCACCTTGCTTTTCCGCGCATATGCGATTATCTGGCCTTTATGGATGCGTCGAATGGAGCGGTTGTTCGACCACCGACCGGAGGACGAATTTGCGAGGACGAAGCGCTGGATGTGGGCGCGTCGCTGATCCGCTCGTTTGGCCTTAGCGAACTTTCCGCTGTCAAGGCCCTCGATAAGTCCAAGCGCAATGAGGTGCTTGCGGCAATGCGAGAAGCGGGGCTTTCAATTCGTCAAATACAGCGCTTGACGGGCGTGGGAGAGTGGTCGATCCGCAAAGCCGGGTAGCGTCTCTTCCGTTACAAACGAAAACCACCACAAAGGTGCCTGTCCCCTTTGTGGTGGTTATTTAGGTGAAGCGGCAGGTTAGGCCTGGAAGGTATCGCGGTCGGGGGCGAAGGACTGCATGGCCGCGATGGTGCGGTCAAAGAGCTCGGGGAGCTCCCAGCCCAACATCTCGGCGCCCTGCGAAATCACGTCGCGCGAGCAGCCGGCGGCAAAGCGCTTGTCCTTGAACTTCTTCTTGAGCGACTTGGTCGTAAAGTCCATAACGCTCTTGCTCGGGCGCATGATGACTGCAGCGCCGATCAGGCCGGTGAGCTCATCGCAGGCAAACAGGATCTTTTCCATCTGCAGCTCGGGCTTGGGCAGCGAGGTGTTGAAGTCGGACGTGTGCGTCTGGATGGCGCGAATGAGCTCGGGAGACGCACCTTCGCCCTCAAGAATCTCGGCAGCATAGATGGTGTGGTTCATGGGATCGTCCTCATGCTCCTCCCAATCCAGGTCGTGCAGCAGACCGACGATGCCCCAAAACTCCTCGTTCTCGGGGTCGAACTCGCGCGCAAAGTAGCGCATAGTGCCCTCGACCGTCTCGCCATGGGTGATGTGGAACGGGTCCTTGTTGTGCTCGTTGAGCAGTTCGAACGCGCGGTCGCGGGTGATTCCGGCGGTAAGCGGTTCTGCCATAGGAGACTCCTTGTGCTCGTGGGTATCGATAAGAATGAATACTACTAGAACAAGAAAACCACCACAAAGGTGCCTGTCCCCTTTGTGGTGGTTTTTGGAGCGGATGGGTTAGTTGAGGGCGGCTTGGGCTAGGCGGGCTTCGGCGTCCTCCTCGGTGACGCCCAAGGCCACAGCGAACTCCTCGATGGAGCGGCGCTTGGCTTCCTTGAGTACGCGCATGTAGTAGGAGCTGGGCTTTTTATCGGCTTCCTCGGCCTGGCGAATGCGGTGCATCATGGTCTTTGCCACGCGGACCGTCTCGGGCGCACCCAGCTTGAGCTGCTGCTTAAAGTGCGTCTCCTCAAGTGAGCTGTTGCGCTCGGTGAAGGTGTCGCACTCCAGCTCGTCATAGTGGCTCAGCAGGTGCTCGGCATCTTGCTGAGAGATGGCGGCGTGCAAACGATCGGCCTGCGCCACGGGGTACATGAGGATCGTCTGCGCATGTCCCTGCTTGGTCTCGAGCAGCAGCATGGGCTGCGGCGTGTCGTCCCTAAAACCGACGACGGTGCAGACTCCCTGACCCGGATGAATGACGTGTTGACCGATTGAGAACATGCTACCTCCAACTTATACGAATTTACGTATGTCTAGAATAACACGCTGACGTGCGCAAACCCTTACTTTATGCAGGAAAAGCACACAACTCCGATAGGTAAGAGTATTCGATAACAGGCGCAGCTCATTCACACCTTTATGCATTTTCAACGCCTGCATAATCTGCAGGCAGACTGGCATCTTTGAGTGACTCCATACAAGCTGTAGTCAATTTTGTGCATATGCAATATCGATTGGCTTTACCCTGCGACAGTGCCCGTCGCTTGTGATAGAGTGCTACAAACTCTGGCTTTTGCCCTACGAGTGACCAAGAGCTCGGGGGCTTTAACACAAGGAGGATCTATGCCCGAGAAGATTGAAGAGCTGGTACGCGCTGCGCTTGCTGCGGCCCAGGAGGCCGGCGACCTTTCCGCATTTGAACTTGACGATTGCGCTATCGAGCGACCGGCTGACACTTCTCATGGCGAGTGGACCTCTACCATGGCCCTGAAGTCCGCCAAGCTGGCCCACTGCGCCCCGCGCAAGATCGCCGAGGCCATCGTTGCCCATATGCCCGAGGACCCCGCGATTGAGAAAGTCGAGATCGCAGGCCCCGGCTTCATCAACTTCTACCTCTCCGTTGCCGTCAAGAATGCCATCTTTGGCGAGGCTCGCGAGAAGGGCATGGACTTCGCTAAGTCCAACGTCGGTGGTGGCCTGAAGACCCAGGTCGAGTTCGTTTCCGCCAACCCCGTCGGCCCCATGCACATTGGCCACGGCCGCTGGGCCGCGCTGGGCGACTCGCTCTGCCGCGTCATGGACCACGCCGGTTACGACATCCAGCGTGAGTTCTACATCAACGACCACGGCTCTCAGATGAACACCTTCGGCAACTCCATCAGCACGCGCTATATGCAGCTTGCCGACATCATCGCCAAGCAGGGCGTGGATATCGACGAGGCTCACAAGCTTCTGATCGCCGACCGCGACGCCTTTGTTGCCGACGAGGGCGACGAGCACCCCGAGACCCATCCGTATCAGGACAACTTTGCCGAGACTCTGGGCAAGGACTCCTACGGCGGTGACTACATCATCGACGAGGCTGCCGAGTTCTGGCGCACCGACGGCGATAAGTGGGTCAACGCCGATCCGCAGGAGCGCATGGAGAGCTTCCGCGAGCGCGGCTACGTAAAGATGGTCGACAACATGCGCGACCTTTGCCACGCCGTTAACTGCGACTTCGATCGTTGGTTCTCCGAGCGCTCCCTGTACGTGAAGGACACCGAGGGCGAGACCGCCGGCACCTCCGCCGTCGACCGCGCTTTTGAGAAGCTCGACAAGATGGGCTACCTCTACACCAAGGACGGTGCCCTGTGGTTCCGCTCCACCGACCTGGGCGACGACAAGGACCGCGTCCTGATCAAGTCCGATGGCGAGTACACCTACTTCGCCTCCGACGTTGCCTATCACTGGGATAAGTTCCAGCGCGTCGACCACGTCATCGACATCTGGGGCGCCGACCACCACGGCTACATCGAGCGCGTCCGCTGCGTCTGCGACGCTCTGGGTTACCCCGGCAAGTTTGAGGTTCTGCTGGGCCAGCTCGTCAACCTGCTGCGCAACGGCAAGCCCGTCCGTATGTCCAAGCGTAAGGGCACCATGGTGACCCTGCAGGAGCTCGTCGACGAGGTCGGCTCCGACGCTGCCCGTTACACGCTCATCTCCAAGAGCTCCAACCAGATGGTCGACTTCGATATCGAGGCCGTCAAGAAGCGCGACAACTCCAACCCGGTGTACTACGTGCAGTACGCTCACGCCCGCGTGTGCTCCATTCTGCGCCGTGCCGCCGACGTTACGCCCGAGCAGGCTGACGAGATGGGCATGAAGGCCGTCGCCGCCAAGGCCATCGGTGAGAACGTCGATTACTCGCTGCTGACCGACCCGACCGAGCTCGCCCTTTCGCGTAAGCTCAACGAGCTCACCGACCTCATCGCCAGCTGCGCTCGCGACCGCGCCCCGTTCCGTCTGACGCACTTTGCTGAGGAGCTCGCCGGCGACTTCCACAGCTTCTACGCTGCCTGCCAGGTTCTGCCGAGCGAGGGCCGTCCCGTCGACCCCGAGCTTTCGCGCGCCCGTCTGGCCGCTTGCGACGCCGTCCGCGTGACGCTCGCCCTGGTGCTCACCCTCGTTGGCGTTTCTGCGCCCGAGCAGATGTAATCTGCGAGTCATTTGACCGTGTAGGTTCGGCTTTGCTGAGCCCTATAAGCCCGATCTCCATGCGGAGGTCGGGCTTTTTGCGTTTGGTGAGACTATTTGGTTTGCTGGGAAATGCTACCAAATCGCAACTATACCGGTTTACGGGGCTGAATCGCCAACTGGCGACCATGGTGCCAATAGTGAAATTAAACCCGCAGGTAGATGGCTTATTGTTTCTTGATAATGCAGGGTATGGTTGGCTTGCAGCATCCTGGCCCCGTAATCCGGCGTAGTTTTGAAAATTGTCCCTTGGGGACGGAGGAAAACGGATCATTTTTGTCTCGAAGAGGGGTGGCGGGATACCGTCCGTCACGAATTGGGCTCATCTCCTACGTTTGGACGCATATCCCGAACCATGCCGAAAAGTACGATATTAAAACCGCAGGTAGCAGACTCGTTGTTTTTGAAAAAACAAGGGTATGGTCAGGGGCTCGGGGCAAACGTAGCAGATGGGCGCGATTCGTGGCGCGGCTATTCCAGGTGCCACGGCTTCACTCCTCTGGCGCGACATTTCAAGGCGCTTTTGAGGAGGAGTGTCCCTGATGACTGGGCGTTTAAGAACGTCCCCAATGACTAAGTTGCAGGTGGCGGCGGTTGTGTTACACTAACGCTGCGTAATTGACGCAATCATCTCGATACAGATCAATGATGTCCGTCGTCTTGAACGGAACTAGAATGTTTAGCCGCCCTGAAGGTTTATGCAGGGAGCATGTGATCACAGGGCTTGAAAAGAAAGTTGAGCAAACACTGTGTCTGATCAACAGCAAGAAAACGAAATAACTACGACGCAGGCCGCTCCCGCTGCACCGGTTGCGTCGGACCAGGTCGCGGTGCCCGCGCAAGCCTCGGCTCCTGAGACGCCTAAGGCTGCTTCGACGCCTATGCCTGCAACGGCTGAGAAGGCCGTGCCTGCAACTGGTGAGGAGGCTGCTCCGGCAAAGCCCAAGCGCACGCGCCGCACGGCCAAGTCTGCCGCTGACGGCGAGGAGGTCGCCAAGCCCAAGCGCCGCACCACGCGCACGACTCGCGCCAAGCGCACCGTTGCGGCTGACTCCTCGGCGCCGATTTCCGATGAGGTCGCGCAGGCGCGTGCGTTGGCGCAGATTAGCGAGGCTCAGGTGGTGCGCGCCCGCCGTCGTGCTGCCGAGCGAGAGGCCGCGGCTCTGACCGAGCTTGCAGCTCCGTCTGTGCCCGAGACGCCTGCCGCCACCGAGACGCCTGCCGCCGACCTGCCGACCGAGAAGCCGGCGCCGCGCACACGCCGTCGCACGGCTGCTAAGGCCGAGCAGGTTGCTGAACAGGTAACCCCCGAGCTCACCGAGGCTTCGGTTCGTTCCGCGGCAGGGGAGGGCGCATCGCCTGCTGAGCCCGCTGCGCCTGTCGAGGCCAGCGAAGTTCCCGTTGTCGATCCGGCTTTGCGCCCGCACCGTCGCGGTCGCAAGCCCAAGGCCTTCGTCGAGGCAGAGAAGGCCGCAGCCGCAGCTGCAGCCGCTCGGGATGCTGCGGCGACCGCCGAGTCTGCAACCGCTGCCGATGCACCCGTCCAGGATGCTACGACTTCCGAGGCCGTTTCTGCCGATGTCGAGCCCGCCGACGTCCGTCCTGGTCGCAGCCATCGTACTGCTGCTAAGCGCACGTCCAAGGCCAAGACTGCCAAGAAGGGTGCGTCCGAGGATTCCGCCGAGACGACCGTCGATGCATCGACTGATGCCGCCGAGCCCCAAGACGTCGAACGGCCTGCGTCCGAGAAGCCCAAGCGCGGTCGTAAGAAGTCCGCTAAGGCCAAGGCGTCCGAGCATCAGGCTGATGTCGAAGCGCAGATTGATTCCGGCGCCGAGGCCAATGACGCCGCTGCGGCCAATGCCGACGCCGCCGCAACCGATGGCGCCGCGCCCGCCGAGGCCGATGACAACGCTCGCCCTAACCGTCGCCAACACAAGCGCAATGACGAGCGCAATGAGCGCAAGGACGAGCGTAACAACGACCGTCGCAACCGCCAGCGCGATCGCAAACAGCGCAACAAGGAGCGCAACGCCGCCCCCACCGAGCCCACGCTTTCGCGTGAGGAGCTCGCTGCCATGAAGGTCGCCGAACTGCGCGAGAAGGCCAAGGAGTTCGAGATCGAGACGACCGGCAAGAAGAAAGCCGAGCTCGTCGAGGAGATCTACACCACTGCCGCGAAGGCCGAGGGCTTCCGCGATATCAAGGGCATTCTGCAGATTCGCCCGGACAGCTCCGGCATCATCCACGCCCATGGCTACATGAAGTCCAACGACGACGCCTTCGTGCCCGCCTACCTCATCCGCTCCGCGCGCCTGCGCACGGGCGACGTCATCGAGGGCTCGCTGCGTCCTTCGCGCGGCGGCGACAAGCGCGCCGGCCTCGCCAAAATCACGACCGTCAACGGTCTGGACCCCGAGCAGATTCGCAACCGTCCCAAGTTCGGCGACCTCACCCCGGTCTATCCCAACGAGCCGCTGCGCATGGAGCACGGCAAGGACTCCATTACCGGTCGCGCCATCGACATCGTGTCGCCGATCGGCAAGGGTCAGCGTGGCCTGATCGTGTCCCCGCCCAAGGCCGGCAAGACCACGATCCTCAAGAAGATCTGCCAGTCTATCTCGATTAACAACCCCGAGGTGCACCTCATCTGCCTGCTCGTCGACGAGCGCCCCGAAGAGGTCACCGATATGCAGCGTTCCATCAAGGGCGAGGTTGTGGCGTCGACCTTCGATATGCCCGCCGACAACCACACTCGCGTGGCAGAGCTCGTCATCGAGCGCGCCAAGCGCATCGTGGAGCTGGGCGGCGATGTTGTGGTGGTGCTCGACTCCATCACGCGTCTTGCCCGCGCCTACAACTTGGCGGCGCCCGCCTCAGGCCGCATCCTTTCGGGCGGCGTCGATTCGGCGGCACTGTATCCTCCCAAGCGCTTCCTGGGCGCAGCCCGTAATATCGAGAACGGTGGCTCGCTCACCATCCTGGCCTCTGCCCTCATCGACACTGGTTCCAAGATGGACGAGGTCATCTTTGAGGAGTTCAAGGGCACCGGCAACATGGAGCTTAAGCTCGACCGCGACCTGGCCGACCGCCGTATCTTCCCGGCTATCGACCCCGTTGCCTCCGGTACGCGTAATGAGGACCTGTTGGTCGACGAGCAGATGCGTCCGTTTGTCTTTGGTCTGCGTCGCATTCTTGCCGGCATGAACAACACCGAGCGCGCAGCCGCATCGTTTATCAAGGGTCTTAAGGGCACCAACACCAACCAAGAGTTCCTGGTGCGTTCGGCCAAAAAGCACAGCGACTACGAGCAGACGTTCTAGGTTGTCATCCACGCGCAGCGATAGTCATCAATGCGATAAAGGGTCGGGGCTTTGAGCCTCGGCCCTTTTCCATATCGCCGCTCCGCGCTTATTTTTAACCATAAGACCGACGAGCAGCAGGTTTCCCGTTTCAATCCGACATCGTCGCTTGCAATCGACAGGGCGGTTTCGCATAATAGCTTTTAAGCTTCGCGACGGAAAACGCAGATGAAACGAACCATATACCGTTGCTTTGGGGCATAGCCCCGCTTCATCTTCTCTCGCGCAGCCAACTGAATGATGCGATTTGGGTGCTGGAAGATGGGGAGAGCTCATGGCTTCTTCTGATGCAACACAACGAGCAGTCCTTGCCGGACTTTCGTGCGGGATCGGCCTTGCCGCTCCCGTGGTTATGTATGCCGCGACGCTGCCGTTTTCGTCGGTGAATGAGACAGTCGTGGCGGGTGCGGTTCCCTTCGCCGTGGGCGCGGTGGCGGGCGTGGGTATCTATGCCGCCTCGCTGGGTATCTCCGAGTATCGTGCGCAGCGTGAAGAGCGTCTGTTCCAGCCCGATGCCATGGGCGGTGCCGCCAATCTCAATCAGCATCAAAGCGAGTTCAAGACCGCCTCGATTCCAGCTCAGCAGCAGGATGCGACTCCTTACGCTGCGGCTTCTGCTTCTCAGGCTCAGGCGGAGCAGTCTACCTCGGCATTCCTTTCCGGCCTGACCGGTGCGTTCCAGCGCCGTCATGCCGATGATGGTGTCCCTACCATCGCTCGAGCCGCAGATGCTATGGACGAGGACGAGGCTTGGTCCATGATCGACAGTATGCTCGACGACGATTCGCCGGTGAGCTGCGACCCTGCACACTCGCGCGACGTCTATCAAGTCGCCATCGACGAGCTCACCAACGGCGGGCAGACCGGCTCCTTCAATCGCGACGACATCGCCGCCGCGGCACGCGCCGTGTCTGGCTCCCAGACCGCCCCTGCGGGCAGCACGGCGGCTTTCGTGGCACTCGTCGCCAACGCGGCAGCCAATAACGCCTACAGCGCTACCTCGGCGGACGCGAACGCTTCTGCCGACAATTCGTACGTTGATGAAGCCATGGCCGCGGACGAGGAGGCCGTTGCCGCCCGCCGTGCCGCCGAAAGCTCGCTGTGGGGCGCTCCTGCTCAGCAGCAGGCGGCTGAGGCTGCGCCGTACAATGCAAACCTCGCCAGCATGCCTATCATCTCCGGTGCCGCGGACATCGATCTCGATGACCTCGATGAGCCTGCAGCCATCACCGCATCGATTGATGCCCAAGATCGCATCGACACCGGCGACCTTCCGGACGCCTCGCTCGAGGTTGATGTCCCCATGGCCGATTACTCGGGCCACGAGGACATGTGGGCCGCCGCCACCGCGATCCTGGATGAGATTGACGAGCCTGCTACTGTTGCAGCCCCCACTCCCGTCGCTGCCCCTCAGCCTGCTGCCCCCGCCTATGTCGGCCGTCACAGCGCTGTGTTCCCCGAGGATACTGCCCGTATCTCGCGCGAGAGCATCGAGCGGGCCGAGGCTATTGCCGCCGGCATTATGGAAAATCGTCGTCACGAGCGCGTCAATCAGATCCTCGAGGAAGAGATCGAGCGCCTGCAGTCCTCTACCGCCAAGCGTACGGGCCGTGCCTATTTGAGCGTTATCGAGGGCGGTACCGCCAGCTTCGCGCCGCTCCGCGCGGAGGCATAACTTCTGCATGGTTAAGATCAATCGAAAATGGGCGGTCGTGACCTGCCTGATGGCGCTCTTGATCTGGGGCAATTCGCTGGTTCCCGGCTCGGGGTCGGGCTCGCTGAGTCTAACGGTCATGGAAACTATCCGCGGTTTCCTGCACGGCGTGGGACTTCCATATGCATGGGTGACCAACTTTGTTGTTCGCAAGTGCGCGCATTTTACCGAGTATATGGTGCTCGGCATCCTGGCAACGCACGCCTTTGATCTTGAGGGCCGGCGCACCTTTGACGTGCTGCTGCCCACGGCGGTGTTCCTGCTGCTGATTCCCTCGATCGACGAGACGATTCAGCTCTTTGTGCCGGGACGCGCCGGCATGATCACCGATGTGATGATCGACTGCTGTGGAGCGGCAACGGGCGTTGTGCTCCGATATCTCTTACGGTCGCTGATGTGCGCCAAAAAGGCCGCCTAGGACGTATTGTGAACTGCGTCCCAAATCTTGGGCGCCCTAAATAGCGACTAGGCCGCGAGGGCCTGATTCCGGAACTCCTCCGGGGTCAGGCCCTTCAATCTTACCTGCCTCCGGCTCGTATTCCAGTAGACTATGT
>NZ_JBBNLQ010000022.1:0-9442 GCF_040092395.1 Collinsella sp. CLA-ER-H4
ATTTCCCCGGACAGGACCACCTTTGCCGCCGAGACCTTGAACTGCCTGTCGTATCGCTTTCTTCTTTGGGTCATCTTGAACACCTTTCGCTCTTAACTAGGTGTCCAATTCATCATACCCACTCCAATACGCCAAACGACAACGTGGCCAAGTAATTGACAGCAGGCCAATGCGCAGGTTGAGCGTTAAAGACAAACAAGCACACCGGAAGTGCGATCGCAAGCGACAAGAGGCTTGCAGGATTAGTCACCACCGATCCGTACACGCTGGAAGCGAAAGCGCTCAAAAGGAGCACGTCCTTTTGAGCCACAAAGTAGCAAACGTACACAGCAACGTACGAAAGAACGGGCAGCGCCAAAACCCTCGCATCCGCCCCGCCGCGATAATGCCACTTAAACCAACACGTCACGCACGCGATCACGACCGTCTGACCCGTCAGGGAGGAAACAAAGCCGCCAATTGTCGAATACGGCACAACGGGCAAGACGCCATATAGCACGATCAGCAGCATGCAGAGCTCGCCCAGCCGCCGGCTCGTCAGGGCACGCAACCCGTCGAACAGATAGGGCGCCACAAGAATCAGCAGAATATACACCGTAGGAAACCACCACAGCGAGGCGAGCGGGGCAAAGACGGCAGCCATCAGCTCTTCAGCTTGCAGACCATCCCCCGCCTTAAACACACCGAAGAACAGGACGAGCGGCACACTGTAAAAGAGCATTTGTCCCAGCAGGGTCCAAGCCCTTCGCAGCTGACCCTTAAGTGTCAGTTGCGCGTCGGCCAGATACCACACCGTGATGATAAAAAACACGGCAACGGCAATACGCCCCGAGGGATACAGCACGCCGTGCAGCACCATGCGCGTAAGTGTTCCCGGAAAAACAGAAATGGGCTCAGCATTATGAATCACGAAATGATGAGCCACTATGAACCACATCGAGATGATGCGCAGAAGCTCAACCTTTGAATTGCGCCCTTTTGATCGTCCCAAACTCTCCCCCATCACCGTGCAACTTTTATAAGTCGCTAACGTGTCCTGCATACTAACAATTTAGCCAATTACACATGGAGGGCAAGTTGTGTCACGAATAGTGGCGTAAGCCCCTCCAGGGCCGTCGTCGACCGATATCCTACGCGACCTTACCAAGCTTGTCCATGAAGGCGGCCTTCAGCGCGGCAACGGCGGCGCCCCCGACGCGCTTGTGGCGGCACCACTCCGCGACGTTGCGCTCCAGGTGGACTGCTTCTGTCAAGGCTAAACTGAACACCGGGGACTGCAGTGGAAACCCCGGACTGTGTTCCTACGCTACAGGACCTAGGCTTCTTCGGAACTGCATCGGGCTCATATAGCCCAGGTCGCTCTTGCGGCGCTTGTCGCGGGACCAGAACAGATAGGCGTCCGGCATCTCCATGAACTCCCCCATGCCAGCATCGTCCCAGCCCCTTCCGTGGAAGGACTCCACCTTCAGCCTGCCGAAGAAGCCCTCCGCCCTTGAATTGTCGGGTGAGCACCCCTTCCTCGTCATCGAGCGCACGATGCCGTGCCCATCGCAGATGGCGATCCAACCGGGCCACCGGTAATGGCTGCCGCGGTCGGAGTGCACCCAGTGGTGCTCACCATACGCAAGCTGCGAGCAGGCCCGCAGGAGCGATGAGTTGGCAAGCACCGCGTTCGGGGGCGTGCCGATGGACCAGCCGACGGGCATTCCGTTGAAGCAATTGATCGCCGGCGAGAGGTGCACTTGCCGGCGGGGATGCGGAATTCCGTGATGCCTGTGACCCACAGCCCGTTTGGCTGGCCGCGAAGCGGTGTCTGCCCCTCTCGTCCAGGCAGGTGTTCCCAGGCGCCACGTAGACCTCGCCCACGTACGGGCTGTACCTGCGCCTCCTCCGCGGCGCGCAGGCGACCAGCCCCTTTGAATTGCCCATGGAAGGAGAAGACCTATGGGCATCAACTGGAGGGTCCGCACGAAGCCGCTGGCGTTCTGGCTGGGCATCGCGGGCGCGGCGGCGACACCGGTGCTCGCGTACCTGGGACTCGGCTACGAGGCCATTCCACGCGCATGGGCGGCCCGCGGCGCGACCGACCCAGCTCGGCACCCGGAGCGAACGCAAGTTCGGCGCGGGCGGCCCCAGACGGGCGAGCACGTGGCAGTGGTTGCTCCGCTGGGGGGGCATAATAATGAACGGTTGGCCTGCGTCCCGTGACGGTTGCTGCAAAGGCTCCGCTTGGGAACAGATGCAATATTGCGTCCGCACCTTCTGTTAGAATTGTTCACTAGTGTTTTATGCTGCGGTTTTCTGATCCGCCGGCATGGGCTAAGGGGTGTTTTTTGGCTGTACAGGATAAATCAAAGGAGCGCGTTCAGGACGTTGGCGAGGTCTTCACCAACGAGTGCGAGGTGAACGCCATGCTTGACATGGTGAAATCCGAGACGGAGCGCATCGACTCCCGGTTCCTGGAGCCGCCGTACGACAACGGCAACTTCCTCGCTGAGGTGCTGCGACGCAAGCTTTCCGTGGTGGCCTCGCGCTACCGCAAGAGCGCGACCGACTGCATACACGGTGCCGTCGCGGCGAGAAAGGCTGGCGCAGAGAAGCCGAAAACCGCGGCCGACAGCGGCGCGGCCGGCGTCGAACAAGGCCCAGTTGAACGCACTGGGAGCCGGGTGCAAGGTGCGCCACAAGGCATGGGGCGCCGGCACCGTGACGAGGATAGATGGCGGCTCGATCTACGTGAGCATCGGGGGCAAGGAGCGGATGTTTCAGTTCCCGGGCGAGTTCGAGCAGGAGTTCTTGAGTTTATTGGGAGCATGCATGTCTGACAACGCAATAAACATACCGGGCAACGTGTCCTCCGATATGCAGAAAGAATCCTCCAAACCCCTTTTTACCTTGCAGAGGGGTGCAACAAGGCGTGAGGTAAACGCGGTAGAAGCCAGACATTTTGTTCAAGGCATTCTTTCCAGGTCGATTAACCTAGCCACGCTTATCGGCTCTGGCGCATCTACTCCGGCCATTCCCCTGATGGGTGAAACCTTCAGGAACTTGCGAGCGGACCTCAAGCTCAACGATCCCGATCTATCTATCCTTCTGGAAAGTCGGATAACTAAAATTGCCTGTCGAGATAACGAAGACCCTGCGAAGTACTCGAACATAGAGAACCTCCTCTCGTGGCTGAGTCAGCGCATCGAGGGCTCTCTAGATAGCGCCGATGACGACAAGAGGGTTTCCGATGCAGTTCGCAAGGCCTTTCTCGAGTCCGTCGACATCAAATACAGCGCGGAGCACTCCGACGTCCTTGATAGCTATCGTAAGTTTGTTCAGGGACTTGGCGTATCGCGACAGATCCTTGCGCGCGGTGGTCAAGCTGCCTTCGACGTCGTTAATCTCTTCACAACAAACTACGACCTATTTCATGAGATGGCCCTTGAATCGAGCGGCTACGCCTATGTGGACGGGTTCTCGAACGGGCTGATACCCACATTCAACCCGCGGGAATACCATCGCAGGCCGATTGACCTCGACGAGAGATTCAGGGATCACTACGAACCGGTGAACCCCTTCTTTCGCCTTTACAAGATGCACGGGTCCATCAACTGGAGGATTTATGACGGAAACGTCGTAAGGGTCCCCAGGTTTCCCGACATCACCGACGAGTACCAAGGCGACAGACAACTTATCGCCCCGATGACTTCCAAATACGCCTTGACCCAGGGCTCCCCCTATAGCGATATGTTCCGCGAGTTCGTAAATGCCCTCGCCGTCCCCAACACAGTCCTTCTGACTTGTGGATTCAGCTTCGCGGACTCTCACATATCAAACCTTATCAGCCAGGCTCTTGCGAGGCCCGATTTCACGCTCCTCGCCTTTATCGGCAACCCGGCAGAAGCAGATGTCGGTTCCCCTACACGTGTGTTCTACGATAAGGCAGGTGGCGCGAACACCTATTTCGTATATCCAAGTGAAAGGGAACTGGACCGCAAGCGCCCGCTATACTTCTCGGAATTTGCTGACTTTATCGGGCCCGAGATCACCTTCGGAGACGATGTGGCATCTGGATCTTTGGGGCTTGGTGACAAGAATGACTAATGAGGTTCCCAATCCGGGTTGGCTCATCGGCACCATCTGCTATATGGATCAGGAGAAGATAAGACTACGCGCATCACGTTCCGACTTTTCAGACCGGATGCTCGATGGCGAGCCAAAGCATCTAAACGGGCTCAATCAATATCTCTTTTCCTATCTCTCTATCTCGACAAAGATCATTTTTCGCGTGACTTCCGTAGAAGAGGCCGAGAGGCCGTATTCCGACCAGCCTTCGTCGAGGTTTAGCACGAGCTATATCTTCACCGCCGTCCCCATTGGAGAGATTGAAGGATCTTCCTACGTGCCCGGCGTAGTAGACCTCCCCATGGTCGGCTCCAATGTCTATGCCTGCGATGAATCAATCCTCAAGAGGGTCTTTTGCGTGCGGGAAGGAGTCGAGATTGGGTCCCTCGCTGGGTACGATTCAGTAAGACCCACTTTTGATATCGATTCCCTGTTCTCTGGTCATCTCGCTATTCTCGGTAATACCGGCTCGGGAAAGTCCTCAACCGCGCGGCTCCTGCTTGATAGGGCGGCATCGCTCTTAGATGCCGAGGACGCGCTCGATGCAGAGCCCCGATTCTTCGTCTTCGATCTGCACGGCGATTATGACTTTCTCACGCGCGGCGGTTACGGCTGCACGAGACGAATCGGCGCTGATGAGTACCACCTCGCGCCCGGAGAGTTGTCGATGGATGACTGGTCAGCTATTCTCGACCCCTCGCGACGCATCCAGAAACCTCTGCTTGAGAGGGCCGTGAGATACTCCCACCTCAACGAGGAGGGCAAGAAGAAGCTATTTGCTGCCTTTGCATATACCGCAATTCGGGACACGAGCATCGATAGCCACGCAGCGAGGAAGTTTCAGGTCTCAAAGTATTACCAGCCGATTGAGGGAGAACTTAACAAGATTCTCGAACGCGAGTCCGGACCTTTCTCTCGCCCTCAGACCGCTCATAACCTGTTAGTGTCTTTCAACCTGGAATACGGAAACATATCGAAAGATGTCGTCGAAGGGCTTGAGTCCCTTTTGAAGGAGTTCATCGAGGACGAATACATGTCCGATGGACTTCCCAATATCGAACGCATCTTATGTGAGTACGAAAAACCTAAAAGCGAGGTCTCAATCTCTGACGTCGTTGATGCGCTTGACTTCGTGTTCGACGAAGAAGAAGTGCGAGGCAACCGTCAGATAAGGTCGTATTCAGAGGGGCTGGTTACTCAGCTTAGAAACCTTAGGGAAAGGTATTCGCAAGACCTCTTCTCACTTGAGCGGGGCGAGTCAATTGCTGCCCTCTTAAACAAGGGGCATGGCATTCTTGTGCTAGACGTATCTCAGATAATCGACGAGTCAGGATTGAAGTTGTTTTCCCACTACGTTGCGCGCACCCTCTTTCAGGCTAGCCTAGATGCAGGAAGAGGCTCCTCGACACCCATCTATCTCATTTTTGACGAGGCGCATCGCTATATCAGGGATGCAGACCTGACAGACGACTCAGTGTTCAATCGAATTGCACGGGAGGGCCGTAAGTTTGGCATTTACCTTACCGCCATCAGCCAAATCCCCAGTGAGCTTTCCCGCGTCGTGCTCTCTCAGACGGGAACCTTCATAATCCACCGCATTCAGAACTCTTACGACCTCGATTACGTTCGCCGCAATATCCCTTCCATATCAAATGGCCAGGTCATGCGCCTTCCCGCATTCGCCCCGGGAACCGCGACCGCGCTGGGAAGCTCCATTACGGTGCCCCTTGAACTACAGATAGACGATGACTTTGCCGACGAGACGCCAACGATCCGGATGATGAAGAGCAATCGGATTCGATAAAGCTATTTGTGGCCGGCCCGGAGAATGCCCGCAACGGAGACGTTGTGGGCATTTCCTTTTGCCCGCTCGGGGCACGGGAGTCATACGTGGGTGAGTAGGATGGTAAGCCGCAGGGCAGCAAGGGCAGCCGGAGGAGCCGCAGGAGCAGGCGCCGCAGGTAGAGGCGGTGTCGAACTACTGCGAGCTTCTCAACCGGCGGGACGCGCGCTACGCCTAGCAACAAGCCAGAACAAGCACAGTAATTTTCAGCGCACCATACACGCACTCGCTGCTAAGGTTCGGCCCCAGCCACGGATCACCCGTCAAGAAGAACTCCAGCCAGTGCTGCATAAACAGTGCCTGCTCGCGCTTCCAACGGCGCAGCTTTTCCTCGCTGGCCTCTTCCCTGCTGCGCGAAGTGAACTCGTAGTGGTGCAGCTCAGCATAAGGTGTAAAGATGGTGCGGTAGCCCCCATACGCGCAGGCAAAAATCAGCATCGTTAAAACCGACGGCAAACTTCTCGTCGCAGCCTTCAACCCGTTCATAAACGTCGCGACGGACCATCTGGCAGGCGCCCGTAACGGCGCTAAAGTTGCCCGGGTGCACGGCACGGGCAAGATATCCCTCGCGCTTTGCCGAAAGTCCCAGTTGGCATGGGCAAGGGCGCCGCGCACGCCGACCACAATGCCAGCTAGCTGAACCAAATGGCCAGCAAAGTAGAGCTTGGCACCCACTAAAGCCCATTACTTGCTCAGGATGACCAGGAAGGTCAAGAGAAGTAGGAGAAGGATAATCCTATCCATCTGACTACCCCCTGCCTTGTAGAACCGCGGCCCGGAATACAGCTGGCTTCGGAGAACAAGGCAGAGGACGACACACCGCCGCGTCCAGCTAAAATTTAAACAGAAATACGTACGCATGTTCGCGTTTCGTGGTACACTGTATCTACCAGAATAAGACAGAGTGAAAGTCGCTTCGGAGGCCCCCAATGGTACGAAGCGCCGGCGCCGCGGATCCCCGCTGCCCCGACCCTGGCTTAGCCGGCGCACGCGACGCCGACTGACCGGCGGGATGCCGGTTGAAGCTACGCAATACCGGCATGTTGAAACCACTCGTCCTCCGGCGTGCGGATCATAGCATGTCGACTAAACCGAAGGGGCATACATCATGGACAATTCCAACGCAAGCCAGCAGATCGCTTTGTACGAGGACCCCGACCACGCAGTCCACCTTGACGTGCGCGTCGACGGCGATACGGTCTGGCTAACCCAGCAGCAGATGGCGACGTTGTTCGGGCGCGGAGTGCCGACTATCTCCAAGCACATTCATTCCGCAGCAAAGGAAGAGCTTGCCGGAATTCGAACTATTTCATTTTTTGAAATAGTTCGCTTAGAGGGAACAAGAACGGTCAAACGTCAGGTCGAGCACTACAACCTCGACATGATCATCTCGGTTGGCTACCGCGTGAAGTCTCAGCAGGGCGTGTACTTCCGCCGGTGGGCAAATGGCGTGCTCAAGCAGCATCTACTCCAGGGATACTCCATCAACCAAAAGAGACTCGAGGCGCTCGGAACGGTCTTCAAGGTCCTCGAGAGGTCGAGTACTCCGGAACTCTCCGGTGCGGCAGAAATTCTACAGAAGTACCTTCCGAGCCTGACTCTGCTCGATGAATACGACACGGGAAGGATGAAGGCGCCCCAGGGCAACGAGCCCAACTGGGAGCTCGGTTACACCGAAGCCCTCGAAGTCGTCCGCAGCCTACCGTTCTACTCGTCGTCCACCCTGTTCGGACGAGAGCGGGACAACCAGTTCGCCGGAATCATCAGCGCCCTCTATCAGGGCTTTGGCGACCAAGACCTATATCCCTCCGTTCAAGCAAAGGCCGCCAACCTTCTCTACCTCGTAGTGAAGGACCATCCATTCTTGGATGGCAACAAGCGCTCTGCAGCGGCGCTCTTCATTCACTTCCTCGACAAGAACGGGATACTGCGCAACGGCGAAAGACTCCGCGTGGAGGGCAACGCGCTCGCGGCCATGACGCTCATGATTGCCCTCTCTGACCCAAGCGAGAAGGACTCCATGGTTACGCTGGTGGAGTATTTCATCGCGTAGCGCCTTCGCCCGAGCACCAGAATCGACGTTCCTTCATATAGCAGATGCAAACGAGGAAAGGGCCATCAAAGTAAGGCACCGTCATGGCGAGGGAGGTGCCGCAATGAGTCGTTCCATGAAAAGCCATATAAGCCTACAATTGTCATCAGATGTAGGCTTATATGGCTTTCGAGGGGAGGTCGGCATGGTGATCACCTACCGGGAGGCGCTGGCTGAACTCGGGAGCAGGTACCGCGTTCGCAAGGCGGTGTCGGAAGGGACGCTCCACCCCGTCGGCCGAGGGATGTACTCGACCAACCGGGACGAGGACGCCCTCGCCGTGATCGCGAAGCGCTACCCCGGGGGCATCCTGACCGGGCAGACCGCGCTCTACGCCCACGGGCTCGTGACCGCGCCCCCCGACCGGATCGACCTGGCCACGAAGCGCGGTGGGACCAAGATACGCGACGCCGCCGTGCGCCAGCACTTCATCCCGGAGGGATGGCTGGGCGTCGGGAGGTCGACCGTCTCGGTGGACGAGACCGATCTTGCCGCTTACGACCCCGAGCGCATGCTCCTCGAGCTCATGCGCTCGCGCAACAAGCTGCCCTACGACCTCTACCGGGAGGCCGTCGCCTCGTTCCGCAGGCGGTCGGAGCGGCTGGACATATACAGGCTGCAGGACTACGCGGAGGCAATCCCGCACGGCGAGGCACACCTCGAGCGCGCCATGGAGGAGGTATTCTGATGGACCTGAACGAGATGAGGGCGCGCTACGAGCGCGAGGAGGGCTACTCCTGCCTCAACGCGACCGCGCGCGTCTGCCAGGACGTGATCCTCTCAAAGCTGGCGGCATCCGGCATGCGCGATCGAGTGACGGTCAAGGGAGGGGTCCTGATGTGCGCGCTGTCGGGGAGCGGGCGCCGCGCAACCCAGGACATAGACCTCGACTTCGTGCGGTACCCGATGACCGACTCCTCCATTCGCTCCTTTGTGTCCGCCCTCTCGAACCTCGGCGACGGCGTAACCGTCCGCATCGCCGGCGAGATAGAGGAGCTGTCGCAGCAGGACTACAAGGGCAGGCGCGTCAACCTCAAGGTCAGCGACGGGCGCAGCACGTTCGACACGAAGCTCGACCTGGGGGTCCACGCGAGCGCTGCGATGGAGCAGGACGAGCTGTGGTTCGACGTGGCACACCGGCAGGAGGGCGTCTGCCTGCTTGCGAACTCGAAAGAGCAGGTGTTCGCCGAGAAGCTCAAGTCCCTGCTGCGCCACGGCATCCGAACGGCCCCGGAAACTCGTTTCATGGAGCGTTTCATGGAAAATCCCCCATTACAGTCTGAAATAGGTCATCGATAAATTTCGATGGCGAGCATTCGGCGCATTGCCTACGATACGGGCAAGCCCCGAGGGGCCGCCGATCGGGCGCCTCCGGATGGCCGTCTGCCCCTGCC
>NZ_JBBNLQ010000023.1:0-5166 GCF_040092395.1 Collinsella sp. CLA-ER-H4
CTCACGTGCCCTGGGGGCCGCATGGCGCATAGGGGAGGTGACTCGGGGGCATCCTCGTGCCCGGACCGCGCATGAGCGCTCAGTCCCGCGGGCCGCGAGGTGCGGTTCCGGAAGAGCTCGGGCGATTAGTGCGGCTCGGCTGAGGACGTCGCCGTCCTTGCACCTGCCGTCTATCGACCAGGTAGTCTACCTGGGCCCTTACCGGAAGGAGAACTAATCCCTGGAACGGCTTCCCGCTTAGATGCCTTCAGCGGTTATCCGCGCCGCACGCGGCTACCCGGCCGTGCCGTTGGTCGACAACCGGTTCACCGGAGGTGCGTCCACCCCGGTCCTCTCGTACTGGGGGCAGCCTCCATCGATTCTCCTGCGCCCACGGAGGATAGGGACCGAACTGTCTCACGACGTTCTGAACCCAGCTCGCGTACCGCTTTAAACGGCGAACAGCCGTACCCTTGGGACCTGCTCCAGCCCCAGGATGCGATGAGCCGACATCGAGGTGCCAAACCTTGCCGTCGATGTGGACTCTTGGGCAAGATCAGCCTGTTATCCCCGGAGTACCTTTTATCCGTTGAGCGACGGCCCACCCACTCGGGGCCGCCGGATCACTAGAGCCTGCTTTCGCACCTGCTCGGCTTGTGGGCCTCGCAGTCAAGCCCGCTTGTACTCTTGCATTCAAAAGGACGGTTGCCGACCGTCCCGAGCGGACCTTCGCGCGCCTCCGTTACCCTTTAGGAGGCGACCGCCCCAGTCAAACTGCCCGCCTGGCACGGTCCCCGAGCCGGTTGACGGCCTCGGGTTAGGACGCCGGTCGCGCGAGGGCAGTATTCCAAGGGCGGCTCCCCGGGGGCTGGCGCCTCCGGATCTGTGCCTCCTGCCTATCCTCTACACGCGGGACCAGCGGCCAATGCCAAGCTGCAGTGAAGGTTCACGGGGTCTTTCCGTCCTTCCGCGGGTAAGTCGCATCTTCACGACCAGTGCAATTTCACCGGGTCCATGGTCGAGACAGCGCCCAAGTCGTTGCGCCTTTCGTGCAGGTCGGAACTTACCCGACAAGGAATTTCGCTACCTTAGGACCGTTATAGTTACGGCCGCCGTTTACCGGGGCTTGGCTTCGGGGCTTCGCCGAATCGGCTAACTCCTCCGCGTGACCTTCCGGCACCGGGCAGGCGTCAGACCCTATACGTCGCCTTGCGGCTTCTGCAGAGTCCTGTGTTTTTGGTAAACAGTCGCTTGGGCCTCTCCACTGCGGCCCGCCTCCGCTCCCCGGGCAAGCCGGTTCACGTACGCGCGGGCACCCCTTCTCCCGAAGTTACGGGGCCATTGTGCCGAGTTCCTTGACCATGGTTGACCCGATCGCCTCGGTATGTTCTACCCACCCACCTGTGTCGGTTTGCGGTACGGGCGCGCACGCGCCTGCCTAGGGGTTTTTCTAGGGACCTCGGGCTCACTCGCTTCGCTCAGTCGCTTCGTCCGGAGCCTCGCCCTTCTGCGGACCGGATTTCCCTGGTCCGCGGGCCGCGCTCCATCACGGGGACGTCCAGAACCCCGCCGAGCCACCCCCATCCGTCGCCCCGTCGGTCGTAGCGCCGCGTGCGCGGTGCAGGAATGTCTGCCTGCTGCGCGTCGGCTACGCCTCCCGGCCTCGCCTTAGCCCCCGACTGACCCTGGGAGGATTAGCCTTGCCCAGGAAACCTCGGGTTCACGGCGGACGAGTTACTCTCTCGTCTCTCGCTACTCATGCCAGCATTCTCACTCCCATGCGCTCCACCGTCGGTCGCCCTGACGGCTTCTCCGCCCATGGGAAGCTCCCCTACCGATTCTAATGAATTAAAATCCCGCCGCTTCGGTGTCCAGCTTAGCCCCGTGTATTGTCGGCGCATGTCCACTCGACCAGTGAGCTGTTACGCACTCTTTGAATGGATGGCTGCTTCTAAGCCAACATCCTGGTTGTCTGGGCGGACGCACATCCTTTGCCACTCGGCTGGAACTTGGGGACCTTAGCGGGCGGTCCGGGCTGTTTCCCTCTCGAGCACACAGCTTAGCCCACATGCTCTGACTGCCGCGCTCTGGGCCGCCGGCATTCGGAGTTCGGTTGGATTCGGTAGGCGGCGAAGCCCCCTCGTCCATCCGGTGCTCTACCTCCGGCGGTGAACGCGCGACGCTAGCCCTAAAGCTATTTCGGGGAGAACGAGATATCTCCGGGTTTGATTGGCCTTTCACCCCTATCCGCAGGTCATCGCCGCCGTTTTCAACCGACGTGCGTTCGGCCCTCCACGGGGTCTTACCCCCGCTTCAGCCTGCCCACGGATAGCTCACCCGGCTTCGCGTCCGCGGCGCGGGACTCAAGTCGCCCTGTTAAGGCTCGCTTTCGCTCCGGCTCCCTTTCGGTTAACCTCGCCCCGCGCCAGCGACTCGCTGGCTCATTCTACAAAAGGCACGCCGTCACAACTGAAAGTTGCTCCGACTGCTCGTGGGCGCACGGTTTCAGGTACTGTTTCACTCCCCTCCCGGGGTGCTTTTCACCTTTCCCTCACGGTACTGGTGCGCTATCGGTCACAGGGTAGTACTCAGGCTTGGATGGTGGTCCACCCAGGTTCGGACCGGGTTTCACGTGCCCGGCCCTACTCAGGGACCGCGTCGCGCCGTCCGGTCTGGGTTCGCGTACGGGGCTGTCACCCGCTGCGGCCGGCCCTCCCATGCCGTTCCGCTCCCCAGCCGGACCTGCGCCCGGGGGCGGCAGCCCCCGGATGCGCGGCCCTGCAACCCCGTCGGCGGAACCCCTGCCGGGTATGCCCGCTCGACGGTTTGGCCATCGGTCCCCTTTCGCTCGCCGCTACTCGGGGAGTCTCGAGATTGATTTCCTCTCCTCCGGGTACTTAGATGTTTCAGTTCCCCGGGTTGTCCTCCCCGGCCCTATGTGTTCGGGCCGGGGATATGCACACTGCTGTGCATGGGTTCGCCCATTCGGAGACCCCCGGGTCGAAGGATGTGTGCTCCTCGCCGGGGATTATCGCAGCTTGCCGCGTCCTTCATCGGCTCCCTGTGCCAAGGCATCCGCCGTGCGCCCGTGGTATCTTGCGGGACCGCATCGGGCCCGCGGGACATCCACGTGTCGCTAATTAATCTAATTAATCGATATCATGAATAGCGCTCGTATGTCGCAATTCGGGTATCTCATACCGCGGCACAGTCCGTTTCACTGTGCTCGCGATCAGATGCTCCTCACTCATATATAAGTGAATTCTTCTTGTTTGGATCGGATGAATGATTGCTATCATTCTTGATTTAATCGCAGAAAAGAATCGAGTCTGGAAGAGGATACTCTTCCATCTCTCTCCTATCGCTATGCGGCTCTCAAGGTACGCGGGTGCGACCCCGGGGACCGGGTGCTGCGGGGACTTACTCCGGGCGACATCTACCGGACGGGCTCCTGCCCTCTATTCGAGTTAAGTTGATCTCTCTAGAAGATTTATCTCCCTAGAAAGGAGGTGATCCAGCCGCACCTTCCGGTACGGCTACCTTGTTACGACTTCACCCCCCTCACCCTCCACACCTTCGGCGCCTCCCCCCTCTCGGTTGGGCCGGCGACTTCGGGTGCAGACGACTCGGGTGGTGTGACGGGCGGTGTGTACAAGGCCCGGGAACGCATTCACCGCGGCATGCTGATCCGCGATTACTAGCAACTCCGACTTCATGGGGGCGGGTTGCAGCCCCCAATCCGAACTGGGGCCGGCTTTCCGGGATCCGCTCCCCCTCGCGGGGTGGCATCCCTCTGTACCGGCCATTGTAGCACGTGTGCAGCCCAGGGCATAAGGGGCATGATGACTTGACGTCGTCCCCGCCCTCCTCCGCCTTGACGGCGGCGGTCCCGCGTGGGTTCCCGGCATCACCCGATGGCAACACGCGGCGGGGGTTGCGCTCGTTGCGGGACTTAACCCAACATCTCACGACACGAGCTGACGACAGCCATGCACCACCTGTATGGGCTCCTCTCGGCCACGGGGTCTCCCCCGCTTCACCCATATGTCAAGCCCTGGTAAGGTTCTTCGCGTTGCTTCGAATTAAGCCACATGCTCCGCTGCTTGTGCGGGCCCCCGTCAATTCCTTTGAGTTTTAGCCTTGCGGCCGTACTCCCCAGGCGGGACGCTTAATGCGTTGGCTGCGGCACGGGGGGATCGTCCCCCCACACCTAGCGTCCATCGTTTACGGCTGGGACTACCAGGGTATCTAATCCTGTTCGCTCCCCCAGCTTTCGCGCCTCAGCGTCGGTCTCGGCCCAGAGGGCCGCCTTCGCCACCGGTGTTCCACCCGATATCTGCGCATTCCACCGCTACACCGGGTGTTCCACCCTCCCCTACCGGACCCAAGCCGCGGAGGTTCCGGGGGCTTCGGGGGGTTGAGCCCCCCGCTTCGACCCCCGGCCTGCCGGGCCGCCTACGCGCGCTTTACGCCCAATGAATCCGGATAACGCTCGCCCCCTACGTATTACCGCGGCTGCTGGCACGTAGTTAGCCGGGGCTTCTTCTGCAGGTACAGTCTTGACTCTTCCCTGCTGAAAGCGGTTTACGACCCGAAGGCCTCCGTCCCGCACGCGGCGTCGCTGCGTCAGGGTTCCCCCCATTGCGCAAGATTCCCCACTGCTGCCTCCCGTAGGAGTCTGGGCCGTGTCTCAGTCCCAATCTGGCCGGTCGGTCTCTCAACCCGGCTACCCGTTGTCGGCACGGTGGGCCGTCACCCCGCCGTCTACCTGATGGGCCGCGGAGCCATCCCCTCCCGTCGGGGCTTTAGCCCGGGCGCCATGCGGCGCCCGGGGGTATCCGGTATTACCCGTCCTTTCGGGCGGCTATCCCGGGGGAGGGGGCAGGTTCTCCACGTGTTACTCAGCCGTTCGCCACTCGCTTCCCTCCGAGGAGGGGTGCCGTTCGACTTGCATGTGTTAGGCGCGCCGCCAGCGTTCATCCTGAGCCAGGATCGAACTCTCCGTCCAAAATGTATGGGCTTCGAGCCCGTCCGGTCCTCACAACTATTAGCTGATCGGTTCCGTTCGATTCATATGGTTTTAGTATAGGAAAAGGAATTTCTCGGGGCCGCCTCTCGGCGGCCTTGCGAAAAACAAATCCAAGTTAGACCATTTCAAATGGTTCGATGTCTGCCCGGATGCGACAC
>NZ_JBBNLQ010000024.1:0-2321 GCF_040092395.1 Collinsella sp. CLA-ER-H4
TACATAGAGCTCTATTACAATAGGGTGCGCATGCATTCCACCCTGGGCTACATGTCTCCAGTGGAATACGAGCGGCAATACGCTTGAGGATCCTTAAAAGAAAGTCCAGTTTATCCTTCCCACTCCATATACCTTGCTACGGACAGCGGTTATATGCAGGAATTACTTTGGAAGAACGTGCTTGTGTTTTCTCACTGCCACACGGCGTGGGGGCTGCTGTCGGTTGTGCTCGTGGTGACCGGCGTGTATGTTGCCGCGTCCTGCGTCGAGGCAGTTCGACAGGTTCTGTATCGGGTGATGTTCAAGCATCCGGGTAGAGCGTTTGATGTTTTGTGTGACAAGATTGCAGGGGTTTCTTTGCTAAGGTAGGCCATTGTTGGGCCAAGTCCTGTGCGGTGTGTAAATTCGTAATCGCGATTCCCCTACGCTGTCTTCCTCAGCTTCGCCTGCTGCCCGGCGATTCTCACCAGCTGCGGCACGGAGTCTCTCCGTCTCTGAGAACTCCGTTCTTATCGAGGAAGTGAATGAAGAACGCCGCTGCAGAGCGCTTGTTGCCATCCAAGAACGGATGCTCCTTCACTGCGATATAGGCAAGGACTCTGTTGGCAGAAAACACTGTCTAACATTTCTGCCGCGTTCCCCAGTAGGTCAAGTAATTCAATTACAATTATTCGAGTTCAAATTTGTTTGGTTAAAGTTTACTTTTTAGATTTAAGTTAATTTGTTGGGAGTGCATATATGAAAAAAGTTCGTTGCGCAGTCGCTAATTTGGTTACCGCTGTTCTGGTTTCCTCTTCATTCCTTGCTCCCGTTTCGTCGGCCTATGCAGTTGAGTTTTCCTCGCTTTCAAATAATGAAGCCGAGACCTCTAGCTCCTCTTCATTTTCGGATTTCGTTTCCGAGGATACTGAGAAGACCGCCGAAGCCGACCCTTGTGAGGTTACTGAGAAGACCGCCGAAGCCGACTCTTGTAATTCGGAAGTCGAATCGGCCGCTCAGCCGGCTCAATCTTACGATTCCTCCTCTGTCGATGCCTCTTTTCAATACTTGTACATTGCGCAGCCCTCTCTTTCGTTGGGTGCTATGCAAGAGGCGGCGTTCGCAACTGCATCTGACTCCGATGTTTTGACCTCTGCGTCCCTATCATTCGTCAGCGATTCTGGCGAACAGCGCTCCATTGAAGCTTCGGCCTTCGCTGGGAATGCTGCGGGCTTTACATTCGGACAAGATTTGTTGGTAGCGCGGTATTTTTTAACCGGTATTACGTATCAGGTGAAGGATTCGAACGCAATCTATTCAGTGGATCTCTCGTCTGAGGATTACAGCTTTAACGTAGTCAATTCGTCTACTTCTTCTGATTACATTGACAATTCCGATGATTTGTCAGTCTACTATGCCGATGAGAACGGCAATCCTGTCGAGGCTTTCTCTATTGAAGAGGCACTTTCCGGTTCTGAAGGTGATAGTGGCATTGCAGCTTATAGCGCCGATTCCCGTTCAGCTCGTAAAAATGTTCGTGTGATCGCACTTGATGCCGGTCACGGTGGATCCGATCCTGGCGCTCAGGGCAACGGGAAGAGTGAAGCCGACCTTACTTGGAAGATTGTTAGCGCGTGTAAGACCAAGCTTGAGAACTACGGATTTAAGGTAATTCTCGCTCGTGAGCAGTCGGGCAGCTACGGTAGCAGCGACTTCCTTTACCGCGTTCAGCGTTGCGTCAATCAGGGCGCCCAGGCCTATATCAGTTTCCATATCAATTCAGGTTCGTCCGCAGCCCATGGTGCCGAGGTGTATTCGCCTACCGTGAACGGGGCTGACTATACCCAGGTTTCGTACGAACTGGCCCAGAAGGTTCAGAACAATCTTGTTGCTCTCGGACTTACAAACCGTGGTGTCTTTCAGATGCAGGTGGGCGACGAATTCGCTGTTATTCGTTGTGCTCGTGAAGCTGGAATCCCCGGTATTTTGATCGAACACGGATTTATTTCCAATTGGGGCGATGCGAACAAGTACTTTAGTGATGCCGGGTGCAAGCGTCTTGGAGAAGCTGATGCAGACGCCATCATCGCGCAGTTCCCCAAATCATCTTGGCTTGATTATTCGTCTGTTTTCGATGCCGACTACTATCTTAATAAGTATCCAGATGTTAATGAATGGGCAAACGGAAGCAAAGATAGGGCCCTGGATCACTTCGTCAACTACGGCATGTCGGAGGGCCGCCGCGGCTCCGAGGCGTTCGACGTGCAGAGCTACTACAATGAGTACCCCGATCTCCGCGCCGCCTTTGGCACCGACCTCGCCAGCTACTACTCGCACTACCT
>NZ_JBBNLQ010000025.1:0-2257 GCF_040092395.1 Collinsella sp. CLA-ER-H4
TGTTAGCGTCAATCTATTTTTCACCAGTTTCGCTAAGCAGGCGCGCCGTTCGCGCAAAGGCGGTTTCACCGGTTGCGCTAACGTATTTTCACCGATTCCGGTCACGGCTTGACGGGGCCGTCCCTCGGCAGGTCCTTCAGCCTGTAGGACCTGCCGGTTATCTTGACCAGGTGGCAGTGGTGGCACACCCTGTCCGCGATCGCGCTCGCCGCCACGTCGTCCCCGAACACCCTGCCCCAGCCGCTGATCCCCACGTTGGTGGTGATGATCGTCGAGCGCTGCTCGTAGCGCGTTGATATCAGCTGGAACAGCAGGTCCGCGCCCGCGCTGCCGACGTCGAGGTAGCCGAGCTCGTCGATGATCAGCAGCCTCGAGTGGGCGTAGTACTTGAGCCTCTTCTTGAGGATGCCGCGCGACGAGGCATCCTCCAGGTCCTCGACGAGCCGGGCGCAGTCCACGAACCTGACCTCGCGCCCCGCCCTGACGGCCTCGATGCCCAGCGCGACGGCGAGGTGCGTCTTGCCCACGCCGGGGCTCCCCACGAACAGGACGTTCTCGGCCCGCTCGACGAACCTCAGGGTCGCGAGCTCCTCGATCTCGGCGCGCGGGACCGACGGCTGGAAGTCCCAGTCGAAGTCCGCCAGCCCCTTGACGTAGGGGAATCCCGACGACCGTATGCGCTGGTTGGTGATCCTGACCTCCCGCGCGGCGACCTCGACGCGCGTCATCTCCTCGAGGGCGGAGGCGAAGCCCCGCTCGCCCGCGGCGACCATCCTCACGTAGTCGGGCAGGGACGCCGCCATCTCGTGCAGCCCGAGCGCGGAGAGGTTCGCCTGCGCCCTGATCGAGGGGCTGCCCTCCGCGACGGCGCCCATCACGCCCCTCCGAGCGAGTCGAGCAGCGCGAGGTTGGCGCGCGCGGCCTCGGCGATGTCAGCGTCGGCCAGGCCCCGCTTCCCCTCGAGGGCCTGCCCATAGTGGTCGGGGTCGTAGTTGATGGGCCTCGACGGCCCGGACGCGGCGTCGTGGACGGCGACCTCCTCGCCGGCCATCCTCACCACGACCTGGCCGCCGGGCATCGCCACGACGCTCACGCGCCGGCCGATGCAGCGCCTGGGCACGGACCACTCCCTGCCGGCGGCCCTGACGAGCATGGTCGGCGGGACGGTCTGGACGCTCACGTCGCCCACCATCGACTCGAGGAGACGGAGGTTCCCGATGGGCCGCAGGCTCTCCTTCTCCCGCATGAACAGCGCGTCGGGCGGCAGGCCGGTGGTGCGGTTCGGCTCCGAGTTTGCCTGCGCCTCGACCCGGGCCACCGCCTCGGCGAGGCCGCCCCACCCGGTGAACTCGCCGCCGTAGGCGAGCAGGCGGTTCAGGAAGCGGTTGGCCGACTCGTCCTTGCCCTTGGTCTGCGGCGAGCGCGGCGCGCAGAGCCTGAGCTCGAAGCCGGCCTCCCGCGCGAACCGCCACGCCCTCTCCTGTCTGGTCCTCCTGCGGCCGGAGACGGTCACCAGGCACGACATGTTGTCCGTGATGCACTCCTCCGGGACGCCGCCGAGGCGGGTGAAGGTGGCGAGCAGGCAGGACAGCAGGTCGTCGAGAGTGCGGCTCCTGACCGGTATGAAGCGGTGCTTCCGGGAGTAGCCGAGCGTCGCGGTGAACACGCTGAACTCGAAGACCTCGCCCTCCGAGTCGACGAGCCTCATGCCCTCCTTCCAGTCGAACTGCAGCTGCCTGCCCGGGGGCGTCTCGAACCGCGGGTGCGGCTCGCGGCCGCCCACGCCTCCGAAGGGCACGTCGCGGGCCCGGCACCATGCGGTGAAGGCGCCGTACCCGGGCAGCCCCTCCCCGCGGCCCTCGCGCAGGAACGCGTACACGGCCATTTTGGTCATCCCGGGCAGCTGGGCCTTCGCGCGGATCACCTCCTCGAGCGGGTCGAAGGCGCTGCCCCTCGCGGACCTCCCGTCGGCGGCGGACTCGCCATCCCGCCAGTACTTGGCGACCGTGTGCCGGTCCATGCCGTGCCTCCTCGCGATCTCGCTGAAGTTCGGCTTCGCGCCGGACCCCCTGTAGACGTTCAGCTCTCCCATTACGTTTCGCTCCATATCCCGCTCCTCCCGGGTCGGATACCCGATCGGAGCATAGTTCCGTTAGCGCAGTTGGTGAAAGTACGTTAGCGGGGTCGGCGAAATCGCGTTAGCGCATTCGGCGAGATGCGTTTGCGAAAGTGGTCAATTTTAGATTAGCGCTAACAC
>NZ_JBBNLQ010000026.1:0-2212 GCF_040092395.1 Collinsella sp. CLA-ER-H4
ATCCGGTTCTCAAGGTGCACGCCTGCGCTGGTTCCCGGTTCCACCGGGCCGCGCGGCAAGGAGATATATTGCCAGACCGGAGGGGCCCCGTGGGCGGGAATCTGGGCGTACACATTTCCTACACATCTTGGGATTCTCAGCTGTGTTTGCCAGTAATAAAGAGGGGACCTCGTTTCCGAGATCCCCTCCTCCGTCTAACTATAGAAATAGGCTTTCAAAGCCTTAGGCCAACAGCTTGCGACCGGACTCCTCAATCGCGTCAAGTGCTGCATCAGCCTCGGCGGCATCCGTGCCCTTAGCGAAGATGTACAGCTTAATCTTGGGCTCGGTGCCGGAAGGACGAACAATACCCTTGTTGCCGCCCTCAAGATCGAACTCAATGACGTTAGCCTTCGGCAGGCCGTTCACGCAGGTGTTGTAATCCACGACAGCCTCAATCTTGGAACCGGCGAGCTCCGCGGGCGGGTTCTCACGCAGACCAGCCATGATGCCGGCCATCTTCGCCGCACCCTCAGCGCCCGGATAGCTCAGCGAAATCGTCTTGTTATGATAGTAGCCATACTTCTCGTAAAGCTCGTGCATCGCATCGGCAAGGTTCTTGCCCTGGAGCTTATAATACTGCGCCATCTGGCAAATCAGAAGCGAAGTGCTCACGGCATCCTTGTCGCGCACGTGGTCACCGGCCAGATAGCCGTAGCTCTCCTCAAAACCGAAGATAAAGCGATCGACCTCGCCGGCATCGGAAAGAGAAGTAATGATGTCGCCGATGTACTTGAAGCCCGTCAGGCAGCGGCGGAGCTCAAAACCGTACTCGTCGGCCAGAGCGTCGACCATGGCGGAAGAAACGATAGTAGTAACGGCAACCTTCTTAGTGAGGTCCTCACCGCGGGCAGCACGGGTCTTGCAGATATAGTCGAGCAACAGAACGCCCATCTCATTGCCGGTCAGCAGCAGATAGTCATCGCCATTCTTAACGGCAACGCCAACACGGTCGGCGTCGGGATCGGTTGCAAGCAGCAAATCAGGGTGAACCTGCTCGCACAGGTCAATGCCCTTCTGCATGGCCTGACGAATCTCGGGGTTAGGATACGGGCAGGTCGGGAAATCGCCGTTAGGCTCCCTCTGCTCGGGAACAACCGTGACATCGGTGATGCCAGCGCGCTCGAGCACCGTCGTGACGGGAATGAGGCCGGTGCCGTTGAGCGGAGTGTAGACGAGCTTAAGCGGAGCGCCAGCGATCTCCTCGGCAGAAAGGTTGGTCACGCCGCGGGCGAGAACGGCGTCATAATAACGCTCGAGGCACGAGTCATCGATCCATTTGACCAGACCCTGCTCAAGAGCTTCATCGAAGTCCATGGACTTCACACCGGTAAACGTATCGGTCTCGGCGATAGCCTTAGAAATTGCATCGGCAGCCTCGCTGGTGATCTGGCAGCCGTCGGGGCCATAGGCCTTATAGCCGTTATACGGCGCCGGGTTATGGCTAGCGGTCATGCAAATTCCACCGGAGCACTTAAGGTCGCGGACGGCCCAGGAGAGCGTCGGCACGGGAGAAATCTTGGGATACACGAGGGCAGTCACGCCGTTTGCTGCAAGAATGGCAGCCGTCGTCTTAACGAACAGCTCACCTTTATTGCGGCTATCGCGAGCGATGGCGACCGTCGGATGCTCGAAGGTCGCATTGAGGTAGTCAGCGAATCCCTGGGTCGCACGACCGACCGTATAGATATTCATACGGTTAGTGCCCGCACCGATAGTGCCGCGAAGGCCGGCAGTACCGAAGGCGAGATCCTGGAAGAAAGCGTCGGTGATGGCGTCCTCATCACCCTGCTCCTTCATCGTGTTAAGCTCAGCGAGGAGCTCCTCGTCCTTGACATTGGCAATCCAAGTATCAAGCAGCTCATGAACATCTGCCATGTGAGTCCTTCCGTCACAATCAATAAAACGACCCGTGTAAAACAGGACAAGCGCAGCAGTGCGCTAAAGCAAATATTAGTCCATTGAGAACAAAGAACCGGCCACAGAACGGTGAACGTCTATATTCAGCGGTGGATGATTAAATTGATTTAATTGCATAAGGAATGTTGCCCGGTAAACGCAAAAAAGGGGGAGGCCGCGAGGCCTCCCCCTTCTCAGTTCAAGCGTACGGCTCGGTGCCGTCCACCGGTCAGCGGCGCCCTGGCCTCCCACGGGCTGACCCCGCAGTACTCTC
>NZ_JBBNLQ010000027.1:0-1424 GCF_040092395.1 Collinsella sp. CLA-ER-H4
ATGGCAGACATCGCATTCGAGAAGGACCTCTCCGTCGCCGAGACCGGCATCGGGGGCCTGAAGGTCGTCGACCTCGCCGTCCACGGCGACTCGCGCGGCTGGTTCAAGGAGAACTGGCAGCGCGCCAAGATGACCGCCCTGGGCATCCCCGACCTCAAGGTCGTCCAGAACAACGTCTCCTACAACGACAGCCGCGGCGTCACCCGCGGCATCCACGCCGAGCCCTGGGACAAGTTCATCTCCGTGGCCCGCGGCAGCGTATTCGGCGCATGGGTGGACCTGCGCGAGGGCAGCGAGACCTTCGGCAAGGTGTTCACCTGCACGCTCGACCCGAGCAGGGCCATCTACGTCCCGCGCGGCGTGGGCAACTCCTTCCAGGCGCTCGAGGACGGCACCGCCTACACCTACCTGGTGGACGCCCACTGGTCGCTGGAGCTCAAGAGGACCTACACCTTCGTGAACCTCGCCGACCCGGAGCTCGCCATCCAGTGGCCCATCCCGCTCGACGAGGCCACCGTCTCCGAGGCCGACCTCAACCACCCGATGCTGAAGGACGTCGTCCCAATGGCGCCCAGGCGCACCCTCGTCACCGGCTGCGACGGCCAGCTGGGCCATGCTGTGCGCAGGCTGGCGGAGGAGCGCGGCGTCGCCAAGGACTTCGACTTCTGCGACATCGACACCTTCGATATGTCAGACCCGGACGCCTACACACAGTACGACTGGTCGCTCTACGGCACCGTGATCAACTGCGGCGCCTACACCGCCGTGGATAGGGCGGAGACCGCCGAGGGCCGCGCGACCGCCTGGAAGGCCAACGCGACCGGCCCCGCCCTCCTCGCCCGCACATGCTCTGATCACGGGATCACCCTCGTCCACGTGTCCAGCGACTACGTCTTCGACGGCACCGCCGAGGTGCATGACGAGGACGAGCCCCTCAGCCCGCTGTCCGTCTACGGCCAGACCAAGGCCGCCGGCGACATCGCCGTGGCCGGGTGCCCGCGCCACTACATCATGCGCTCCAGCTGGGTCATCGGCGAGGGCCGCAACTTCGTCAAGACGATGAAGGGCCTGTCCGACCGCGTCGCCGACCCCGAGGACGGGCTCGAGCAGGTCACGGTCGTTGACGACCAGCTGGGCCGCCTGACCTTCACGCGCGACATGGCCGAGGCCATCTTCCACGTGCTGGGGACGCACGCCCCCTACGGCACCTACGACTGCACCGGCTCCGGCACCGTCAAGTCCTGGGCCGATATCGCCCGCGCCGTCTTCGAGGCCGCCAACGGCAACGGGGACAGGGTCGTGCCGGTATCGACCGCCGACTACTACGCGAGCGCCGAGGGCCCCGTCGCCCCGCGCCCGGTCCACTCCGCGCTCGACCTGTCCAAGCTCGAGGCTGCCGGCTTCCACATGCCCGACTGGGAGGA
>NZ_JBBNLQ010000028.1:0-1351 GCF_040092395.1 Collinsella sp. CLA-ER-H4
GGCGCAAGCGCCACGGCCAGGTAATGTGGGTGTCGCGGGGAGGGGTTCCGATCGGCCTACCGATTGGAGGATACCACCGTGGCACCAATTAGAATGTCGGAAGCCGTCATCGGGCTCGATGTCGGGAAATCGTCCCACTGGGCATGCGTCGCGACTCGAGACGGCGAGGTGCTGTTGAGCACCCCCGTCGCGAACAGGGAGGACGACCTGGACTCGCTGTTCGGCCGCTTCCCCGATGCGCTCGTGGTCGTCGACCAGTCGCGCAACATAGGCGCCCTCGCGCTCGCCCGCGCCAGGGCGGCCGGGATGTCGGCGGCGTACCTGCCGGGACTCGCGGCGCACGGGGCCGCCAGGCTCTTCGCCGGCGACGCCAAGACCGACGAGCGAGACGCGATGGTCATCGCGAAGACGGCGCTTGGCATCCCCGACGCGCTCCTGCCGGTCGGAGACCCAGGTCCGACGATTGCGGCGGCGAGGGCGCTGGCCGCCCAGAGGAACTTCCTGACCTGCGAGAACACTAGGAATAAGAACCGGCTGCGCAGCATCCTGCTGGAATCGTGCCCCGCCTTCGAGGCACTGGTCGACCTGTCCGACGGGCCCCAGCTGAGGCTCATGGCATCCCTCGGCGGGGCCTGGTCGGTAGCCGACGCCGGGCCCCGCAGGGCGGCGGCGCTCACGCGTGGGGCGGCGCGCGGTAAGATCGAGGCCCTCGTCCGCTCGACAACCTCCTCGACAAGGCCGGATGCGTCGGTCGTCGCCGCCGAGGACCGGGCGGTGAAACTGCTCGCGCGCAGGATATCCGAGAACTCGGCGGAGATCGAGGCGATCACGGCGGAGATCTCCGCCCTGCTCGAGGGCGACGATACCTACCGATGCCTCCTGACGGTGCCGGGCATCGGGCCCAAAACCGCTTCCGAGCTTGCGATCTCCATCGACATCGAAGACTTCCCCAGTCACGACAGGCTCGCGTCGTACTGCGGCCTGGCGCCGCGCAACCGCCAGTCGGGAACCTCGATCTCCTCGGTGACGGCATCGCGCCAAGGCAACAAGAGGCTGAAGAACCTGCTCATATTCTCATGTAACTGCCTCACCCGGACAGAGGGGAGATGGGGCGACTACTACACCAGGTGCCGAGAGCGGGGCATGTCGCACGGCAAGGCGCTCAAGGCGCTGGCGCGAAAGAGACTGAAGGTCATCTACGCGGTCATGCGAGACAGGGTGCCTTACGCAGCCTAGCCGAAACGCACCGAGCAGACTGAAGCCCACCGGCCTAATGGCTTGGCGTCAGCATGCCGCGATTCGGTCGCACGAAGAGCATTTCCCAGTTGACAAAACTATAGGAACACCCCCC
>NZ_JBBNLQ010000029.1:0-1220 GCF_040092395.1 Collinsella sp. CLA-ER-H4
TGGAGTGGGTATGATGAATTGGACACCTAGTTAAGAGCGAAAGGTGTTCAAGATGACCCAAAGAAGAAAGCGATACGACAGGCAGTTCAAGGTCTCGGCGGCAAAGGTGGTCCTGTCCGGGGAAATGACGGTCAAAGGCCTATCGGAGGAACTCGGCATAAAGGATTCGACGCTGAGAAGATGGGCCCGCGAATACGAGGAGATGGGAGACGGCGCGTTCCCCGGAAACGGCTCCCCGAAGATCAACAAGGACTACGAGATCGTGAAGCTCAAGAAGAAGGTCGAGGAGCTCGAGCGCGAGAACGAGATACTAAAAAATTTCCGGGCCTTCTTGAGTCAAGACCATGCGTGAGGTTCGAGTTCCTCAAAGAGCATAGGGGCGAGATTGGCCCCATCAAGAAGGCATGCGGGCTGATGAAAGTCTCGAAATCCGGTTTCTACGAGTATCTCGGCCGGAAGAAGTCCGACGCCCAGATAGAGCGGGAGGCGATCGAAGGTTTCGTCGTCGAGGCCTTCGAGCGGCATAAGGGCCGTTACGGCTACCGGCGCATCAACCGCGAACTGCGAAAAAGCGGCATCGTCGTGAGCGAGAAGCGCGTGCTCCGCATCATGCAGAAGCTCGGACTTGCCGGAAAGGGCGCGACCCGAAAACACCGCATCCAGAAGAAGGTCGAGCCGGGAGACCCTCGGTTGAACCTGGTAGAGCGCGCTTTCACCGTGGGCGAGCGCAACAGGCTTTGGGTGGGCGACATCACCTACATACCCACAAGAGAAGGGTGGCTCTATCTCGCAGCCGTGATAGACGCCTTCTCCCGCAAGGTCGTGGGCTGGTCAATGTCCGAGCGCATCACCGAGAAGGTCGCGATCGACGCGATGGAGCAGGCGGTCGGCAGGGAGGGTCCGCCAGATGACGGCAGCCTCGTCTTCCATGACGATCGGGGCGCGCAGTACACCTCCCGTTCCTTCCAGCGGTGTCTGGACTCGCATGGCATAGTCCAGTCGGTATCAAGGCCCGGCACGCCGCTGGACAACGCGGTGGCCGAGTCGTTCTTCAAGACGCTGAAAAGGGAATTGGTGAAAGAGAGGGACTATGGGACGAGGGACGAGGCCAAGCAGGACATCTTCAAGTACATAGAGCTCTATTACAATAGGGTGCGCATGCATTCCACCCTGGGCTACATGTCTCCAGTGGAATACGAGCGGCAATACGCTTGAGGATC
>NZ_JBBNLQ010000002.1:0-306703 GCF_040092395.1 Collinsella sp. CLA-ER-H4
ACCCGATCGGAGCATAGTTCCGTTAGCGCAGTTGGTGAAAGTACGTTAGCGGGGTCGGCGAAATCGCGTTAGCGCATTCGGCGAGATGCGTTTGCGAAAGTGGTCAATTTTAGATTAGCGCTAACACTTAACAGTATCGATTCCGATATGCAGCATCACCTGAGCAGAGCTGTCGTCGGACATGATGCCCAGCGCGTGCTCAGTCGGAAACAGCGCCGCAACGGTGCCGGAAACAGGAGCGCACACCGTTCCCTCTTGGGGAACCACGGCAACGCCATCGCCCACAGCACGGCTGCTAAAAGCGGGGTCATTGGTATTTTCTAGATGAACAAGCTCGCCGGAAACGGGAGCGAGGATTTCGAACTCGGAAGCTGCAGTCTTCTGCTCATCCGAACCGCCCATCAGGCGAGAAAAGAAACCCATGGTGGTATGTCCCTTCATAAATATAGCCCAACCAAAATCAAGCGAATGCATCCATAGAGACACACCCGTTCAAAGACTTTGGTTAGGCCCACGTCCGAGGGACTCGGTAACCTTCCGCATTTCTTTTTACGGGAGCTATTGTAGACAAGCCCAAAGCCGGAACAACCATTATGACCGATGAACGGTATTTTTTCTTCGATAAACGGTATTTATGCGGTACTTAGGGACGTTCCTTTTAATATGAGCAGGACATTGTCAAGAGGCAAAATCGGGCCTGGCCCCAACGATATGGGGTCAGGCCCTCTCCCTATATCAGCCCGTCCGCGGCGACCTCGGCGTGTCTTACCGACGCTCGTCTTTGCAGTTTAATATCCGCCCGCGGCGATCTCTCGCTGGGCAATCCGTTGCTACGGCTGAGGCTTCTACGTCGAACCGACAGTCTGTGCACGCGTGTGGCGCCCTGGGCGCTCGCAGAAAAGGGACCTGAGGTTCGCCTCAACGGCTTCGGATCGAACCGCTTCCGGGGTGACTGGCTTATGTGCGGGGGACCGCCCCCCTACGCCTCCTCGGCCATGAGGCCGACCGCCCATACCCAGCAGGCGAGCTCGCGCGCCGTGGCCACGTTCGCCTTGTTGCCGTGGACCCCGCGCGCGAGCAGCGCCTCCCGCCTCTCGACCAGCCTCCGCACGCCCTTGGCGGCATGCCTCCGGGCGCCCCGGTCCGGGGCCTGGCCCTTGGCGAGGTCCTTCGGCCGCCCCGAGCACGTCAGGTAGTGCCACGCGGCCTCGACCAGCGTCTTCCTCAGGTGCTTGTTGCCGGCCTTGGTGATCGCGCCCCTGCGGTCGCTCTCCCCGCTGGAGTGCTCGGAGGGCGTCAGGCCGACCCACGCCGCGAACGAGCGGGCGTTCCTGAACCTCGAGAACTCGCCGGCCTCGAACACGAGGTCGGCGGCGGACGCGGTGTCTACGCCCTTGAGGCAGCGGAGGGAGTCGACCCTCTTCCTCCACCTGGGCTTGCGGGCCTCGGCCTCGACGAGCCCCTCGAGCCTCGCCTTGTCCTCCGCCGCCCGCCTGACCGCGTCGACGTAGTAGGCGAGCACGTCGTTGTCGGCCCCCTCCGCGAACCTTATCGACTCGATCCAGGACCAGTGCGCCCGGGTCCAGTTGCCCTTCCTGCGGCCGGTGGGCGTCCTCTCGTCGAAGACGAGCCCGTGCCTGAGCAGGAACTTGGAGAGCCGCTG
This sequence comes from Collinsella sp. CLA-ER-H4, assembly GCF_040092395.1. Taxonomy (NCBI): domain Bacteria; kingdom Bacillati; phylum Actinomycetota; class Coriobacteriia; order Coriobacteriales; family Coriobacteriaceae; genus Collinsella; species Collinsella sp. CLA-ER-H4. The sequence goes on from NZ_JBBNLQ010000002.1 coordinate 1,664, forward strand.
CTTCGAGCGCGAGAGGTCGTCCCTCGCGTCCTCGAGCGCCCTGGTCAGGTCGCGGGCGGCCTCGCACTCGTCGTCGGGGACCCACACCTCGACCACGTTGCCGACCGACAGCATGCGGGCGAGGAACTCGGCGTCGTTGCGGTCGTTCTTCCTGCGCCTGTCCGCGCTGGGCTTGATCATCTTCGAGACGGCGCCGACCGCGCAGTCGACCCCCAGGCCGGAGAGCCTCTTCTGCAGGTCGAAGCCCGTGACCCCGGACTCGTACACGCACCTGGCCCTGGGGTCCACGGAACGGACCCACTCCGCGACGGCGCCGGCGTCGTAGCCGAAGGTCGCGCAGCGCACCTCCCCGGTCATGACGTCGAGGGAGACGGCCTTTATCGAGCGGGCGTGGACGTCGAGGCCGACGAAGGTGGTAGTATCGAGCATGGGAGCCCCTTCCATGAATGCGGCGTGGCCGCCACGGTTGGATTAGACACTCACCATTGTCGGCCTAATCCGCGGTCTTTCATGCAGCAGGGGCTCTCAATGTTTTTATGTCCTGCTCATATCGTCTCTGCCGGCACCCGGGGACACTCCTTGCTCTGGTGCATTGGGGACAGGTTTGTTTGCACCAGGTCGGTGCAGATTAACCTGGCCCCATTGCGCCAATTTCGTATGCGCTAGATGAAGAGCTCGCATTCCTTCCGCACGACGCAAACCTTGCTCAGCATCTGGAAAACAGCGGATAGTTTGCTGGAATCAAGCTTGCGAGCACCTCGCGGACATACGGCGATGCAGCGCATGCAGGAGATGCACGCCTCGCCAGCTGCTCGTTTGGGGTCACCCTTGTCGATAGCACAAACGGGGCACGCCGCGGCGCATGCACCGCAGGAGACGCAATCCTCTGTTGCCTCGGGCGCCATGCGGTGACCTCCAGCTTGTTTATAAGGACGATTGCCGGGGATAGAGGGCTCGGACGCATCCTCAGCCAACAGCTTTTGCTGAATATGCTGAGCAAACTCAGCAAGCTGCGCCGCATCCTGCGCATCCGGACGACCGGCAGCAAACTGTCGCGCAATGGAATGTTCTGCAATGGCCGCAACTGCCGCAATCACCCGGAATCCCGCATGCTTCGCAACGTCCTCCAGCTCTACGAGCGTGTCCTCAAACGCGCGGTTTCCGTAGACGCACACCAGAACGGCCCGCGCTCCGTTGCCGTGAACCATGCCCAACCGGTCAGCCACCACAGCCGGGATTCTACCGGCATACGCCGGCACAGAGATTACGGCCACGTCGTCCTCAGTCATCGAGACAGCGCTGAAATCTAGCCCGCTATCGGTCAGATCGACGGTAACGGTATTCTTGTCCAGTGCCCCGGCCACAAGGCCAGACACCTTCTGCGTTCCACCCGTCGGACTAAACACAATTTCGAATACGCTCATCGAGACACCCTCCCCCTACGTCTGGCAACGCGTCAAGCCGTTTTCACATCCAGCCAGAGTATACGGCACGTGGGATCCCCATTTTGGTGCATCAAGCACCCCAATGCACCAACCCTACGCTGTCTACCTCTTCGTTTTGTATAAATTACGGTACAGATTGTATATATTTACGGGATACCGCCGTGTTCTCCCGAGGTACCCCATCCTGGCCCGTGCAAAAAACGGAGTATTCTGCAACGTGACCGCGCCAGCAATACCCCGAGCGGGCAAACCTTTAGGGCGCTGCGTCATTTTGGGTTCCGACATGGCGAGAATGACGCGCCCCTGCTCCGGAAAACGACGAAATCTGACTCAGAACGCTCGCTAGGGATATCCGAAAGCCACCGTTGGCGACGTCAAATCATATGCAGACAACTCGAACTGCAGAATACTCCAAAAAATGCACGGCGCACCCCATGGGACCCATTGCCGCATGGTAGGAAACAGGCCCACGGCATCCTCTAGATGCATTCCCGAGGAAATCACATTTGAACTAGCGATCGGATACGGCAAACAAAAAGGGCCCCGAGCGTAGTTGCTCGGGGCCCTTGGTTCACCTCGCTCTAGCGGGCGATGCGTATGTTACTTGCGCTTGCCGCCGCCGTCACCGGGGCGACGGGAGCTGCCGCCGCGCTTGCCGCCACGACTATTGCCATAGCTACCACGATTATCGCGACCGCCGGCACGGCCGCCGCGGGAGCCGGCCTGGTTGCCGCCACGCCCGCCACGATAGCCGCCACGACGCTCCTCGCGGGTATCGTCGTAGTTGCGCCAGTCATCGCGACGATCGCGGCTGGCACGCGGATCGCGGCGATCGCGTGACTCGTTAGAGCGGCCAGCACCGCTGCGGCTGCCATTGCCACGAGTGCCCTCGCGATGCTCGCCGCCACGGCCACCGCGCTCATCAAAGCGCTTGCCGCCACGGGACTCACCGCCGCGGGCACCACGCTCACCACGGCCCTCGCCGCCACGGCGCTCATCACGGCCCTCGCCGCCACGGCGCTCATCACGGCCACCGCGCTCGTCATTACGACCGGAGCGACGACGGTCACCCGAACCGCGCTTGCCGCCGCGCGAACCGCGGCCCTCGTCCTCGCGCTCAACACGGCGACGGCCGCCACGGTCCTCGTCCTCACGACGACGGCGGTGCGCCTCGCCCTGGAACTGCTTGGCACGGCGCTCGGCACGGTTGCCACGCGGGGCCTGCTTGACGGCGTCAGCACCGCCGCGCTCCTCGGCAGCCACCTCGCGGGCCACGCTCTCCACAGCCTCGTCCACGCGAGCCTGAACGCCCTCGCGCACGCGGGTCTTGCCGCCGCGCTTGGGACGGCTCGGACGCTCGCCGTCGCCTCGACGCTCGTCGCGGCCGCGGTTGGAACGACCGGCCACATCGCCGTAATCGTCGCCGTTGCGCTTGCCGTCGCGACGCGCCTGCTCAAGCTTCTTCTTGCTCTTGGACTTGCCGCGCTTGGTCTTCTTCTTAACCTTAAAGGCCGCAGGATCGCGCTCGGGGTCAACCGCGGGCGGATTGGGGCCCACATGCAGGTCGCCGGCCTCGTAGATGTCGGCGGTCTTGTCCATGAGCTTCTCGATCTCGTAGAACTCGTCGACATCCTGCTCGGTCACAAACGTGATGGCCCAGCCCAGCTCGCCGGCGCGGCCCGTGCGGCCAATGCGGTGGATGTAGTCGGTCGGCTCGGCCGGCACGTCAAAGTTCACGACGTAGCGCACGTCGCTAATGTCGATGCCGCGGGCAAGCACGTCGGTTGCCACCAGCACGTCAACGGTACCGTCGCGGAAGGCCGAAAGGGCACGCTCGCGCTGGGCCTGGCTGCGGTTGCCGTGAATCGCGGCGGCCTTGATGCCCTTGCGCTCCAGACGACGGCAGCAGCTGTCGGCGCGGTGCTTGGTGCGCATAAAGACGATAGTGCGCTCCGGGCCCTCCTTCTTGAGGAACTCGGGCAGCAGGTTGTTTTTGGCCTCGATGGACACCGGGAACACAAACTGGTCGACGGTGTCGGCGGTCGACGTGGCCGGCGCGATCTCCACGCGGGCCGGGTCGCTCACCAGGTCGGTGATCTCGCCCACGGCCTCCTCGTCGAGCGTCGCCGAGAACAGCAGCGTCTGGCGCTCGGCCGGCGTCTCGCGCACAATGCGGCGGACGGCGGGCAAAAAGCCCATGTCGAGCATGCGGTCGGCCTCGTCGAGCACCAGGACCTTAACCTCGTCCAGGTGGCAGGCGCCCTGCTCGATCAGGTCGACCAGACGACCCGGCGTGGCAACTAGGATATCGCAACCGTACTTGAGTGCCGCGGTCTGCGGCTTGTAGCTCACGCCGCCCACGACGGTCACGGCAACGTGGCCCGTGACGTCGGCGATTTTGCTTGCGACCTCGTCGATCTGCTGGGCAAGCTCGCGCGTGGGGGTGATGACGAGCATCACGGGGCCACGGCCGTTGCCCTCGGGCTTTTTAGCACCGCGACGGCGGTTGCGGCCGCCACGCTCGCGCACGGGTTTGGGAGGAGCGATGTGCTCCAGATTGTTCATAGTCGGCAGCAAAAAGGCGGCCGTCTTGCCGGTGCCGGTCTGAGCGGCGGCAAGCAGGTCACGGCCCTCGAGCACTACGGGGATCGAGCCGGCCTGCACGGGCGTGGGCGCCGTGTAGCCCAGGTTCTCGATAGCACGGAGCATCTCGTCGGAGAGGCCCAGCTCGTCAAAGGCGGGCAGGCTCTCGGTAGCGGACTCGACGGCCTGGGCGGCATTGGCCTCATCGGCGGCATCGAAGGCAGCCTGGGTCATGGCCTCGCGGGTCTCGTCCAGAATCTCGGCGTCGGTGACGTCAGATACAGAATTACGCATATGTTGTTGTTCCTTATCTGCACGCGCAATGGGCACGGCGTGCGGCCGCGCGGGCGTGCTTGGTAGTGCGCTAATACATACAAAAACAGGTGCGCACAGAGAGGACGTTGCTCAGCACGCTGGCGATCGCTTTGGCAGCCCTATCACACGCCGTCCAGACGCAGCAGCTCTAAGCGATGGAGCAGATTCGCCGCCGGTTAGTATACCCGCACTCCGTATGCCCCCACGTAAACCACAGATGACGAGGCGGACGGGGCGGGCCTGGCTGATTGTCTCAATCTGTAACATCTACAGGGCAAATCTTCCTCTACGTGTTACAGATCGAGACAAACGGTCGACACGGTTCACAAACGTCTCAATCTGTAACAGTTAACGAGTAAAATCGGTCCTAATTGTTATAGATCAAGACAGAGGGGGATTTCCGTCCAGTCCAAACCAAATCTCTCGGTCTTCCTGCAATTTCGAACATGTGGCCTATAATGTTGCTTTGGTTACGCTATATATTGCGCAGCCATTTAATACGTCGCCCACCGGGGGCCATTAATTCCTATCGCCATATTGGCTAGGAAGCAATCAAAGGAGGTATCCGTGGCAGCAGAGACGCCTTGCTCGGTCCTCTATAACGATATTCGCTCGTTCGGCGGTCTTAAACATCTCGAGATCGCCCGAATGCTCATCAATGGAAACTCTTATCTCGGCAGTACCCTGCTCGAGAAATGTTCTTCCAACCGCTCGTATCTCACCCGTTACATCGTCCATCGCAAGCCTGACCAGTGCGCGCCCTCCATCTACAGCGACTTTACCGTCACCACGCTCAACCTTTCCTCGGCAATCTGCAGCAAGCTCGGCGGCGGCGAGTCCGCCTATCGGGCAATCGCCGAGCACTATCACGGTCCGGCCGCCAACGAAATGATGTCGGCTCTCGCCAGCTACAAGCTGGACAGCCGCCTATATGCAAATGCCCTCAATCGCATCGACAACTTTGACGGCAATGCCGTGCGCGAGAAAAGCACGCTTTACCTTATGCTCTTTGTGGCAACGGGGGCGCTCGCCGATCCCGTTCAGGGCGTGGCCACCGTCGAGCGCTTTTGCGACAGCAAGACGGGCGAGCACTTTGGCACCACCGAAACTACCGTCGGACGTGGCTTTATGAGCAGCCTGGAGCAGCCGCGCACCGTCGCCCCCAACCTCGGTCTGCTCAGAACCCATGCCGACAACTGCGCCGACATGCAAATCCATCCCCTCACACGCGATCCGCACGGCACCGTGATTGGTTCTTTGCCCAAAACCTCGCCCAGCATCACCGATGTGGGCGCCGACGCATCGCGCGAGCATCTTCGCATTTGGCTTGAGGGTGAGCACTGGTACGCCCAGGGCCTTGGATCGACCAACGGCACGATGCTCGAATCGGGTGCAGGCGGCGGCGATATTATGATTGAGCCGCCGCGCGACCAACGCGAGCCCGGCAAGATCTATCCCCCAGTGGAAATCGAAAACAGCGACAGGCTCCATCTGGGTCTCTACACGACATTCCTTGTCATTGTGGACTAGCGCGGACGGCGATCGAAAGACGGTCGCCGTCCGTCTTTCGTCTGCTACCTTCTGCGTCGTAAACGACAATGCTCAGCGGTATACGTGGGCAGTGCGGCTATCATGGTACTTTACCGATATCCGCACTGCTCACGTATACGCGCGGCAACCCATGCCAGACAAAGGAACGCCATGGATACTACCGATAGCGCCTATGGCGACAAACTCATCCGTCTTGACACGTTCAACACCGCCGTGGCGGTCGACCCCAGCGCCGAGGACGACGCCAAGCGTCGGTTTATGACGCTTATTCTCCAGACGGCCCACCGCAACAACGGCAACATCGGACACGTGCTGCGCGCGACCAACACGAGCGGCGAGGTCTTTGCCGTCAAGCTACTCAAGGACAACGCCATCCTTTCCGGCCAAGCCCCCGACCGCTCCGCCGAGCAATCGGCAGCGCACCTGGCCAGCACCGCCGCGCTGTTCGAGGAGTACCGTCATCTGTGTACCGTCTCGCACCTGCGCGGATTTCTGCGCGTCTATGGCTACGGATCGTGCGAGGATGACCCTCTCATCCTCATGGAGTGGGTCGAGGGCACCTCGCTCAAGCAGGCGCTGCCCCTGCTTCCGCACGACGCCTCGGGCGGGCTGACCACCCAGATGGTCGCCGCCGTCGGAAACGCCGTGCTTCGCGCACTCCTGATGACCCAGGGGCTCGTGAATCCGGTCGTCCATCGCGACCTGTCGCCTGCCAATATCATGTTCCGCACCACCAGCCGAACGCTCGAGCAGCAGATTGCCGATTGCTCCTTTGACCCCTGCCTCATCGACATGGGCTCCGCGACCATGGCTCTCGGCGACGACACGATCACCCGGCGCGCCGACATCTGGCGTTTTGCCACGCCCGCATACGCCGCGCCCGAGATGCTCACGCAGGATATCGAAGGCATCGCGGCCCTTCGCCGTTCGCCGGCAATCGATGTCTACGCGCTTTCGAGCATTCTGTACCAGCTCTACAGCGGTCGCAAACCGTTTGACTTTGAGTCGACGGACGCCGCTGCAACCGGCTCGTTCTATCTCGTAAAGACCAAGACCAAGCCGACACCGCTCGAGCCGCGCTGCGAGGGCGATGAAGCGCTCGCCCAAATCATCATGAAGGGTCTCTCAGTCGAGCAATGCGATCGCCCTACCGAGCAGCAGATGCTCGAGGTGCTCTCGACATACCTCACCGACGCCGAATCCGAGGGCCGCGAGGGCGCAGGCAGTGACGCCGCAATCGACATCGACTCCGGTACGCACCTTAAGGTCAACGTCGCCGGCGAGCGCGCGCGAGAGATTCTGGAGCAGGCCCGACACGATGCCATGACCCGCCGCCGCTTTATTATCGGTGGCGTCGTTGCAGCCGTTGCGGGGCTCAGCGTCATTGGGGCGGCAACCCATGGCTTTGGCATCCCCGACTACCTCGATGGCATCCGCAGCTCTCTTGACGACTACACCTGGGATCAGCTGCAGGAGATTTCGCTCAAGATTAAGGCCGCCGAGACCCGTAGCGAGGCACGCGAGATTGCCAAGCGCTACCACCTGCTCGATGCCGATGGGCATATCCCCTATCCGTGTACCAAGCGCGTGAAACTCACCAACGGGTTGGAGGTCGGTGCGCAGCTTGTGGGCATCCGTCACGATGAGCTTCTGGACGGGACGGGCAAGGCCGGGCTGACGTTTATGTTCGACGCAGGTATTGCCGAGCGCAACGCTGCGGCTGAACCGCCGAGCGCCGGCTGGGCAGATTGCGAGCTGCGAGAATGGCTCGACGGCGACGGCCTTAAGCTGCTGCCCAACGAGTTGCGCGCACTCATTAAAGGGGTCAAGAAGGTCTCGAACAATGTGGGCGCAGCCAACAGTGCATCGTGTCTGAGCGAGTTGCCCGCAACCCTTTGGCTGCCCGCCATGGTCGAGCTGTGCGGTACGCAACCGCCCGATTCGTTTGCCAAGGACTATCACTACCTGGCAGACATCTACAACAGCGAGGGCAAGGAGTACCAACTCTTCCGCGAGCTCAAGGTGAGCCCGTATTCCACGAACGAGGCGATGGTCCGTCAGTGGAAGGGCAAGGACACCTGCTGGTGGGAGCGCACGGTGAGCCCCGACTCATCGGAGACCGAAGGCACGCTCTACATAAACCGTGTGGGCCACGACGGCGACGCCTTTACGTACGCAACGCCTGCGGACAAGCCAAACAAACGAACCTGCGTGATCCCCGGATTCTGTATCTAGAGAGCGGGCGTCTTGCCGTGACGGGACCCCTCCCCGGCAATTGTCTCAATCTGTAACAGTTAGAGGTCATATTTCCCGCCAGATGTTACAGATTGAGACATTAAGTTTCCTGCCAACTGTTTGTCTTGATCTGTAACAAATACTCGTTAAAACGGGGTCTAGCTGTTACAGATCGAGACGTTAGTTTTCGGCTGAAATGTTTGTCTAAATCTGCAACAGCTATGGTTCAAAAACCGGTCCAGACGTTACAGATTGAGATGTTTGGCAGGGACGGCCCATCGGCCAACCAACCACCTTCATCTGTAATAAAAACTCATATATTTCTTTCTGTACTGGACACCCCCAGGGGGTATGGGTGTATAGTATCGGATGGTTAACATTTCCGACACTACGTCACAGAAAGGAGAAGCCATGGCTCAAGATAAGTTCGATGTGGGCGGCATGACGTGCGCCGCCTGCCAGGCGCACGTGGACCGTGCCGTGAGCAAGCTCGACGGCGTCCAAAGCGTCGCGGTCAACCTGCTCGCCGGTTCCATGATGGTCGACTATGACCCCGCGCAGGTCTCCCCCGACGATATCTGCAGCGCTGTCGATCGCGCTGGCTACTCGGCCTCGCCCGTCAGCACGGGCACCGACGCCGCCCAAAACGGCAGTACGCGAGCCAGGTCCGGCGCCGCCCATATGGAGTCGCCCACCAAAAAGCTGGAGGCCGCCGCCTCTGCCATGCGCACCCGCCTCATCGTCTCGATCGTATTCCTCATCCCACTGTTCTACATAGGCATGGGGCACATGCTCGGCTGGCCGCTGCCCGGCATCTTCACCGACCACACCCACAGCATGACGCTCGCACTCACCGAGCTCGTCCTGCTCATCCCCATCGTCTACGTCAACGACGCCTACTTTATCAACGGGTTTAAATCGCTCACGCACGGCGCGCCCACCATGGACGCCCTCATCGCCGTCGGCGCCACCGCGTCCATCGCCTGGTCGCTCTACGCCATGTTCATCATGGCCGACCAGCTAGCCGCGGGTCAGGTCCACGAGGCCATGATGACGAGCATGGACAACCTGTATTTTGAGAGCGCCGGCACGATCTTGTCGCTCGTCACCGTAGGCAAATATCTCGAGACACGCAGCAAATCCAAGACTGGCGGCGCCATCGAGGCGCTCATTGACCTGGCGCCCAAGACCGCGACCATCGTGGCCGTCGACGGTACCGAGACCACCGTCGATGTCGATGCCATTCTGCCCGGCCAGGTGCTGCGTGTGCGCCCCGGCGAGTCCATCCCTGTCGACGGCGTGGTACTCGAGGGCGCTTCGGCCGTGGACGAAAGTGCACTGACCGGCGAGTCCATCCCCGTGGAGAAGACCGCCGGCGCCACCGTCAACGCCGCCACCGTCAACCGCACCGGATCGTTTACCTTCCGCGCTACGCGTGTGGGCGCTGACACGTCGCTCTCCAAGATTATCCAGCTCGTTGAGGACGCCAATGCCACCAAGGCACCCATTGCTCGACTGGCCGACAAGGTCGCCGGCGTGTTCGTGCCCGTGGTATTCGTGATCTCGGCCGTGACCTTTGTGGTGTGGATGGCACTGACCAGCGACGTGAATGAGGCGCTTACCTCCGCCGTCGCCGTGCTGGTGATCAGCTGCCCGTGCGCGCTGGGCCTGGCCACGCCCGTCGCCATTATGGTCGGCACCGGCAAGGGCGCCGAGATGGGCATTCTGTTTAAGAGCGCCGAGGCGCTGGAGAATCTGCGCAGCGTGGGCACCGTGGTGCTCGATAAGACGGGCACGGTCACCCGCGGCAAGCCTGCCGTGACCGATATCGTAGTAGCCACGCGCACTGACGGCTCGCCCGCCATGAGCGAAAAGGCGCTGCTCAAGCTGGCCGCCGCGCTGGAACGCCAGAGCGAGCACCCGCTGGCCGAGGCGATTATGGCCGAGTGCGAGACACGCGGGATCGTCGCGCGCATGGTCGAGGACTTTGCGGCCGTGCCCGGACGAGGCGTTACGGCGCGCGAAGGGCAAAACGCCATTGCAGCCGGCAACGTACGCCTGATGGACGAGCTGGGCGTTACCGTGCCCGCGGGTCTTGCCGAACAATTTGCCGCCGAGGGCAAGACGCCGCTGTTCTTTGCCAAGAACGGCGAGCTTGCCGGCACCATTGCCGTGGCTGACGAGGTCAAGGAGACGAGCGCCGGGGCCATCGCCGCGCTGCGCTCGCTTGGCGTCGACGTGCGCATGCTCACCGGCGACAACCGCGTCACCGCCGAAGCGATCGCCCGCCGCGTGGGGCTGAGCAGCGAACAGGTCATCGCCGACGTTCTCCCCGCCGACAAGGAACGCCACGTGCGCGAACTGCAGGATGCGGGCGGCAAGGTCGCCATGGTGGGCGACGGCATCAATGACTCCCCCGCCCTGGCGCGCGCCGACGTGGGCCTTGCCATCGGCACCGGCGCCGACATCGCCAAAGAAGGGGCAGATGTGGTGCTCATGCGCAGCGACCTCATGGACGTCGCCCGCGCCATCGAGCTGTCGCGCGCCACGATCCGCAACATCAAGCAGGACCTGTTCTGGGCACTGTTCTACAACGGCATCGGCATTCCGCTGGCGGCGGGCGTGTTCTTCCCGCTCACCGGATGGCAACTCTCGCCGATGTTTGGCGCCGCGGCCATGAGCCTGTCGAGCGTGTGCGTCGTGTCCAATGCCCTGCGTTTGAAATCCTTTAAGCCTAAAGTGGCAAAATAGGCTCACCATTAAGTCCATTTAGAACGGGTTTTCCAAGTGCCCGAGATTGACCTGAAAGAGGAGCGACGCGTACTTTGGTACGCGAGCGACGGTTTGAAGGTCAAGGTCGGGTGCCTGGGAAAGCCGACACAACAGAGAGGAATACCCATGCGTTTCACAATTAAGACTTCCGGCCTTATGTGCGGCCACTGCGACGCCACCGTCGAGACCGCGCTGCTCAACGTTGCGGGCGTAACCGACGCCGACGCCGACCACGAGACTCAGACCGTCCAGGTGGAGTGCGCCGACACCGTGACCCCCGAGCAGCTCGCCGCCGCTGTCGAGGGCGCCGGCGAGAAGTTCCACGCCCTTTCGGTGACCGCCGCATAACGACCCGCACGTACCCCCGACCAGAAACGAGGACCCGCCATGATGGCAGACCATAAATCGGTGACCCGCATGCTCAAGACGGCACGCGGCCAGATCGACGGCATCCTACGGATGGTCGAGGAGGACCGTTACTGCGTCGACATCTCCACGCAGCTCATGGCAACACAGGCGCTCCTCGCGCGCATCAACGCCGACGTGCTCAAGGCGCATATCGAGGGCTGCGTGACTTCGGCAATCGAATCGGGCGACGAGGACCTCAAAGCCGCCAAGCTCGCCGAGATCGAACGCGTCGTCGACAAGCTCTCCAAGTAATTGGGGCATTGGGGACAGACTTCTTTGCACCGTCTTGGTATTCCGGGGACAGGTATGTTTGCACCACATTGGTGCAGATTAACCTGTCCCCCTTGCTCTAAATCGGGTATAAAGGCGTGCAGCATATCGAACGAAAGGCAATTTGCATGAATGACTTTATGAAGGGTCGCAATGGTGCCGATGAGCTCACCATCGTGATGGGTTTTGCCGGCATCGTCATCGCGATGATCGGATCGATAGCCCGCATCCAGTGGCTCAGCTGGATCGCCATCGCCGTAATCGTGATTGGCGTGCTGCGCGGCCTGTCCAAAAATATCGACGCACGTCGCAAGGAGAACGAGGCCTTTGTCGCCACGACCGCCAATGTTCCCGGCTTGGGCAAGTTCGTCGCCAGCTTGGGCGGCGGAGCTGCAGCGGCCAACGCCTCGCGCGCAGCCGGTACTAGCAAGGAAGACTTTGAACGTGCCAAGCGCACAGCCAAGAAGATGTGGAAGGGCCGCAAGACCACGGCCTATCTCAAGTGCCCCAACTGCGGCCAGATGCTCTCCGTCCCCAAGGGCAAGGGCAAGATCCGCGTCACCTGCCCCAAGTGCCACGCCAAGATGGAGACGCGCTCCTAGCGCCCGCACGCGGGACAAATTAATCAGGTTTGTTTGTCCCAAATCTTAAGTATTTGTTCGATAAAAAAGCCGAGGCCTCGTGTTGAGACCTCGGCTTTTTGTATGCGGCAACGGAGCTGTCCCTTTGTCACATCTACGCCACGCCGTCGCGGGCGAGCTCCTCGGCCAACGCCTCGGCCGGCATGGCCATAATCGCGTCGAGCTCGTTATCAACCTCGGGAATGCGCTTCACCTTGAGCTTGCGTACCAGATCGCCGCGACACATCACGTGCATCGGCTCACGCAGAGCGCACAGGTCATCGAGCGGGTTCTCGCGCGTCACCAGGATATCGGCGGCCTTGCCGCACTCGATTGTGCCGGTCTCGCCGCCCAGCCCCAGCAGCTCGGCATTGACCTGCGTGGCCGTATGCAGTGCGAAGGCGTTGCTCACGCCGACATACTTGGCAAAATAGGCCACCTCACGCCACATGTCGTACTGCGTCACGAACGGGCAGCTCGAGTCCGTGCCCAGGCCCACCTTAACGCCAGCTTCCAGTGCCGCACGGGCGCTCTCGATAATGCCCGAGCACACGATGTCGCCGTTCTTCTTTTGCGTATCGGTCGAATGGGTCTTTTCCGGGTCGAGCAATACAAACGGCAGCGCCGGGCTGATAGTGCAGGTAACACTGGGCGCACGCCCCTCGAGCTGTGTTCCCGCGGCACCGCGATACAGCTCCAGGATCTCGGGGGTCATCGGAGCGCCGTGCTCGATTGTGTCGACGCCGGCCTCAAGCGCGGCCTTCACGCCCTCGGTACTCTCGACATGGGCCATAACCGGAAGGCCCATATCGTGCGCCGCCTTGCATGCCGCCGCGGCAACCTCCACCGGCATACGCAGCACACCCGGCTCGCCCACCTCGGTCGCGTCGAACACGCCGCCCGTTACGAACAGCTTAATGACGTCGGCACCGCGCGCATACAGGTCGCGCACCTGCTCGGCTGCCTCGGCGGGACTGTTGGCCACCTGGGCGAACAAGCCCGCACCATGGCCACCCGGCACCGTGACGCCCGTTCCCGGCGCCACCAGGCGAGGACCCTGATACTTGCCGGCATCGATAGCATCGCGCACGGCAAGATCCGCAAACAGCGGGTCGCCTGCACCGCGCACCGTGGTCACGCCACTTGCCAGCTGTTGCTGGGCGCTGCCCTTAAGAATATGGCGCACGATGGCGCGCCCCACGGGATTATCGAGCTTCTTCATCAGCGCGCCCGCATCGCCCGCCGAAACCGGCTTGCCCGAACCGCACAGATGCACATGCATATTGATGAGGCCTGGCATGAGATACGCACCTGCCAGGTCGATGACCTCGGCACCTGCAGGCGCCTGCGCCACAGCACTGGGCCCCATCCACGTGATGACACCGCGCTCAACGGCCACGGCCGTGTCGGGCTGCGGCTCCATATGTTCCGAACCGTCCAGAACGGTCGCATTGATAAACAACGTGGAACGATCGGCAGACGCCATATCGAGCTCCTCCCCCTCAGAAAACTTGAACATCTGTCCATTATTATCCAGTGTAGCCCGATTGCCACAGACATATCGGTTAACGGAGGGAAGAGGGGATGTGGGGGACGGAATACGTTGCAGTCCCACCCCAGCAACATCAGGGGAATGTCTCGATCTGTAACAGATACAGGGTTATTGGGCCCCTTGATGTTACAGATCGAGACATTCGGTCGACGTTTCACCGGTTTGTCTCGATCTGTAACAATTACGAACTCAAACAACTTCTAAACGTTACAGATCGAGACAAAACCTCTCAGCGCCCATACCACTGACGTCTCCACTCCTCAGCCAAATCGGGCCGTCGCGGAATACCCGCCAACCTCATCTTCTCAACCAGCTTCCCCGGATTCTTGAGCTCATCAAACGTAAACCGAAGCACCTTGTGCCCGAGCATTGTCAGATGAGACTCCCGTTGACGTTCTGCCACGAATGGGTCGACCGACTCCCGGCCCTCGCCGTTCTGCAAGGTGTACTTCACCTTTCCGTCGAGCTCGCCGATGACACACGTCCCGTCCTCGAGCCGCCAAAAATAGTCGACGCGAAACACCTGGCTCGGATCGAGCGGGTCGCGAAACTCCGCCTGCAGCTCCGGAACCGGAAAGCCGTACGCAATAAAGAACGCTCGGAACCGAGACTCGCCGCCGTTTTCGGACAGCCCGTCCGCATACGACGCAATCGCCTGTGCCCTGCGATACCCTCGCCTGCCCTCGCAATCGGCGCGGAGGCGCTCGCACAAATCCCCACGTGATACGCCCTTCGCCCGCAATGCAGAATCGGCGATCGCCAGACCATACGAAAACGGCGCACGCAGCAGACAATCCTCCACCGTGCGCCAAAACGACGTCACCCGCACGCCGTCGACGCGCTCAAGCGCTCCCGCCATCTGAGGACGCAACAACCTGCACCCGCTGCTCAACGTCACCGAACAACCCGTCTTAACAAGAAAACGCGGCCCGAGCAGATCATTCGGCACCTCCAGACCCCACAAAAGTGCCGCGTCATAACCCCAAAACGCCCAATCGGGATGAAATTCCGCAAGCCCTTTGATAGTCCTCAGCGCTCGCTCTGCAGGCGTCAATGCATCCCAATCATGCTGAAAACAGAACAGGTACGGCTCGGGCTCCGCGATATCGTCGGTTCCAACATGGCGTCGCAGCCACATGAGCTCGGTATTGTCATGCGTTGCGAGCAGCGCACCTTGCTTGGCCGTCTCCGTGAGCCGCGCGAGCATCCTATTCCGCGCCAACGTGTTGCGAGTCGCATGTTTGTGTTTGAGAACGGTATTAGACACTTTCATCACCACCACGTCAGACAAATGGACCATCGTCACCGTTGCCTCCGCTGGCAAATGTCTTGATCTGTAACAGGAAGACAGTCTTTGAGCCTCTAGTTGTTACAGAACAAGATCTTTCGGCAGCCGCCAACCTTCCGTCTCAATCTGTAACAGGTAGGTCGAATTTGGGCCTGTAGATGTTACAGATTGAGACATTCCCCCAACCAGGTGCCAAACGTCTCGGTCTGTAACAGTTAGACGTTCTCCAGGCCCCCAAACGTTACAGATTTAGACAAACCAGCGGCGCCCAAGCATTCGTCTCGATCTGTAACAGGTAGACCGGTTTTTTGTCCCTAAACGTTACAGATCGAGACATAAAAGGCAGAAGGCAAGACAGGCGACAGCTGCCCATCCCCTACTCCCACTCCTGCTCGTAGATATTAAGCGACTTCACGTACCGCCCCTGGGCGCCCATGATGTCGCGGACCAGACGCAAGAAGAAGCTGATGCACGAGGTGTCAAAGCCGTCCTGCAGGTCCTCCGGATGCACCGCGCCCGGCCCGTCGACCGCCGTATCGCTCAGCCGCGCGATGTCATACAGGTAGAGCTGTCCCGCCGTCAGCCAGACATCGTCGACGCAGGCGAGGCGCACCGCAATCGCCCCGTCGCTCCAATGCTCCTTTTGCACGATATGCGGGTCGTAGACATCAAAGCGACAGCCGGTGCGCGTGTCCTTCAGCGCGACCATACCAGTCGCAGGATCCTTGTCCAAAATGCCAAAGCGCGAGAAATACTGCGTGTCGCGTACCTGCTCGAGCCGCTTGAGCGAGGCAGGCGAAAGCGATGCCGGCGGCTCGTCAACATACAGCTCGAGCAGCGTCTTGTCATGGCGATAGGGACGCTCGAAGAGCAGCCAATCGGTAAATGCCATGTTGTAGGCCATGATTTCGTTTTGAGAAGGTTCCTCGCAATAGCTGAGCCACGGATCGACGATAATCTCGAACTGTTCGCGCGTCGGCTCCAAAAACTGGAACTTCCGCAGCATCCAAAAATGGGCCATGTCGGCAATATCGTTGCCGACGGCTTCGGCCAGCTGCGCTCGATCTAAAGCGTGGTCAGTCATGGCATCCTCCTCAAACTGATGGACCTCAATTTGAGCTTACGAGGAGGGTGGGCAGCCACGACCAGCGCGGGCAAAATAGGCCTCCGGCTGCAAACCAGATGCTGACCAAACACTTGACGAAAAGCTTGACCGAAAATGCGCACCGCAACAAAACAGCAGGTAAACATAGACAGCCAACCCGCCCTTTTGAGCCAGATACCCACAGCCACCACAGAAACAACAGGTGACCACAGCCCAAGAAGTCGACAAATGAACACTCGCGCGTCGACAAACGGGCAAATCGCTCGCAAAGAGTGTCCCCAACGACTAGACAAAAAATGACTAGTCATTGGGGACGTTCTTAAATAACTACTTTACAGCTCCAGCGCATCGGCGACTTCGGCCGCGCAGGCCAGGGCATCGGCCATGGCGTTCACCACGAGCGAGCTGCCGTTGCGAGCGTCACCGGCAACATACACCGGCGCGGCATCCGCGGCGACACCCTCCGTGCGAGCCGCGAGATGCGAGCCCCCGGCAGCCATCACCGGCAGCGGACGACCAGCGGTGGCAACAGGCACGCCAACGGCGTCGAACACGCCATGCTCGGGACCCGTAAAGCCGCAGGCGATGAGCACCAGCTGGGCCGGCACCTCGTGCTCGGAGCCCGCGATGCGCTCGGACTTGCCAGCCGACCAATCCAGATCGACCACGCGCAGGCCCGCGGCCGCGCCCTTCTTGTCCAACAGTACCTCGAGCGTATCCACACCCCAAGCGCGCATCTCGCCGCCCATGGCAGCGATGGCCTCCTGCTGGCCGTAATCGGTCTTCTTCACGTTGGGCCACTGCGGCCAGGGGTTGCTCGCCGCGCGCGCATCAGGCGCCGCCGGCAAGAACTCAAACTGGCGCACGCTGCGCGCACCCTGACGTACCGCGGTGCCCACGCAGTCGTTACCGGTATCGCCGCCGCCAATGACCACAACGTCCAGGCCGCGCGCGTTCACCGCGGGCTCGCCGCCATCGAGCACCGAGACGGTCGAAGCCGTCAGATAGTCCACGGCATACACCACGCCGGGCGCATCGATGTTCGCAGCCGAAAGCCCACGCGGGGCGCGGGCACCAGCAGCCACCACGACGGCGTCAAAGCCATCGAGCTTGGCAGCAACCTTAGGATCGCTCACGTCGGCACCCAGCTCGAACGCAATGCCCAGCTCGCGCATAAGCGCCACGCGACGCTCGACCACGGACTTCTCGAGCTTCATGTTGGGAATGCCGTACATGAGCAGGCCGCCCGGACGGTCGTCACGCTCAAACACCGTCACGCGAGCGCCACGACGGGCGAGCTCCCATGCAGCCACCAAACCAGCAGGACCGGAGCCCACCACGGCAACCGTGGGTGCGTCCTCCCCTGCCGGCTCAAAGCGGCGCGGGCCGCCGTTTTCCCATTCGTGGTCGCTGATCGCGCGCTCGTTATCGTGAATCGTCGTGGGCTGACCGTCGACCGAACCTAGGTTGCACGCGGCCTCGCACAGCGCCGGGCACACACGGCTCGTAAACTCGGGCATGGGCGAGGTGAGCGACAGACGCTCGGCAGCCTCGTCCCAGTGGCCGCGGTACACCAGCTCATTCCACTCGGGAATCAGGTTGTGCAGCGGGCAACCGCTCGGGCGTGCCTTACCAAAGCTCGCGCCCATCTGGCAAAACGCCACACCGCACATCATGCAGCGACTCGCCTGGGCACGGCGCGCGTCGTCGTCGAGCTCCACGTACAGCGGATCGAAATCGCGGCTGCGCTCCTCCACGGGGCGCAGCTCATGGGTCACGCGATCGATATCAAGAAAAGCACCGGGCTTACCCATGGCACTTACGCCTCCTTCTTGGTCGAAGCAACAGAGCTGGCAGCCACGGACGCAGCATCCGCAGCACCGCCCGCAACATCGAAGCGAGCAACATCCGCGTCACTCGCGCGACCGGTCACAATGTCAAACGCCAGCTCCTCGGCCTGCGCATGCGTCTTGCCGACGGCCTCGGCGGCGGCGACAATCGCCAGCACGCGCTCGTACTCGGTCGGAATGACCTTCACAAAGTGCTTGCTCATCGTCTCAAAGCTGTAGAGCAGCTTAATGCCGCGCGGGCTCTGCGTCGCGTCCACGTGCTCCTGGATGAGCGCACGAATCTGCGCCAGCTCGCCGGCCGTCGGGGCCTTGAGCTCAACGCTCTCGTGGTTCACACGGGCATCGAGCGTGCCGTACTGGTCAAAGACATAGGCCACGCCACCCGTCATGCCGGCGGCGAAGTTCTGCCCGACCTCGCCCAGGATGAGCGCCAGACCACCCGTCATGTACTCGCAGCCATGGTTGCCGCAGCCCTCGACCACCACCGTGGCACCGGAGTTGCGCACGGCGAAACGCTGGCCGGCAAGGCCGTTAATGAAGCCGCGACCGCTCGTAGCGCCAAAGAACGCAACGTTGCCCACGATGATGTTCTCGTCGAACTTGTAGGTCGCATGCGGGTTGGGGCGCACCGACACCTCGCCGCCCGAAAGACCCTTGCCAAAGTAATCGTTGGCGTCGCCGCACACGTTGAGCGTAATGCCGCGCGGCAGGAAGGCGCCAAAGCTCTGACCGGCCGAACCATCGCAATCGATGGTGATGGAGCCGGCGGGCAGACCCTCGGGATGTGCCTTGGTCACCGCATTGCCCAGGATGGTGCCCACGCAGCGGTTGACGTTGGCGATATCGGCGCGGAAGCGAATCGGACGCAGGTGTGCACGGGCATCGGCCGTATAGGGCACAAACAACGTGGAGTCGAGCGTCTTGTCGAGCTCGCTGTCCGCAGCCATCTGGGGCAGGAAGTGACGGCCGTCGGCACCCGGGATGTGGGCACCAAACTCACAGGTCGCGCTCGCCAGCACGGGTGATAGATCGAGCAGGTTAGCCTTGCGGTTGCCCGGGACCTCAATCTGGCGCAGGCACTCGGGATGGCCGACCATCTCGTCGACGGTGCGGAAGCCCAGGCCCGCCATGACCTCGCGCAGTTGCTCGGCAACAAAGAGCATAAAGTGCTCAACGTGCTCGGGCTTGCCGCGGAAGCCGCGCCGCAGGCGGCAGTTTTGCGTAGCGATGCCGGCGGGGCAGGTGTCCTGCTGGCAGTCGCGCTGCATGAGGCAGCCCATGGAGATGAGCGGCATGGTCGCAAAGCCAAACTCCTCGGCACCCAGCAAGCAGGCGACGGCAACATCGGTGCCGTCCATGAGCTTGCCGTCGGCCTCGAGCACCACGCGCGAGCGCAGGCCGTTTTGCAGCAGCGTCTGCTGGGCCTCGGCAAGGCCAAGCTCCAGCGGCAGACCGGCGTGCCAAATGGAATCGCGAGCAGCGGCACCCGAGCCGCCGTTGTGGCCGCTGATCAAAATCTTGTCGGCAGCGCCCTTGGCAACACCAGTGGCGATGGTGCCGACGCCGGCCTCGCTGACCAGCTTGACCGACACGCGCGCGCCGGGGTTGGCGTTCTTAAGGTCAAAGATCAGCTCTGCCAGGTCCTCGATAGAGTAAATATCGTGGTGCGGCGGAGGCGAGATCAGGCCGATGCCGGGCGTGGACTGACGGACCTCGGCGATCCAGGGGTAGACCTTCTTACCGGGCAGGTGGCCACCCTCGCCGGGCTTGGCGCCCTGGGCCATCTTGATCTGAATCTCGAAGGCGCTGCACAGGTAGCGGCTCGTCACGCCAAAGCGCGCGCTTGCCACCTGCTTGATGGCGGAGTTCTTGGAGTCGCCGTTGGCCAGCGGGGTCTCGCGACGCGGGTCCTCGCCGCCCTCGCCCGAGTTGGAACGGCCGTGCAGGCGGTTCATGGCGATGGCCATGCACTCGTGTGCCTCTTTGCTGATGGAGCCGTACGACATGGCACCGGTGTTAAAGCGGCGGACGATGTTGAGCGCGGGCTCGACCTCGTCGAGTGCCACCGGAGTGCGGCCGCTGGCATCAAAGTCGAGCAGGTCGCGCAGACGCACGGCACGGCCGGTGCGGTGCAGGCGGGCGCTGTACTCCTTAAAGGTGTCGTAGCTGTCCTCACGGCAGGCGGTCTGCAACAAGTAGACAGTCTGCGGATCAATGAGGTGGTCCTCGCCGCCGAGCGGGCGCCACTTGGTCAGGCCCAGCGTGGGCAGCTGATCGGGAGCCGGGCTCTTAAGGATAGCGAGCGCGGCGTCATAGCGCTCATTTTGCTCGCGTTCGACGTCCTCGACACCCATACCGCCCACACGGCTCACCGTGCCGGCGAAGTACGCGTTGACGAACTCCGGCGTAAAGCCAACGGCCTCGAAGATCTGCGCGGAGTGGTAGCTCTGCACCGTGGAGATGCCCATCTTGGACATGATGGAGACGATGCCCGCCGTCGCGGCCTTGTTGTAATTGGCGATGCCCTGCTCGGCCGTCACGTCCAGGTCGCCGCGTGCCGCCAGATTGCGGATGCACGCATGCGCGTTGTACGGGTAGATGCCGCTTGCGGAGTAGCCCACCAGCGCCGCAAAGTCGTGCGGAGACACGGCATCGCCGCACTCCACCACGATATCGGCAAAGGTGCGCACGCCGGCACGGATCAGGTGGTTGTGCACGCAGCCCACGGCGAGCAGCGACGGCACGGGCACCTCGCCCGCAGCGGCACGATCGCTCAGCACCACGATGTTCACGCCGTCGCGGACCGCAGCCTCGACGTCTTCGGCAAGCTGCTTGAGCGCAGCCTGCAGTGCGCCCTCGCCGGCGTCGCGGCGGTAGACGGCACGGAAGCGGCGAGTCTTAAAGCCCACGCGATCGATGGCGCAGATGCGGTCAAACTCCTCCTCGTTGAGCAACGGGCGCTCCAAGCGCACCAGTTGGCAGGCCGTGCGGGAATCCTCGAGCAAGTTGCCGTGGTTGCCCAGGTAGAGCGTGGTCGAAGTCACCATATGCTCGCGAAGGGCATCGATGGGCGGGTTCGTGACCTGAGCGAACAGCTGATAGAAGTAGTCAAAGAACGAACGCGTCTTCTTGGACAGGCAAGCCAGCGGCGCGTCGATGCCCATCGAGGCGAGCGGGGCCTTGCCCTGCTGGGCCATGGGGCGCACGACCTCGTCGACGTCATCCCAGTGGTAGCCGAGCTTGGCCATACGCACGGCGGCGGGCACCTCGGCGTCCTCGGCGGGCGTTGCCGCAACGGGCTCATCGAGCGCGTCAACGGTTAGCGTCTCCTCGGCAATCCAATCACGGTAGGGCTTTTCCTTGGCGTAACGGGCACGCAGCTCATCGTTGTAGATGACGCGCCCGCAGGCAAAGTCGACCTCGAGCATCTGGCCCGGTCCCAGGCAGCCGCTCGTCAGGATGTTCTCGGGGCTCACCTCGATGGTGCCCACCTCGCTCGCCAGCATAAAGCGACCGTCGCGCGTCACATAGTAGCGGGCGGGACGCAGGCCGTTACGGTCGAGGGCGGCACCCAGCGTGCGACCGTCGGTAAAGGCGATGGCCGCCGGGCCATCCCACGGCTCCATGAGCATGGACTGGTAAGCATCGTAGGCGCGGCGCTCCTCACTCAGGCTGTCGTTGTGGTCCCACGGCTCGGGCAGCAGCATGGATGCGGCACGCGTGAGCGGACGACCGTTCATGACCAAAAACTCAAGCACATTGTCCAGAATCGCGGAGTCGGAGCCCTCGCGGTTGATGATGGGCATCACGCGCTCAAGATCATGCTGCAACACGGGGCTGTACAGGTTGGGTTCGCGGGCGCGAATCCAGTTGACGTTGCCCTTGAGGGTGTTGATCTCGCCGTTGTGGATGATAAAGCGATTGGGGTGTGCGCGCTCCCAGCTGGGCGTGGTGTTGGTGGAGTAGCGCGAGTGGACGAGCGCCACGGCCGTCTTGACGGCGGCGTCGTTGAGGTCGATGAAGAAGCGGCGCATCTGCGTGGCGACCAGCATACCCTTGTACACGATGGTGCGCGAGCTCATGGAGCACACATAGAAGATCTTGTCGCGCAGGGCAAACTCGGCGTCGGCCTTCTTTTCGATGGTGCGGCGGCACACGTACAGGCGGCGCTCGAAGGCGTCGCCGGCGGGCGTGTCGTCCGGACGGCCCAGGAAAGCCTGCAAGATGGTGGGCATGCAGGCGCGGGCTGTCTCGCCTAGGTCGTGCGGGTCGACCGGCACCTCACGCCAAAAGAGCAGCGGAACGCCGGCTTCGGCGCAGCCCTCCTCAAACACGCGACGGGCATCCTCTACGCCCTTGTCGTCCTGCGGGAAGAACAGCATGGCCACGCCATAGTCGCCCTCTGCCGGCAGAATCTGGCCGCACTTTTGAGCCTCTTTACGGAAAAAGTGATGCGGAACCTGGAACAGGATGCCAGCGCCGTCGCCGGTGTTCTTCTCGAGTCCCGTGCCACCGCGGTGCTCCAAGTTGACCAGAATGGACAGCGCATCGTCCAAAATCTGGTGATGGCGCTCACCGTTGATATCGGCAAGCGCGCCGATGCCACATGCATCGTGGTCGAATTCGGGGCGATAAAGGCCCTGCTGCTGAGCGGAATCTGCCTGCATCGCGATCCTCCCCTAGATATTAGACAATCAGTTGAATAGGCATACTAGGAGCATCACCGGCCCGTTGTGTTTCCCGCCCGTTTCGAAACAATCGCGTAACGCACGCCCTACGAGTGGACACCGCCGACCTCAAGGACGGCAACAAGGGCCCCAAGTTCGACCTGTAAACTCACCGCTTCAAACATCTCAATCTGTAACAGTAAGACCCAATTTCGACGACTAACTGTTACAGATTGAGATGTTTTCGAGAGACGGTTCCGAATGTCTCGATCTGTAACACGAAGGGCCGGTTTTGGCGGTCAGCTGTTACAGATCGAGATTTTCCACAGGACCATTTCTTCCTGTCTTGATCTGTAACACCTAGACCCAATTTCCATCCCCAGTTGTTACAGATCAAGACATTTCGGCAATCCCCTTTCACCTTCCCATTCAAATACAACAATTTTGTTAGTCGTGGTTAACTTTTGAGTCTAAAACGGGTATCCTTTGCGGCGTCAGGCAAACGGCACGCAGGAGCGCACCATGCTCAACCATCTCAAACAACACTTTGGCTCGCACCGCACCGGAGGCCACGGAGGTCTGGATATCGCCCGGCACATCGGCCCCGGGCTACTCGTGACCGTCGGCTTTATCGACCCGGGCAACTGGGCCTCCAATATGGCCGCGGGCTCGCAGTTTGGCTACGCGCTGTTGTGGATCGTCACGCTGTCCACGATTATGCTCATTGTGCTGCAGCACAACGCGGCGCACCTGGGTATCGCCACGGGCGCCTGTCTCGCCGAGGCCACGACCCGCTTTCTCCCCCGCATCGTGGGACGCGCCGTGCTCGGCAGCGCCTATCTCGCGACCATCGCCACCGCCATGGCCGAGGTCCTGGGCGGCGCGATTGCCCTTCAAATGCTCTTTGGGCTGCCCGTGCGCGCGGGCTGCGTCATCGTGGCGGCAGTATCGATGGCGATGCTCATGACGAACTCCTACAAGCGTGCCGAGCGCTGGATCATCGCCTTCGTCGGCGTGGTAGGACTCTCGTTTTTGGCCGAGCTTGCGCTGGTCAAGGTCGACTGGCCGCAAGCCGCCGCAAGCTGGATCACGCCCAGTATGCCCACTGGCTCTGCCGCGATTATCGTGAGTGTCCTGGGTGCGGTCGTTATGCCACACAACCTTTTTCTGCACTCCGAGGTCATCCAATCCATGCACTTCGAAGGCCAAGGCGAGCAGGTTATCGAAGAGCGTCTGCGCTATGAGCTCTTCGACACGCTCTTTTCGATGGGCGTGGGCTGGGCAATCAACTCGGCCATGGTCATCCTGGCCGCAACGACCTTCTTTGCGCACGGCATTGTCGTAGACGACCTCGCCGTCGCAGCGGCCACGCTCTCCCCCATCTTGGGCCCGGCGAGCTCGACCATCTTTGCGGTAGCGCTGCTGTTCGCGGGACTATCGAGCAGCGTGACAGCGGGCATGGCGGCGGGAACCATCACCGCGGGCATGTTCGACGAGGAATACGACATCCACGACCGACATTCCTCGATCGGGGTGGCGGTCTGTTTCGTCGGCGCAGTGGCGGCGTGCCTGATCGTCCCGAATCCTTTTGAGGGTCTCATCTGGAGTCAGGCGCTGCTGTCGCTTCAGTTGCCGATTACGGTCTTTGTGCTCATACGACTCACCAGTTCGCCCCGCGTTATGGGCAAATACGCCAACTCGCGCCCGCTCAACGCGCTGCTCGTAGGGATCGGCGTCATCGTGACGATTCTCGACATCGTGCTGCTAACGGGAATGTAATTGAGATGGCGTGACTGTCCAGATATAACGTCTTAATCTGTAACACGTGAGACCGTTTTAAACCGTCAGATAAATCAAAAGGGTCCCGGCCGAGAATTCGACCGGGACCCTTGGACAGAGCTATGTTCGGCTTTCGCCGTGTGCCTGCGAGTTACTCCTCGACGAGCTCAAACTGATCGGGACCGACGCCGCACACCGGGCACACGTAATCCTCGGGCAGCTCGGGCGTGTCGACCTCAACCTCGTAACCGCAAACGGTGCACACAAACTTATACGTCTTCTTTTCCTCAGCCATGATGTTCTCCTCTCGAACGTGACTGCTGGTGTACTTACTTATTAGTATATATTCTCAATAGTATAATGCAAGTATTTTTAGAACATTTCTAGCCTTGATACGACGAGGCTTTGGGCGGCGTCTTGCCCTTTAGCACCTTGTGATAGTAGTCGTACGTCAGCGGCGTCTCGTCGCTCAGGCGCTCGGCATCCTCGACCTCGCCAATAAACAGCAGATGCGTGCCCACATCCACAGTGTCGATCAAACGGCAGCTAAACAGGGCCGCCGCGTGCTCGGGCACATAGGGCATGCCCAGAGCCGTCTCGCGGGTCTCGTATTTGGCAAACTTGTCATAATCGCTACTGGTGCGGAACCCAAAGTTACCGATGTAGAGCATGTCGGCGGTCTGATCGATCACGGTCAGCGCGAACGCTTTGGCCGATGCGATGACGCCCGAGGTGACATTGTCCTTGTTCACGGCAACCGAAATACGCGGCGGCATGGACGTCACCTGCACCGCAGTGTTGATGACGCAGCCGGCGCGCAGCCCGTCTGCCGCGGCGCTCACCACGTACAGGCCACTCGGCATGGTAAAGAACGCAGTTTTGTCCATAACGATCACTCCCCTAGCTCGGATTGGAACCTCATGAATGTATGTACCCACAAAAAAGGCGGCACCCATAACGGACGCCGCCTTTGAGACATATGTGTCAGAACAGTAAGAAAGATAAGACGCCCGCAGTTGCGGTGAAATAGGGACTGAATAGCCCCTCAAACAGGCAAAACAGTCCGTATTCCACCGCAACTTATACAGAGTGCCTAGCGGTTGCGTTCCTTAAGGGCGCGGTCGATCTCGCGTTGGACATCACGCTTGGCCATGTCCTCGCGCTTGTCGTAGAGCTTCTTGCCGCGACCCAGACCCAGCAGCAGCTTTACGCGGCCGTCGGTATTAAAGTAGAGCTCCAACGGAACCAGCGCATAACCACGGTTGCGAAGTTTGCCGTCAAGAAAGTCGATCTCCTTGCGGTGCAGCAGCAGACGACGCCGACGGTCGGGATCGCGATTCCACACGCCACCATGGCTATAAGGGTGGATATGCAGTCCGACGAGCCAGCACTCGCCGCCACGAATCAGCGCAAAAGTGTCAGTGATCTGACAGGCGCGCTCGCGAATCGACTTGACCTCGGTGCCGCTCAGCTCAATACCGCACTCAAACGTCTCATCGATAAAGTACTCGTGATGTGCCGAGCGATTCTTGGAAATGAGTTTGCGCTCGCGCTTACTGGGCATCGCCGGCCTCCTTGGCTCCATCGGCGTTTGAGCCCGCAGTCTCGCGCTTTGCCTTGCGCTCGGCATTGAGCTCGGCATCGCTCTCGCGCACCAGTTTGATAATCGCCGCGCAGGCCTCCTCGCCCACCAAGTCGCGAGCACGTACCGTCAGGCGCGTCGCCTCCTGCTTGTCGCCGTCGCTTGCAGCATCGGTCGCGCACATAATCAGGCAGATGGCAATCTCGGCCGAAGGCGAGGTCGGCACGCCTTGCAGGGCCAATTCACCCATCACGTGGTCGTCGCTCTCATCAGCGGCATCCGGATAGGTGGTATGGATCTTGTTGAGCAGGCGCGTCGTATGCGCATCGTTGGGCGCCAGGCGCAGCGCCAGACGCGCGCAGCCCACGGCAGCCGAAACGTTCTCGGTCTCGGGCTCCAAGAAGTACTGACCTAGATTGGCGTAAGCGCGGGCGGCGCACTTGCCATCGCTTGCACGCTCCAGCACCGAGAACGAGAGCGATGCCCATTCCTGCTTGTCCTCGAGTGCACGGAACAGCTCGGCCAAATCCAAGCGATAGTTGCAGTTCATGGGGTCCCAACGCACAGCCTGCATCAGGGCATTACGAGCGCTTACATAATCCTGCTGGCGAATGTAGGCAAACGCCATGTCAGAGTACAGGCGGTCAAACGGCACCTCGACCTGCACGAGCTCGCGCGGATCCTTCTCCACGCGGCGATAGGCCAAGCGCTCAAACTTGCTATCGAAGCTAAAGTATTGACGCTTCTCCTCCGTCTTGCACTCAGCATCAATATACTCCTCGGCGAGCTCCACCAGACGCTCCAGCAGCGGCGTCGCCGTAGCCAGGTCGCCCTGCGCCAGATAGTTCTCGGCATACGTGATGTCTTGCAAGCTGATGGGCAGATCCATGGCTACTCCTCGATCTGAGCGAAACACGGCAGGCGCCGTATATACGGTCAATACACAAAACCCGGGTCTCTTACGAGGCCCGGGCGTTCAATTTTGGTAGCCCGTACCAGATTCGAACTGGTGATCTCCGCCTTGAGAGGGCGGCGTCCTAAACCGCTAGACGAACGGGCCATATGTAGCAAATGCAATGGCTGGGATGGAGGGAGTCGAACCCCCATTGACGGAACCAGAATCCGCTGTCCTGCCATTAGACGACATCCCAATGACTGCATCGCTGCGCTCGGCTGTGCCTTTGCGCAAGAAAGAAATATACTGGAAGTCTCGCCGTGACGCAAGCCCCAATTTTGACTTTTTTGAAATTCAGTCAAATTGGCCTAATTTAGTCCAACCCGTGAAGGACCTGTGAAGCCGACCGCTGTACACGAAGGGCAAAACGCCGCGAGCGGTAGCCGTCAACCGTTGGCAGATTCTACCGCGAAAACGATAGCACCAGGCAACACAATCGAAGTATCAATGATCGCGTAGATATCGAGGCGCCATGGACGAAGAGCTTGATTACCTACGGGAGACCCTGAGCCTTGAGATCACTGCCGACCTTTGGCCCGAACGGGACAAAATCCATCCCACACTGCGCCCCGCCATTACTGTAGTGCAGGCAAAATACCGCCGTGCATCCTTTTTGATCATGCGGATGTCATGGCACGCGGGACTCCCCGACCTTAAGCGAATCCAGGCAAGCCTCGTCGAGTTGTCCGGTATGCCGACCGTCATATCCGAGGCACACCTGGAGCAGCGCCAGCGTGAGCGACTGCAACAGCAGCGGATTCCCTTTATCTGCCCTGGCGTTCAGGCATATCTGCCCTTTATGGACGAGGAGTACTGGAGCGGCAAGCCCAACAAACACGTAAAGGTCTACGATCCGCACGAATGGGCACAGCTGGCGGACTGACTGGGGCAGGCCCGCCGGCGGAAAGTGCGTCCCAGATTTCAAGCTCAAACTGGTCCCTACTTTCCCGTCGAGTCCTCAACCGGAAACCGTGTCCCGCAATCGAAGCTCAGAATGGGACGTGCTTTCCGCAACCGGCCACTTTGGGAAAGTGCATCCCATTCTGGAAGCGAATTCCGGGACGCACTTTCCGCAGCCGCTACAGCAACGCCTCGGCCCAAGCCGATTCCCTAAAGCCGGGAATCGCAAAGTCGTCGCCCACCAGCAGCGGACGCTTGACCAGCATGCCGTCGGTCGCCAGCAGCTCGTAGCACTCCCGATCCGTCATGCCCGCATCCAGACGCGCCTTCAGGCCCAGCTCTCGATATTTCATGCCCGACGAATTAAAGAAGCGCCGCACCGGCAGCCCCGAACGAGCAATCCAGGTCGCAAGCTCATCAGCCGTGGGATTGTCCAAAACGATATCGCGATCGATATACTCTACCCCATGTTCGTCCAGCCATGCCTTGGCCTTCTTACAGGTCGAGCACTTGGGATATTCAACAAACAGTACGGTCATGGGAATCCTCCGAATATAGATCGGCCAACGCAGGCACACGCCACACGAGGCGCCTTCGTATGATGGGCCAATTGTAGCCCACGGGTCACACGCTAAACGAACCGTACCCCGAATCCGCGTTTAATGAACGGCAGCAGCTCCATTGCCTCGGGCGTGATATGGCCCGCAACGTTCATGCGCTCGTCACCGGGAAGATCGACCCGCGCAATCTCAAGTTCGCCTTCGTAGCGCCCATATCCGCTATTGCTCACAGCGATCGACCCCGCCTTTCGCGGCAGGCCGGCTCCGACATCCGTCGGCACGGAATCCGGCTTAAGCTTCGTACGTGACTCCTGAGACCTAAAAATGAGGACGCTCGAGTCGGGCCGGTCGTGATGAATCTGCCCGCGCACATAGGCATAACCGGGCTCAAGCTCGCATTGCAGGTCCACGTATCCGGCGGAAACTTGAGCAAACTGCGCCCAGCCCGCATCGGAAAGATCGGGGTCGCCGACCAACACAATGTCGCAATCGGCGCCATGTGCAAGCTCAAGCATATTGAGAGCAACCTTTGACGCGCGACCGCGCTGCGCCTCGACCGTCGGCAGTCCCTCGAATACCGGCCCGCGAACGTTAGCATCACCCGGCACAAAAGCCATGATTTCGAATCCAAGCGCCGCAAGACGAAGATTCGTCCGAGCAACATCTTCAAGAGCTAAACCGGTATAAGGCTTGGGGTAAAAATTGTGGCAGGCGGCAAAACGAGTCACATCGGCGCCGGCTTCACGCCACGATGCGATTTCATCAGAACTCACCGTCGATGCATTGACCACAATGCGAAATACACCGGACAGCTCCGCGACCCGCTGGGCGCTAAAGCCATAGTCCAAACGAAGGTATTCCAACCCCAGATCGCGCAGGTCCTCGATGCGCTCAAGCCCGAGCAAATCGCACGTGCGAGGCCCCACATCGGCAATGAGCGCAATGCCGCGGGCGGAAAGCAGCGACAGCACATGACGGACCTTATCGGCATACGCCGCTCCCCCATCCTCGGGAATATGCAG
The DNA here is from genome assembly GCF_040092395.1 of Collinsella sp. CLA-ER-H4. Lineage (NCBI taxonomy): Bacteria > Bacillati > Actinomycetota > Coriobacteriia > Coriobacteriales > Coriobacteriaceae > Collinsella > Collinsella sp. CLA-ER-H4. The sequence continues at coordinate 31,123 of NZ_JBBNLQ010000002.1, forward strand.
CGAGGTGAACGCGTAGCGCGCACCCGCCGCGGCGCCACGCTCAATCGTCCGCTCAATATCCTGCAAAGGGCTGGAAAGATAAATTGAAATACCCGTTTTCACGCTTCAAAGCTCCTTTAAAAAAGGCCGGCGGAGCAGCTAGCCCCGCCGGCACAACCATAACATCAAGAAATCTGCCGCGCGCCGCGAACCCCGAGCAACACGGCTCGCGATATCAAACTACTCGCCAAAGAACTCGTTGATCTTCTGCTCGTCGACGCCAAAGAACCACGTCAGGACAAAGCCGGCGGCATAGGCAAGCAGCATAGCGGCAACGTAGCCGAGCTGCTGGCCAGGAACGACGATCAGCAGGCCAAACAGACCGGAAACGCCCTGAGAAACCGTGCCGATGTGAAGCAGCGCCGCGAGCGCGCCGCCAAATCCGGCACCCAGGCAGGCCGTCACAAACGGACGAACGAGCGGCAGCGTAACAGCATACATCAGAGGCTCGCCCACACCCAGGATTCCAACGGGAATGGACTCTGCGACGTACTTCTTGAGCTTGGCGTTCTTGGTCTTAAAGTACAGCGCCAAACCGGCACCGACCTGGCCGCCGCCAGCCATCATAAGGATGGGAAGCAGGTAATTGATACCCTTGGTAGCGCCGTCGGGATCGTTGAGCATAGCGTGGATCGGCGTGAGCGCCTGATGCAGGCCGACGGACACCAGCGGCAAGAAGCCTGCCGACAGGATATAGCCGCCCAGGACGCCCAGCTTCTCGAAGATAAAGGTCAAAACGCTAAAGATGGCAGTCGTCAGCCATGCGCCAACCGGCTGGATGACGAGCATCAGAGCAAAGGCGCCGATGATGAGCACCAGCAGCGGGGACAAGAACGTGTCGAGTGCGTTGGGCATAACCTTGCGAATCTGACGCTCCATCCAGGCAAAAAATGCGCCAGCGATGAGAGCCGCGATCATGCCGCCCGCTGCGGGGTTGTACTGCGCACTGGTGAGCGGCAGCAGAATGGCAGTGGCAGGATCAGCCGCGCCAGGCGCAAGCAGGGGCATGGCACTGTTGGCGATACACATCATGCCGGCGATGCCGCCCAGCGCAGCGGAGCCACCAAACTCACGTGCCGCGTTATAGCCCACCAAAATGGGCAGATAGGCAAACAGGGCCCAGCCCATGGAACGAATGCCCTGGTACCACCACTCGCCTGCAAGCGCGCCTGCCGTCGAGACGTTAATGACGTTGCAGATACCGTTGATGAGGCCAGCCGCAATGATGCCGGGAAGCAGGGCGACGAAGACATTGGAAATCTTCTTGAGGAAGGCCTGAACCGGCTTAGACTCGTACTTGGCCTTCTGCGCGGCCTTGTTTGTGGCCGCAGCGTCAACCACGCTCTCGTCAGCAACGCCTTTCGCAAGGCCGGTGAGCTTGGAGAACTCCTCGAGCACCTTATTCACCTTGCCCGGACCCAGCACGATCTGCATCGTGTCGTCCTCGACCAGGCCCATCACGCCGTCGAGCGCCTTAATACCCTCCGTGTCGACGTTGCCCGTGTCTTTGACGGTCACGCGCAGGCGCGTCATGCACGCCGCGTTTGCGAGCACGTTGCCTTTACCGCCCAAAAGGTCCAGCAGCTTTTGGGCCAGCTCTTTGTTCGTCATAACTCCTCCTTGTATTGGGTATCTCGTCTAGATGTCATATCAGCTCACGCCGTGCACCTATTGGACATCGGCATTGCTCTTCTCATGGCCACTCACCGCAGTACGGACATGGCCGTGCGCCCGTTCAAGAGCTACCGCAGCCTGCTCGGCATCGCAGTCCAACAGCACCGAGACAATAGCGGTTTTTACGTGGCCGCCGGCATCCGCAAGCGCCTGAACAGCGCGCTCGCGCGTGCAGTCGGTCGCTTCCATCACGATGTTCTGGCCGCGCACCACCAACTTCTCGTTCGTCTGCTGCACATCGACCATCAGGTTTTGGTACACCTTGCCAATCTTGACCATGGCACCGGTCGAAATCATGTTGAGAATGAGCTTTTGAACCGTTCCCGCCTTGAGCCTCGTTGAGCCGGTCAGCACCTCGGGACCGGGCACGGGCTCAATGGCAAGATCTGCGCTCTCCCCGATCTTCGACCCTTGGTTGCAGGCAATTGCAATGGTCTTGCACCCAGTTGCCTTGGCGTACGCAAGGCCGCCCACCACATAAGGAGTACGGCCGCTTGCCGCCAGGCCAACGACAAGATCCTTGTCCGAGAGTCCACGCTCCCGCAGGTCGCTCGCGCCAAGCTCCTCGCTGTCTTCGGCACCTTCGACAGCCTTGATAAACGCCGTCTCGCCTCCGGCAATGAGCCCGACAATCAGATCGGGTGACACGCCAAACGTGGGCGGACACTCCGAAGCGTCGAGTACGCCCAGACGACCGCTGGTGCCTGCGCCCATGTAAAAGACGCGCCCGCCGCGCTCGAGTGTCTCAGCAGCCCAGTCGATTGCCATGGCAACCTGGGGCAACACTTTCGTGACCGACTGGACGGCACGAAGATCCTCATCGTTCATCGTCGTGACGATTTGCAGCGATGTCATCGTATCGAGGTCCATTGACCTTTGATTACGCTGTTCGGTCGTGAATTTTGTTAAATCGAGCATTTCATTCACCTCATCTTTCCTGTTTCTCGATGTAGTTTTGCTTTATGACATGCGTCGCCCGTTCGTAGTCGCTGGCAACGTAAGCAGCGTACAGGGCATCGACAACCATAAGCTGGGCCATACGCGAAGCCATGGCACCGCTGCGGACCAAGGGTTCACTCGCAGCGACGCCGAGCACGGCATCGGCCATGGTGGCAAGCTTGGATGATCCATCTACTTTGGTAACGGCCACAACGGGACAGTTGTGACGTTGAGCCTCGGCGGTGCAGTCCAGCACCTCTTGCGTCAAGCCCGAGTAGCTAAAGGCGATTGCCATATCGCCCTCATGCATGTTCTTGGCACATAAGAGCTGATCATGCCAGTCGTCGTACAGATGGCACTCTTTGTCGACACGCATGAGCTTTTGCGCCAGGTCGTGCGCGACCAAACGAGAGGCACCAATACCGAACAGATTGACCGCGCGTGCCCGCTTAAGACGGGCCGCGCATCGCTCCAAGACGGTGTAATCGAGCGTTCGCGCCGTCGCCTCGATTGTGCGCACGTTGCTTTTCATCACCTTCCCCACGATACGTTCGACGCTGTCATCCATGGAGATGTCCTCGAGGGCTATGTCTTTCTTGTCACCTAAGAGCGCCAGCTCGGCAATCAGTTCGCGCTGGAACTCCTTGTAGCCCGCAAAACCCAAACGCTTGCAAAAGCGCAAAATGCTCGAGGGCGAGGAGAACGTGACATCGGCAAGACCGCGGACGGACAGCCCGACCACCTCGTGCGGATGAGCGCTTACATATGCGATGACATTGCGTTCCGCCGGGCTCGCGCTGAGCTCACGCTCGCGAAGCCGCAAAAGCAATCCGTTTGCCATCTCAAACACCTCCGTTGAGAAGAATTAAAGACCAACGAACGATTCGTACCGGATACAAACAGCTTTTGCGGTACATTGTGCCGCATCGTGGCGCACAAAGGGCGAGCGTTCTACCGCTCGCCCCTCAAATCCGACCGCTCGGAAATACGCGCGACACAAAATAATTCAACAAGGTCGCATTATCAGAAACGGGTTTGTTACCGGCTAGCGCCTCGCATGGGCGCCGATCGGCCGAGTCGCATGGCGCACTAACGCCGCCGCCAGCAATACCGACAGCATGGCGGTGACATAGCCCGCAGCATCGAATCCTAAATCGATAACGTCGAAATGCCTGCCGGGAACAAAGATCTTATGTACCTGATCGCCAACGGAGCAGGCGGCGCAAAAGAGCAATACGGGCACGCAACGGGAGCATACGCTCCACGGACGCCTGGAAAAGCAAACCACGACCACGGAGGCGAATAATCCGTCGAAGAAAAACTCTACGGTATGGGCAACGCGACGGACGTTTGCGCCCACCCGCATGCGAATGGAAGCAAGTCGGCCAGACCGGACATTCGAGGCAGCCGAATCGGCGCCTCCGGTCATTCCGTTCTCTGCCTGGGCTTCACCCGTGGCATCGGCAGCCTGAACGCCCGTAGTCTGACCCTCCACCACACGCGCGGTGGACTCGCTCAGCAACGACGTCTGCACCGCGTTTTGCTCCGTCAGCACCCAGATGCCCGCCAGCGTTGCAACGAACAGAACAATCGCGGTCCATCCGATTATTTGTTTTACGCGCACCAAGGGCCAACCTCCTTTTTTGAATATCAGCGAGTGTAGCCCCAAATGGCATCGTCACCGTATCAAAATTTGAATCGCAACAGGAAGCGACAAAGCGACGCAAACCCCTACCCCGCCTCGCGCATCCAGCGATCGAACGTCCCCACGCACACGCCCAGGCACTTTGCTGCCTGGCTGCGGGTAATATCGCCTGCCTCATAGCTATCGCGCACCAGCTCAAACTGAGGAGGGCACGGCTTGCGAGGTCGACCGAAACGGACCCCTCGCGCTCGCGCCGCTGCAATCCCCTCCGCCTGGCGCCGATGGATATTCTCGCGCTCCACCTGCGCCACGTAGCTCAGCAGTTGCAGCACAATATCGGCAATCAGGGTGTTGGTCACATCCGGCGCGCCGCTGGCCCTGACGCGCGTGTCAAGCAATGGCATGTCCAACACCACAATGGCAACCCCGAGCTCCTTGGTAATGCGTCGCCATTCCTCAAGAATCTCGGAGTAATTACGGCCAAGTCGGTCGATAGAAAGCACCACCAGTACGTCCCCGTCTCCCAGGACGTGCAGCAGCTCGCGATAACGCGGTCGATCGAAGTCCTTGCCGCTCGCATGGTCGGCATAAATATTCGCCGAGCCCACGCCATAGGCGCCCAGCGCATCCAGCTGCCGATTAAGGTTCTGATCGCGCGAACTCACCCGCGCATAACCGTACACCGTCGCCATCTCATCCCCGCTTTCTTGTAAACCTGCCAAAAGGGACAGGTTTATTTTGGTAGGTTTTACCTCTCAAATAGCAGGTAAGCGGGCGGCCGAGCAGACGGCAAGGTAGCCACGATTCAAATGCGAAGGGCGGTCCCGAAAGGCCGCCCTCCGCTCCCCCACCATGAGTCGGGATTTGGCTAATGGATAAGCTTAAAGTCCAAGTGCCCACGCGTGGTATTGACGCGCGAGACCTCGACAATCACGCGCTGACCCAGTTCATAGCGAGTCCCCGTGTCGGCGCCCGTCAGCGTAAGCGCGTCCTCGTCAAACTCGAACCACTCGTTGCCCAGGCTCTTGATCGAAACCAAGCCTTCGACCTGCGTTAGGTCCAAGCGCACAAAGAGGCCCATGCTGCTAACCCACGAGACGGTTCCGGCATAGCGCTCGCCCAGACGGTCCTCATAGTACTGGGCAATCTTGATCTTTTGCGTCGCATGGCTGGCGGCATCTGCCGCGCGCTCGGCATCGCTGCATGCGCGGCAGATCTGCGGCAGAATGCGTGGCAGCGACTCGCGCCCCTTGCCGATCAGCCGCGGCGTACGGACCAAGGCGTCCTTGCCGCCAAGCCGCTCATAGGCCAACTGCAGTTTGAGCACGCGGTGCACCACCAGATCGGGGTAGCGACGGATGGGACTCGTAAAGTGACAGTAGCACGGCGCGGCGAGCGCAAAGTGGCCCTCGTTGCGCGGCTTGTACAGCGCGCGCTGCATGCTGCGCAGAAGCAGCGTGTTGACGAGCGGTGCGTTGGCCGTACCGGCGGCAGCATCGACTGCAGCCTGCAGCTCATCGGGGCTCCCCAGGGCAATACCGGCAGCACGGCGATCGTCGATGATGCCTAGCTGCGCCAGCGCAACGGCGGCACCGTGCAGGCTATCGGGGCTCGGATCCTCATGCACGCGATAGCAGGCCTCGATATCACGGTCTGCCAGCCACTCTGCAACGCACTCGTTGGCGAGCAGCATGGCTTCCTCGATAAGCGACGTGGCACACGAACGCTCACGCGCCACAATCTGCACGGGCACTCCGTCCTCATCCAATAGAGCGCGAATCTCGGCCGTGTCAAAATCGACTGAGCCGCGGGCGCGACGAATACGACGGCGAAGTTCGGCGAGTTCGTTGGCGGCGACAAGGAAATCGCCGAGGTCGACGTTGTAGCCGCGGGCGGCCTCCTCGCACGCAAGACCGCGCTCAAGCGCTTCCTCGCGCGAGGCCTCAGCAGCCGCAACATCCTCGGCCGCACCCTCCAGCACCGAATACTCCACCGCGCCGGCACGTACCAGCAGCGCCTCGGCGCCGTCATAGTCCATACGCACACGCGAGCGAATCACGCTGGGATACGAATCGTAATGCCGCACGCGACCCTGCGCATCGAGCTCGATATCGACGGTAAACGCAAGACGGTCCTCGTCAGGGCGAAGCGAGCACAGGTCACAGGACAGGCGTTTGGGCAGCATGGGAAGCACGCGATCGGCCAGATACACCGATGTCGTACGATGGCGAGCCTCAAGATCGATATGCCCGTCCCAAGCCACATAGTGTGAAACGTCGGCGATATGCACACCCAGCTTGTAGCCACCCTCGGGCGTGCGCTCCAGCGAAATGGCGTCGTCAAAGTCGCGCGCGTCGACTGGGTCGATCGTGATGACAAAGCGGTCGCGCAGATCGCGGCGGAGCGGGTCCTTAAGCGCCGCGGACACATCGAGCGAAAGCCCCTCGGCCTCGTCCAGCGCGGCCTCGGGATAGCTATCGGTATAGCCGTAACGCGCCATCACATATTGAACGCCCAAATCGGGCGCGTCATCTCCGCCAATGCGGCGTTCGATCGTCACGGTACCCGATTCCAGGCGCGTCGGGTAGGTCAAAATGCGCGCGACAACAGCATCACCCGGGTGGACACCCAGACGATCCGCCGAGGTATCCTCGGGCAGAATGAAGAAGTCGGCCTTCAGACGCGAATCGAGCGGCTCGATCACACCGAGCGGACCGGCGGTCTGGTACGTGCCCACCACGCTTATGGCTGCACGCTCAACCACGCTTTCGATCACGGCGCGCCGCTCACCGTGCGGGCTGTTCTTAATGCTCACGGCAACGGTATCGCCATCCATGATCTCGCGCTTACCGCGGCCCATGACCTTGTAGTCGCCGTTTTCGGTTACAACGTAGGCGCTATGCTCATGGAGCTGCACGCGCCCGGTCAGGCTCGGACGGCGTTCGCTGCGCACCGGCCCGCGCTTATTGCGAGCTCCACGCTTATGCTTGTTATTGCGCCCCATGGCGCCTCCTAACTATCGATTGCCGTTTACATCCCAAGAGTCTACCCAAATGATCCCTAGGGGATGAAGGAAAACGGATCACATAGATAGACCAGCGCTACGATGATTCGTTTCCTTCGTCCCCTAGGGATCAAAAAACGGGCCGCCCCATAAGAGACGACCCGTTGGAAGGGGTGAATTCCAGGCATGCTTACACGCGCAGGTAGCGGCGCATGGCGATGGCAGAACCAAAGAGACCGATAATCACGCCGACCAGAATCAGCGCAGCATAGGTCACCAGGTAGTACTGCATCGGCAGGGCAAACGACATCCAGCCGATGCTCTCCTGCAGACGCGGAATCATCAAATTGCGCAGCAGCTCCAGAACGCCGATGGAAAGCAGCGAGCCCAAAATGGCCTGCAGCACGCCCTCGGTGATAAACGGGCCACGAATGAAGCCGTTGCTGGCGCCGACCAGACGCATAATCGCAATCTCACGACGACGCGCCGTGATGGACAGGCGAATCGTGTTGTTGATGAAGATGAATGCGATAAAGGTCAGAAGACCAACGAGCACCACGGCGGCGATGCGGATGTAGTTGGTCACCTGGAACAGGCGGCTCACTTCCTCCTGGCCGTACAGCACGCTCGCGTTGACGTCGCCGTCATCCGCGATCTTCTGGAAATCGGCATCCTTCTTGAGCTTCTTTGCCGTGCTCTCGACCTTGGACGGATCGTCCATCTCAATAGCGAAGGAAGCCGGCAGCGGGTTCTGGCCATCGAGCGCGCTCATGGTGGCGTCGGCGTTGCCCGACATCTTGCTCGTATACTCGGCCAGCGCGTCGTCCTTGTCCTTATAGGTCACGGACTTGACGTTATTCCACGTCTTAAGCTCGGCCTCAAAAGCCTGAACATCGGCCTGATCGGCGTCATCACTAATGAACGCGTTGATGACAACCTGATCCTCGACGGTGCCGATCACGGAGTTCAGCATCGCAGAGCCCATGATGAACAGGCCGATGATAAACAGCGAAAGGAAGATCGTGATGACGGCGCCGAGCGAGGTAGTCCAGTTACGGAAGAAGTGGCTGATTGCCTCTTTGAAGGAGTAGCCCACGTTAGTTGGTGCCATAGTTGCCGTAACCTCCCCTCTCCTGGTCGCGGATGACGTGGCCGCCCTCGAGGGCGATCACGCGACGGTGCATGCTATCGACCATCTCGCGGTCGTGCGTGGCGACGATCACGGTGGTGCCGGTGCGGTTAATACGCTCAAGCAGCTTCATGATGCCCAGCGAGATCGCCGGGTCGAGGTTGCCCGTGGGCTCGTCGCAGATCAGCAGCGGCGGACGGTTGACCATAGCACGGGCGACGGCAACGCGCTGCTGCTCGCCACCGGAAAGCTGGTCGGGCAGCGAGTCCATCTGATCGGCCAGACCGACCAGGCGCAGCACCTCGGGCACCTGGCTGCGAATGACGCCCTTGGGCTTGCCGATGCACTGCAGGGCAAACGCCACGTTTTCGTAGGCGGTCTTTTGCGGCAGAAGCTTAAAGTCCTGGAACACGGCGCCAATCTGGCGGCGCAGGAACGGAACCTTGCGGTTCTTGATCTTCATGAGGTCCTGACCGGCAACCAGGATGCGGCCGCTCGTCGGCTTGACGTCGCGGTTGAGCGTCGACAGCAGCGTGGTCTTACCCGAGCCGGAGTGACCGACCAGGAAGACGAACTCGCCCGGATAGATCTCGATGTTGATGTCGTCGAGTGCAGGCTTGTTGGGCTGTGCCGGATAGATCTTGGTGACATGCTCCATAAGGATGACGGGCTCGACACCGGCCTGCTTGGCCATCTTCTTGCGGCTGGCCTGCGGATCGATGGGCGCAAACACCGACGTAAAATCGGGGTTGTTGAGCGCGTTATCGAGGCTTGCGACCTCGGCTGCCTGATCGCTCTCGACCACCGGGGCAGCAGGCTGCGTGGGGTCGGGAATAGCGGCAAAGAGACCGGACTGCGCAGGCTGAGGAGCCGGCGTCGCAGGGGCCAAGGGGTCGGGAATGCCGGCCATGGTAGGCTGCGGCGTGGCGGCACCAGCCTGAGGCTGCTCCACGCGAGCGGTCACGGCCTGAACGGGCTCAAAACCCGCCGTGCCGGAAAGCGCGACATCGCTGGTTGGATTGTAGGCAAAGGGATCGGATGCCGGCTGTGCCTGATCTGCCGGCTGAGCGGGGGCCTGAGCAACAGGCTGGCCCTCTGAATCCGGAGTGGCGAAACGACTGCCCTGGACGCCTGCCTGCGTCTTGGGGGCATCATCGCCCGCACCGGAGGTACGGAAGTGGTTACCCACTGGTGCTCCTTATCGTCGTGCGTTTAAACTACATGAGCGCTTTGTATTTTAGCAGCATTAGCTTTGCTGCACATAAGAAGCATGGCGTGGTTAGGGATCCCGTCGGCCGGACACAGGGTTACTCTCCAAATCGTCCTCGGACATGTCGGAGCCCCCGCTGCGCGCTTCGCGCGGCGGGGGCTCCTCCGTCCTGCGGAAAGATTTGGAGAGTAACCCTGTGCCCGGCCTGCGATAACTAAGGGGTCGCCGCGTTTATCTTGAGGTGCTGCATATACAAAGCTGGAAGGGTCTGAATTGCGCTTTGTCGATATATGCCCTTTTTCCTGATGGGACCGTGCTTGAGGGGCGTCTTCATGAGTTGCGGTGAAATAGGGACTGTTGAGCCTTTAAGCTGGCAAAACAGTCCTTATTTCACCGCAACTGAAACAGGGGCGCTCTCCAAGAGAGCGCCCCTGCCGGGTTTCCATAGTACTGGCGAAACAGTTTTATAGTTCTGGCGAAGCAGTCCTTGAAATCCGTCTTGCTTTAGCCCAAGAACTCTTTGGTGGTCGCCACGATGTTGGCGGCGTCCAGGCCATACTTGTGCAAGAGTTCGGCACCCGGGCCAGACTCACCGAAGGTGTCGTTGACACCGATCTTCTTGAGCGGCGTCGGGCACTGCTCGCACAGGACGTCGGCAACGGCGCTGCCCAGGCCACCGATCACAGAGTGCTCCTCGACGGTCACGACGTGGCCGGTCTTGGTGGCGCTCTTGACGATCAGGTCGGCATCGACGGGCTTGATGGTGTGCATGTTGATGACCTCGGCGTCGATGCCCTCGGCAGCGAGCTGCTCGGCGGCCTCGAGAGCCTCGCCGACCATCAGGCCGCAGGCGATGATGGTCACATCGGCGCCCTCGCGCATGACAATACCCTTACCCAACTCGAACTTGTAGGTCTCTGGATCGTTGATAACCGGCGAGGCCAGACGGGCAAAGCGCATGTACACCGGACCGTCGCACTCGTAGGCGGCGCGCGTCACGGCGCGGGCCTCGACGTCGTCGGCGGGAACAATCACGGTCATGCCAGGGATGACGCGCATCAGGGCGATATCCTCGCAGCACTGGTGCGTGGCGCCGTCCTCGCCCACCGAGATACCGGCGTGCGTGGCACCGATCTTAACGTTAAGGTGCGGGTAGCCGATGGAGTTACGGACCTGCTCAAAGGCGCGACCGGCAGCGAACATGGCAAAGGTGCTCGCGAAGGCAACACGACCGGTGGTCGCGATACCGGCGGCAACACCCATCAGGTTGCTCTCGGCGATACCCACGTCGAAGAAGCGGTCGGGGCAAGCGGCCTTAAATTTGCCGGTCTGCGTGGCGGCGGCCAGGTCGGCGTCGAGGACCACAAAGTCATCGTGCTCGTTGGCGAGCTCGACGAGGGCCTCGCCGTAGCTTACGCGCGTGGCGATTTTCTTGACGTCTGCCATCCTAGAGCTCCTCTCCGGCGGCCGTGAGCTCTGCCATGGCCTGCTCAAACTGTTCATCGTTGGGGGCCTTGCCGTGCCAACCAACCTGGTTCTCCATAAAGGAAACGCCCTTGCCCTTCATGGTCTCGGCGATAATGGCGGCCGGCTGCCCCTTGGTGGCGCGAGCCTCGGCAAAGGCGGCGCGGATCTGGTCGAAGTCGTTGCCGTCGGCGAGCTCCACCACGTGGAACTTAAAGGCGCGGAACTTGTCGGCGAGCGGCATGGGGTCGTTGACCTCCTCGACGGGGCCGTCGATCTGCAGGCCGTTGTGGTCGACGATCACGCAGAGGTTATCGAGCTGCTGGTTGCCGGCAAACATGGCGGCCTCCCAGACCTGGCCCTCCTCGCTCTCGCCATCGCCCAGCAGGGCGTACGTGCGGTAAGTATCGCCCCAGTGCTTGGCGGCAACCGCCATGCCCACGGCGGCGGAGATGCCCTGGCCGAGCGAACCGGTAGACATGTCAACGCCCGGGGTGTCGTTCATGTTGGGATGACCCTGCAGGTGGCTGCCGATATGGCGCAGCGTCTCGAGATCCTCCTTGGGGAAGAACCCACGCTCGGCGAGCACGGCGTACAGGCCCGGAGCGCAATGGCCCTTGGAGAGCACAAAACGGTCGCGATCGGCCTTGCGGGGATCGGCCGGGTCGACGTTCATTTCCTCAAAGTACAGATAGGTCATGATGTCGGCAGCGCCGAGCGAACCGCCCGGATGGCCGGACTTGGCAGCGTGCACGCCGGTGACGATGCCCTTCCTTACCTCGTTGGCAACCTTTTTGAGCTCTTCGTCGCTCATTGTGCCTTCCTTTCATCCTCATTAGACAAAATGCGCACGGCACCGAAGGTAATCCCAACACAGCCGCAATGCACGTACGTCATTCATTATGCTGGAAACTGATGGCTTTACCAGAGTTTTTATCATTATTTGAACAATTTAGCAGGCAGAACCGCTGATGAAACGGTTTATCAATGTGAACGTCTTTTGGATGGAACGCGATCGACCCTACGCGCTAATGTCCTTGAATCCCTCGCCGAAGGCTTCCGTAACGTCGGCAACCGTCACGATGGCATGAGGATCGCGCTCGCGCACGATCGTCTTGAGGGTATTGAGCTCTCGACGGCTCACGATGACCATAATCACTGGCTTCTCGGCACCCGAATACATGCCAGTCGCCTTAAACTTGGTACAACCACGACCCAGGCCATACATGATATCGGCAGCGATATCAGGGAACTTGTCCGAGATGATGAGTACCATACGGCGTTTGTTGCCACCATCGACCACGGCATCGATCACGTAGCCGCTAATGACCATCGAAAGGCCTGCATATAGTGCGTTTTCGATTGAAAAGACCGGAGCCGACAGCGCGCATACGGCAACATCGATCGCCATGACGGTCGAGCCCACCGGCAGTGAGGTGTTACGCGAGATGATTTGGCCAATCGTGTCCGAGCCGCCGGTGTTGGCGCCGGCGCGCAACACCATGCCGTAACCGATGCCCGTAATAATGCCGCCCCACATAGCGGGAAGCATCAGGTCCGCATCCGCCAGAGGTGCTACAAACGGGGCGAACAGATCGGTAAAGAAGCCCAGCAGCACAAAGCCCGTCGCGGTCTGCACCACGTAGAACATGCCGCCCTCGCGCATAACGACCAGCAGCAGCAAGGCATTCATCACGATGGTCTGGATACCGACGGGAAGCGACACGCCTCGCGTCGCGCCGACCGCCTGGATAATGGTGGCAAGGCCCGTAACGCCACCGGCAGCAAGGCCGTTGGGAATCAAAAACAGGTCGGTCGCAATAGCGGCCAGAGCGCACCCCAACATGATCTGGGGCAGATCGTGAAAGAAGTTCATCGAAAGAATGCGCTTGATGTCCAGACGATATGCCATGCTGCCTCCCTCAAAAAAGCGCACCCAAACGGATGCGCTTTGAACTTCTTCTTGTATTCGATTCTACCGATTCGCCGGACAAAAACCACCCCTGCGCAGGGTTTATTCTGGATACAAACCCGTCCAACCGTTGGGCTTAGCATCGGCTTGAAACTGCCCGATGTTTTAGACCTCCGAGCCTTCTGCATCGGCGTTGCCGGTGGCCCAGCGATGGTAGCCAATCACAAACGGATCCAGATCGCCATCGTCGAGAACGGCCTCGACGTTGCTGGTCTCCACGCCCGTACGCAGGTCCTTGACCATCTGATACGGGTAGAGCACATAGCTGCGAATCTGGTTGCCAAAACCGATCGTGGTCTTGGGTCCACGAATCTCGTCGAGCGCCTCGGCGCGCTTCTCGAGCTCGATCTCGTACAGACGGGCCTTGAGAATCTGCATGCACGCGGCCTTGTTCTGGATCTGGCTGCGCTCGTTTTGGCAGGTGACCACAATGCCGCTGGGGAAATGCGTCACGCGCACGGCGGAGTCGGTGGTGTTGACGCCCTGACCGCCCGGGCCGCTCGCGTGGTACACGTCCACGCGGATGTCGTCGGGACTGATCTCGATGTCGATATCATCGGGTAGCACGGGGATGACCTCGACGCCGGCAAACGTGGTCTGGCGGCGCTTCTTGTCGTCGGTGGGGCTGATGCGCACCAAGCGGTGGACGCCGGCCTCGGCGCGCAGCATGCCAAATGCGTCCTTGCCCTCGACGGTAAAGGTCGCGCGGTCAATGCCGATGACCTCGGCCGCAGGACAGTCGTTGATGGTGACCTTCCAGCCGCGACGCTGGCAGTACTTCATGTACATCTTAAAGAGCATGAAGGTCCAGTCCTGGGCCTCCAGGCCACCCTGTCCGGGCTTGATGGTCACAATGGCATCGCCGTGATCGAACTCACCGGTAAACCAGCTCGAAAGCTCAAGCTCATCGATGGCACGGGCCAGGCGCTCAGCCGTGGCTGTAGCCTCCTCGCGAAGGGCGACGGCGTCGGGGTCATCCCCCATCTCCTCGGCAAGCTCCAGCGCGGCGCGGGCATCGGAAAGCTCGCCGCGCGCGGTGTCCACGGCAGCGATATCTTCCTTGGTGCGCGCAATCTCCTCCATGGTGGCACGGGCGGCGTCGGCGTCATCCCAAAAGCCAGGGGCAACACTTTTGGCCTCGAGCTCGGACACGCGGGTACGCTTCTCGTCCAGGTGGAGATACGACTCGACCTCGCCGAGCCGGTCCGCGAACGCGTCCAGCTCGGCGGGCGTTACCTCTAAAGCCTCAGCCATTAACGATTCCTGCCGTGGCAGTACTTAAACTTCTTGCCGCTACCGCAGGGGCACGGGTCGTTGCGGCCCACGTTGACGTACGGATCGTCGCTCTCGGACTTGCGATAGGTGGTCACCTTGCCACCGTTGTTGACGGCAGCCGGTCCGCCTTGGACAGCCGTGCGGGCCTGCACCTGCGCCTGCTTGCGCAGCACCGAGTCGCCGTTGTCACCATCGACCTCGGCAGGACCGGAGAAGCGCGCGCCCTCGAGCGCGGGCTCCTCCTTGTGCTCCACGGCACGCGGGGCAGCCTTGATCTCGATGCGCAGAACCGTGCGCAGGTAATCCTCATACATGGTATCGACGAGTATCTGGAACGCGCCGTAGGCCTCGGTCTTGTACTCGACCAGCGGGTCGCGCTGGCCAAAGCCGCGCAGGCCGATGCCGGTCTTGAGGTAGTCCATCTCCTGCAGGTAGTTCATCCAGCGGGTATCGATGACGCGCAGCATGACCTGGGTGTTGAGCTCGCGCATCAGGTCCTCGCCCAAGCGCTCGGCCTTCATGTTGTAGCACTTCTCTACGTAAGCCAGGACATCGGCAGCCAGGGCCTCATAATCCTCGTCGGGGAACTTCGGCGTATCGATGTGGCCGGTGAGCTCCACAACCCACTTACGCAAACCCTCAAGATCGCGCTCGCCCTCGTGGCTGTCCTTGGTGCAGAACTCCTGCACGCAGCGGTACACGGTGTCGTGCATGACCTCGGTGATGTGGTCGGTCAGGTCCTTGCCGTCCAGAATCTTATTGCGCTCGGCGTAGATGACCTGGCGCTGCTTGTTCATGACGTCGTCGTACTCAAGGACGCTCTTACGCATGGAGAAGTTGATGCTCTCGACCTTGTGCTGGGCGCTCTCGACGGCCTTGGAGATGATCTTGTGCTGGATGGGCATGTCGTCGCCCATGTCGGCCGTGACCATCATCTTGGAGACGCGGTCCATCTTGTCGCCGCCGAACAGGCGCATGAGGTCGTCCTCGAGCGACAGGTAGAACTGGGTCTCGCCTGGATCGCCCTGACGGCCGGAACGGCCGCGCAGCTGGTTGTCGATACGGCGGGACTCATGGCGCTCGGTGCCGATGACGGTCAGGCCGCCGGCGGCAAGCACGCGCTCGCGCTCGGCCTTGCAAGTCTCCTTGGCCTCGGCGTTAAACTGCTCGAGCTGCTCGGGCGTCACATCCTCCATGGTCAGACCCTCGTACTCCAGGCGCTCGCGCACCAGCTCGTCGGGGTTGCCGCCCAGCAGGATGTCGGTACCACGACCAGCCATGTTAGTAGCGATGGTCACGGCGCCGTAGCGTCCGGCCTGGGCAACGATGTGGGCCTCGCGTTCATGGTGCTTGGCGTTGAGGACCTCGTGTGCGATGCCGCGCTTGGTAAGGGCGGCGGACAGCTTCTCGGAACTCTCGATGGAGACGGTGCCCACCAGGACCGGCTGCCCCTTGGCGTGACGTCGCTCGACATCGTCGGCGACGGCGTTGTACTTGGCCTGAATGGTGCGGTACACCAGGTCCTCGTGATCCACGCGCTGCACGGGCTTGTTGGAAGGGATGACTTCGACGGGCAGCTTGTAGATCTCGCGGAACTCGGCATCCTCGGTAAGTGCCGTGCCGGTCATGCCGGAGAGCTTGTCATACAGACGGAAGTAGTTCTGCAGGGTGATGGTGGCCAGGGTCTGGTTCTCCTCGCGTACGAGCACGCCCTCTTTGGCCTCGATGGCCTGGTGCAGGCCCTCAGAATAGCGGCGGCCCTCCATGATGCGGCCGGTGAACTCGTCGACGATCTTGACCTCGCCGTTGGTGACCACGTACTGCTTATCGCGGTGGAACATGTACTGGGCCTTCAGCGCTTGCTGCAGGTGGTTGACCAGCTGGCCGGAGAGATCGGCATAGATGTCATCGATACCCAGGCGGCGCTCAATTTTCTTAAGGCCGCGCTCGGTGGCGGCAATGGTGTGCTTGGCCTCGTCCATGACGTAGTCGCCCGTGGGCTCCACATCCTCGGTGGCAGTGAGCATGTCATGCGACACGTCCTCGCCGCGCTCAAGGCCGCGCACGGCACGCGCGAAGTCCTTGTAGGTGCTGGCGGACTTGGTGCCGGCGCCCGAGATGATCAGCGGGGTGCGGGCCTCATCGATCAGGATGGAGTCAACCTCGTCGACGATGGCGTAGTTGTGGCCGCGCTGCACGCGCTGCTCGGGACGGGTAACCATGTTGTCGCGCAGATAATCAAAGCCGAACTCGGAGTTGGTACCGTAGGTGACGTCTGCCTGGTAGGCCGGGCGCTTGAGCTCGAGCGGCATGTTGTTCTGGAGCAGACCGACGGTCATGCCCAGGTACTTATAGATGCGGCCCATCCACTCGGAGTCGCGCTTGGCAAGGTAATCATTGACAGTAACGACGTGCACGCCTTTGCCGGCAATAGCGTTGAGATAGCCGGCCAACGTGGAGACGAGGGTCTTACCTTCGCCAGTCTTCATCTCGGCAATGTGGCCCTCGTGCAGTGCCATAGCGCCAATGAGCTGCACGTCAAAGTGGCGCATACCCATGGTGCGCTTGGAAGCCTCACGCACGGTGGCAAAGGCCTCGGGAAGCATGTCGTCGAGCGACTCACCGTTGGCGTAACGCTCGCGGAACTTATCGGTCTGGGCGCGGAGTTCCTCCTCGGTCATCTTCTCAAACTGGGGCTCAAGACCGTTGATCTGGTCGACGATCTTGTAGTAGCGCTTAAGGTCCTTATCGGATCCAAAGGACAGCAGCTTTGACATGAATCCCATGTAGTTTTCCTTTTTTGGCCATCGCCCACGCCGTGCAGCTGCGGGCGAGTTAAACACAGATGATTGTACTTTAGCCAAACAAGGCGCGGCCTATACGGTCGAGCTCGACCGCCACGTAATAACTACGACCAACCTGCCACAATGGGACAAGTTAATTTTGGCAGGTCTATCTGGGCAAACGCTGCCTCTCTGCCATGTGGTGCCATGGGGACAGGTTAGTTTGCACTAATTTAAAAAGAAAAAGGGCCGCGCACCCAAATGGATGCACGGCCCTCATGCCATGAATGCGAGCGATTCCGCGGCGAGCTATTTACTCAGCAGCCTCGGTGGTCTCGGCCTCGGCAGCGGCCTCCTCGACAGGAGCCTCTGCGGGAGCCTCGGCGGCCTGCTTGGCAGCCTCCTCGGCAAACTTAGCAGCACGCTTAGCCTTCTCGGCAGCCTTGGCCTCAGCGGCGGCCTTGCGAGCGGCCTCGGCCTCAGCAGCCTTGGCGGCCTTGGCAGCCTTGGCCTCCTCGGCCTTCTTGAGCTGAGCGGCAGCGGCGCCACCGAACTTGTCGGCGAAGCGCTGGACGCGTCCACCGGTGTCGACGAACTTCTGCTGGCCGGTGTAGAACGGGTGGCACTCGTTGCAAAGCTCGACCTTCATCTCAGACACGGTAGCGTGCGTCTTGAAGGTGTTGCCGCAGGAGCACGTCACCGTGCACTCGACATACTGGGGATGGATACCCTGCTTCATGGTAGGACTCCTTATTAGTCAGGCGCTGGTTACCGATCAGCGCATAAGGCGTCTTGGTTTCCGACCAAGACAACAAACTTGGCTATGGTACCACGGCGCCGCGCGTCCCACAAAAGGTTCACGGTCTTTGCGTAACGCGGCGTGGCCAACCGCGGCGAACACGCACCCTGTCGCCCCTTCGCCCATGTTGCAGACGTGTAACGCCGCAGTAAGCACACCCCTTTTGGCGCCAGACGGGTACAATGATGAACACTGTACCGTAGCGGAGCGCCCCCGCGCGCCGCAACCACGCGAAAGGGTTTCCCATGGCCGAGATCTCGTCCTCCCGTATCGTCATCACCGTCCTTGGCAAGAACCGCCCCGGCATCGTCGCCGGCGTCACCCGTGTCCTGGGCGAGGCCAACGTCGACATCCGCGACATCACGCAGTCCATTATCGAGGACATCTTCACCATGACCATGCTGGCCGATACCGCCGAGTCCAAGCTCGACTTCGCCGAGCTGCAGAAGGCCCTGGCCGAGGCCGGCGAGCTTTCGGGCGTCAACGTGTCCATCCAGCGCGAGGACGTCTTTAACTTTATGTACCGCCTGTAGCGAGCAAGCCGCTGGGGATAGCCTGACGCGCGCATGCCCATGCAAGCCACCCCGATGCGGCCCGGAGAGGAGCGCGCATGGCCTACGACGCCAAGAAAATCTATTACCGCTTCGATGACCACTTGAGCCGACTGGTTTTGGATTACGAAGCAAGCCGCCAGATTTCGTCTGAGAGCGAAAGCCTCTACCACGGCCTGCCGACCGACCCTTATGACGAGGACCTGTTTGTCGAGCACAATGTCAAGCGCGGCCTGCGCAATGCCGACGGCTCGGGCGTGGTCGCGGGCCTCACTCGTATCTCGGATGTGCACGGCTACAACAAGGTCGACGGAAAGGTCGTGCCCGATCAGGGCAAGCTCACGCTTCGCGGCTACAGCATCGAGGATCTGGTCAACAATGCCCAGGCCGAGAATCGCTACGGCTACGAAGAAGTCGCCTATCTGCTTATCACGGGTTCGCTGCCCAACAAGGAAGAGCTCGACGGCTTTTGCGAGCGCCTGGGCGCCTTTAGACATCTGAGCGACGAGTACGTTAAAGAGTTCCCTATGACCACGGTGTCGTCGAGCATCATGAACGTGCTCCAGCGCGCCGTACTGCTGCTCTACGCCTTCGATGCCGAACCAGACGTGATCACGCCTGAGCACGAAATCGACGTCGCCATTTCCATGCTCGCACGTCTCCCGCGCATTGCCGCCTTCGCACACATGGCCTCGGTCGCCAAGCTTCGCGGCTCCGAGGTTCACGTGCCGCACCCCACGCCCGGTCTTTCCACCGCCGAGACCATCCTGCAGGTCCTGCGCGGCGGCATGGCGTTCACCCGCGACGAAGCCATGCTGCTCGACGTTATGCTCATGCTGCATGCCGAGCACGGCGGCGGCAACAACTCCACCTTCGCTTGCCGCGTGCTGTCATCTTCGGCCACCGACCCGTATTCCGCCTACGCCGCGGCTATCGGTTCGCTCAAGGGCCCGCGCCACGGCGGTGCCAATGCCAAGGTCGTGTCTATGCACGAGGACATCCGCGCGCATGTCTCCAACTGGGAGGACGAGGACGAGGTCGCGGCCTACCTGGGCAAGATCCTCGACAAGCAGGCCTTCGACGGCACAGGCCTCATCTACGGCATGGGCCACGCCGTCTATACGCTCAGCGACCCGCGCGCCGAGGTCTGCCGCCGTTACGCGCGCTCACTGGCAGCCAAGAAGGACTTGGGCGAAGAGTTCGCGCTCATCGAGCGCATCGAGCGCCTGGCACCCCAGGTCATGCGCGACCACGGCATGACCAAGCCTATCTGCGCCAACATCGACCTGTACACGGGCTTTATCTACAAGATGCTCGGCGTGCCCGAGACGCTCTTTACGCCGCTATTCGCCGTCGCCCGCATGGCCGGCTGGTCGGCACACCGCATGGAAGAGCTCTTCTGCGCGCACCGCATCATCCGCCCCGCCTACCGCCCGGTTATCGAGCCGCTGGAGTACAAGCCACTCGCCGACCGATAGGACGCGGACCGTTATAGATCTTGAGCGTGGCCAGGGACCCAAGCCCTTGGCCACGCTTTTTTGCCAGTAGAAAGGGCTGCATCAAATGATTGTGTTTTCCGATATGGACGGAACGCTGCTGACGAGCGATAAGCAGATGAGCGACGCCACTTGGGCAATGCTCGACGAGCTCGCAC
Source organism: Collinsella sp. CLA-ER-H4 (assembly GCF_040092395.1). NCBI lineage: Bacteria > Bacillati > Actinomycetota > Coriobacteriia > Coriobacteriales > Coriobacteriaceae > Collinsella > Collinsella sp. CLA-ER-H4. The sequence goes on from NZ_JBBNLQ010000002.1 coordinate 51,261, forward strand.
ATCGTAGCATCGAGTTTGTCCCCTGCACGGGGCGTCCGCTGTCGGGCATCTTTGAGCCCATTCTCGCCCATCCCGCCGTGCATTACGCGGTCTGTGCCAACGGCGCCAGCGTCTGGCAGCTCGACGACGATGTGCCCACCGACGCCTCGTGCGCCACGCGCATCTTGAGCCGTCCGCTCGACCGTGGCATTGCCCACCGCATCCATCGCATTGCCGCCGGCCACGATGTGACCTTCGATATCTTCGCGGATGGACAGTGCTTCCTCCCCCGCTCGCTTTACGGGCGCCTGGATGAGTTCTGCGGCGGTGACCCCCACATCGCGGCTTCGCTCAAGCGCACACGAACACCGATCGACATGGATATCGACAGCAAGATCGACGAGGTCGAGACGCTCGAACGCATCGCCATGTACTGGCACGACCCGGCCGATCGCGACGCCATCGCAGCAGAGCTCGACACGCTCGGAGGCATTGAGGTCACGCGTTCGTACGCCATGAATATCGAGGTCATGGGTGAGGGCGCCACCAAGGGAACGGCCCTCACGTGGTTATGCGAGCATCTGGGCGAGCGTCTCGCCGACGCCTGGGCGTTCGGCGACAACATCAACGACATCCCCATGCTGCAGGCAGCGGGCCATGGCATGGCCATGATCAACGCCGAGCCCGAAGATCGCGAGGCCGCCGACGCCATCACCGAATACGACAACGACCACGACGGCGTTGCCCGCACCATCATGGCCGCCCTTGCCTAGTCATTGGGGACGTTCTTAAACGACTAGTCGTTGGGGACACTCTTCGCAAAAAGCTGCAAGGACTGTCCCCCACTGTCGGCAGAAAGGGAACGTCCCCATCTGCCGGATTAGGAGAGACTCTCCAGCACGCGACGGAGCTCATGCTGAACGGCGTGGTCGCGGTTGCAGCCTACGACGCGATCGGCCACCGCCTTAAGCGCAGGACGCGCGTTTTCCATCGCGCAGCCCGTGCCGACAAAGCGAATGATCTCGTAGTCGTTCATCGAGTCGCCAAACGCCATGACCTCGTCGCGTCCAATGCCGTAATGCTCCGCGAGCTGCGCGATACCCGAGGCCTTCGACACACCAGGCTGCATGGCATCGATCCACGCGTTGCCCGAAGGCGCAAAAGTAAAGAGCTGACCAAGTTCGCGCTGTAGCACGTACGCACTGTCCATAACCGCACTGTCGTCGCAAAAGATACTCGCTTTGATGATATTTACGCTGGGATCGGGCAGCTCCCAAATGCGCTCGGCATTGGGAAGGTCCTTATCGACCTCGCGCACGAACTTGCACTCGTCATCGAGCAGAAAGGACTTGGTTCGGTCAAAGAGCGCAAGATGCAGATTGGGAAACGTCCTGACGGCTTGGGCGAGCTTTCGAATCGCCAAGTGCGAATACACCTCGCGGTCCACCATCTTGCCGTCGGCGTAGACCTGGGCGCCGTTAGCGGCGACAAAGTCCATCTTGTCGCGAACGGGCGCAAAGAACTCGCACAGGCGATCGTAGCGACGACCTGACGATGCGGCGAAATGCACGCCATGCTCGTGTAGCGCCAGAATCAGTTCGTAGGTCTCGGGAGGCACCTGGCCGTTTTCGTCAAGCAGTGTGCCGTCCATATCGGATGCAATCAGTTTAAACATAGAAAAGCTCCCTTCGGGCTTGTTGGAATCGAACGCGTATCCGATTCCAACGTACCCAAAGGGAGCTCAGATAAGACTCCGCGGGCGTAAACGTTACAAGGATCCGGCAAATAGCTCACACATGCCAGAGGTCCTACGGTCGCGGCGTCAGGCGACACGCCACCCCGACGGCCAGTCGTTTAAGAACGTCCCCGATGACTAGTCGGCGTAGGTGAAGGTCGTGACGTCGAACATGCCCTCGGGGCGGATGCGGAGCGTAGGGATAACCGGCAGGGGCAGGAAAATGATGCCCATGATGGGGTCGAGCGGCGGCTCAATACCCATGGCGCGCGCCTTGACCATAAAGTCGTCGTGCTGCGCCGCGACGTCTTCGGCAGTGCCTTCGCTCATCAGGCCGCCGAGCGCCAGAGGAATACGAGCCACGACCTCGCCGTTGCGCACCAGCACGTGGCCGCCCTGGCCCACGGCCTCAACGGCAGCCATCATATCCGCCGCATTGTCGCCCACCACGCACACGTTGTGCGAGTCGTGGCCGATCGTCGAGGCGATAGCGCCGCCCGTGATGGTAAAGCCGCGCACCCAGCCGCGACCGATATGCTTGCCAACCAGGCCCAGGCCCGCAGGACCATCGCCGTCGGCGCCCTCGGCCTGCAGTGACACGCCGCGGCCGTGGCGCTCAATCAGCATAATGCGGCGCAGGCCCTCGGCGCTCTCGGGACGAGCCATACCCGTGATGGCCTTACCCGGCACCACGTCGATCACGGCCTCGCCCGGCTTAAAGGCATAGTCGAACACGTCGAGCGATAGCTTCGGAAGTTTAACGGAAACACGCAGCTCATCGGCAAGGGCCGCAACCTCGGCCATCTCGGGTGCAATCTCGCCCACAAAGGTGCCGTCCTGCGCCACCAGAGCACCGGCGGCATATACGCGATGCGGGGCCGTGGCAAACGTCAGGTCGTTGAGTACCAGCAGGTCGGCGCGCTTGCCCGGGGCGATTGCGCCGCGGAGCTCGTGCGGGTCGCGGCAGCCGTGGTCCAGGCCAAATGCCTCAGCCGTAGAAAGGGACGCCATGGAGATGGCAACCACGGGGTCGATACCGGCCTCGATAGCCACGCGGCAGGCATTGTCGATCATGCCGGTCGAAAGCGCATCGGAGGGAGCGCGGTCGTCGGTCGCAAAGCAGCAGCGGCGGGCGCGGGCAGGATTCTCCAGCAGCATCGGGGACAAATTGGCCAGGTCGTGGCTGCACGTGCCCTCACGCAGCATCACATACATGCCGCGAGACAGCTTGTCGAGTGCCTCCTCGGGAATCGTCGACTCGTGGTCGGCGATAATGCCCGCTGCGGCATAGGCGTTGAGGTCCTTACCGGCAACGAGCGGCGCGTGGCCGTCAACCTGTTTGGACGGCGTCTGGTTGGCAGCGTCGATGCGAGCACAGGTCTCGGGGTCGGCCATAAAGACGCCCGGCAGGTTCATCATTTCGCCCAGGCCAAAAACGTCGCCTGGATGCTCGGCAAAAAACGCCTGCATATCGGCAGCCGAAATAACGGCACCGGCCTGCTCGTCGGGCAGCGCGGGCACGCACGAAGGCATCATGTACTTGATGGAGATGGGTGCGCGGCGGCCGTCCTCAATCATAAAGCGCAAGCCGTCGAGACCGGCAACATTGGCAATCTCGTGGCTGTCGGCAATGGCGGTGGTAGTACCGCGCGTCGCGGCCATGCGAGCATACTCGGCAGGACGGATGTTCGAAGACTCGATATGCAGATGCGCGTCAATAAAACCGGGAGCGAGATAGCGACCCTGGCAGTCGATGACCTCAGTTGCCTCGTAGGCGCCAGCGGCATCGTCGCGACCATCGTAGAGCACGCCGACGATCACACCGTCCTTGACGGCAACGCTACCGGGCGCCACACGCTGGCCATACACGTCGACGATCTGCGCATTGGTAAACAGCGTGTCGACGGGCACGCGCCCCTCGGCAGCATCGATCACAGACCTCATGACCTCAACGGACATACATACTCCTTTAACCGTAGAAAACAGCTGCGGAGCGGACAGGCCTTCACCGCAGCAAGTCAATAGCCATTGTATGCCCAAACGATGGGTCAACAATACGCCTCTCCGCTTAACGGCACACGCCACTTGGCGCAATGGGGACTGCCGCTGAGCACCAATGACTACTCGACGACTACTAACTGCCGTCCCGACAACAAAAACGCCGATGTTTTGGCATCGCCAGCGAGCGGGTCGCATTTGAGACAAGGTGACGTGAAACGAAAGGGCGCTGACTTTCTGGTCACGCCCTTGAAGTTGAACGTCAGATTGTCCAAATGCGGCCCGCGCAGCGTCGGCCGGTCCGCCGTTCGGTAGAACGGCGGAACTAAATCAACTTGAAGCCCTTGCGCTTACCCACGGAGAGGGTGTCGCCCAGCTTGAGGGCGCTGGGATCGATGTTATAGCTCTTGGGAGCCACGGCCTTGCCGTTGATTTTGACGCCGCCGCCGTCGATATCGCGACGAGCCTGGCCGGCGCTGGCTGAAAGACCCAGGTCCTTGAGCAGGCCGGCGAGGTAGATCTGGCCCTCGTCGTTAACAGTCAGCTCAACATGCTTCTCGGGGAAGTCGGCGAGCTGGCCCTCCTTGAACACGCGGTCGAACTCGGCCTGGGCCTCGTCGCCGGCACCGGCGCCGTGGTAGGTGTCGCACAGGTCGCGGCCCAGAGCGCGCTTGAGCTCATAGGGATCGGCAGAGCCGTCGGCCAGAGCAGCGTCGATCTTGTCGACCTCGGCCGGGGTGAGCGAGCTCGCCAGGCGGTAGTACTTGCCAATCATCTCGTCGGGGATGGACATGGTCTTGCCGAACATATCCTTGGGCGCGTCGGTCAGGCCGATGTAGTTACCGTAGGACTTGGACATCTTACGGACGCCATCGGTGCCCTCGAGCAGCGGCATGGTGAGCGCAATCTGCGGCTCCATGCCCATCTTCTCCATGAGCTCACGGCCAGCGAGCAGGTTGAAGAGCTGATCGGTACCGCCCATCTCCACGTCGGCCTTAATCTGAACGGAGTCGAAGGCCTGCATCACGGGGTACAGGAACTCGTGCAGGGCAATCGGCGTCTGGGACTGGTAGCGCTTGGTAAAGTCATCGCGCTCGAGGATGCGGGCGACGGTGAACTTGGAGCACACCTGCAGCAGGCCGGCCAGGTCCATCGACAGGATCCAGTCGCCGTTGTGCACGATGGTGGTCTTCTCGGGATCCAGGATCTTCATGGCCTGGCTCACGTAGGTCTCGGCGTTGGCCTCGATCTGCTCCTGCGAAAGCTGCGGGCGGGTGGAGTTCTTGCCCGAAGGATCGCCGATCAGTGCGGTGCCGTTACCGATAATGAGGGTGACGTTGTGGCCCAGGTCCTGGAACTGACGCATCTTGCGCAGGGGCACGGCATGGCCCAGGTGCAGGTCGGGGCTGGTGGGATCGACGCCGAGTTTGATGTTGAGGGGCTCGCCCTTCTCAAGCTTCTTGCGAAGGTCGGCCTCGGGGACGATCTGCGCTGCGCCCGAGGTGATGATACGCATTTGCTCGTCGACAGACAGCATTGGGTATCCTCCTTTTGCTATAGCACCCTCACCGGATACGGCGGTGCTCGAAGTTCATAAACCCACTAATAATAACCAAAACGGCGCGGCCGAACACCTACGACAGGAAAATCCTCGTCCTGCCGCACGCGTCGATAACGACCGGCAAACGCGTGCCGTCACGTTCGACCAAAAAGCGCGCCCGTTGACGGCGCGAGCAGTCACGGCAACGGACCTGCCCCGTCGCATCCGTGGCGCAGGCGCCCTCGGCAGTCAGCAAGCAGTGCTCGCACACCATGAGCTCGGGACGGTCGGCGTCGACAGGTCCCAAGACACCGGGGCAAGCGGCAAGCTCGGCAACACGCTCCGCGTCGTCGGCGGCAAGCTCGGCAGGCAAATACACACGGCCCGCGCCGAGCCCGCGTAGCCAGGCAAGCGTAGCCCGGTTCGCGCAAAACACCGGTGCCGCAACGTCAAACGCCACGCCCAGCTCACGCGCCATCGCTACCTGTCCCAGATTACGGCAGACGACGCGCCCAGCACGCCGCATAAGCGAGCGTGTACGCGAGGCATCGGCTGTGCGACAGACCTCGTCGAGCACCACGGTCGCATCGGACAGATCGCGCTCGCCACACGGGTCGGCATCCATCAGCTGCCAGGCAAAAACCATGCGAGCGGAAGCCCCCTTTTCCGACGGCTCCGTCAACGCCGCCTCGGGCACGTCGCCAACAGCCACGGCGCCCTCAAAGGGCAGTACCTCAACGGCACGTGCAACGGGCGCAATCGCATCTGCCTCGGCCCGCATGCGCTCCAACACCGCCGCCGTCTGATCCAACACGCCGGCGCTGCGAATCAGGTATACCTCGCAGCCCGCGTCCACCTTACGCTTGCAATGCACGACGACGCGCTCCCCCGCCGCGGCATCCACCGGACAGGGCACCTGCGGCCAGCGCTTGGGCACATCGGGACGCGCGTCGGCACCCGGATAGAACCGAATCTCGAGCGTGTCACCCGCCGCCACGGCGGCATCGAGCTCAACGGTCACCTCTTCGTGGCCAACGGCCACCAGGCGTCCCACGCGCACACCTTGGTTGATCGCACGCTCAAAGCTCATAAGCTCGGCACCCGAACGTCCTCGCAGGTACGCATCGGTAAACCCACGGTTAAACGACCTTCCCAGCTCGCGCTCGAGCTCTTCCACGGCACCGGGGTCCCACGCGCCGTCGCACAGCATATCGAGTGCCCGGCGCCACACCCGCACCACGTTGAATACGTAATCAGGGTTCTTCATGCGCCCCTCGATCTTGAGCGACGCCACGCCGGCATCTACAAGCTCGGGCAGATGCGCAATACCCAGATAGTCGCGCGGGCACAGCAGGCGATCTCCCTCGACGGCGACAACGCTCTGTCCAGCCTCGTCCACCAGGTCGTACGCCAAACGGCACGGCTGCGTGCAGTCGCCGCGCATCGCCGAGCGCCCACGCCGCAGGGCCGAGAACTCGCACGCCCCCGAATAGCCGATGCAAATCGCACCGTGGCAGAATACCTCGATGGGCACGCCCGTGGCACATAGCGCCGCAATCTCGTCGACCGCCAGCTCGCGTGCCGTCGTCACGCGCTCGACCCCAAGCTCATCGGCGGCAAGCCGCACGGCGCTCTCGCTATGAGCGCCCGCCTGCGTGGACAGGTGAATCTCGACCCCGGGAATCGCCGCGCGCAGCGCGCAGGCCAACCCGGCATCGGCGACAATCAGAGCATCGGCGCCCAACTCCAGTGCATGAGCTCCCAACGCCACCGCGTCGGACAACTCATCGTCAAACACGAACACGTTGAGCGTTACGTACACACGCACGCCATGGGCATGCGCCACGGCGCAGCCGCGCGCAAACTCGTCATCCGTAAAGCCATGGGCGCTCACACGGGCGTTAAAGCCGCCCAACCCCGCATAGATGGCATCGGCACCCGCGGCGATGGCCGCAAGCATCTGGTCGAGTCCGCCCGCCGGCGCCAGCAGCTCGGGCAGCGCCGCACCGGCAGCATCCAATCCAGTCTCGTATTGTCCGCTCGGCCCCATCGTCCGAATCGCCATCGACAAACTCCTTACCAAGGTATGCATTCACTCTGAAAAATGCCGTCTTCCAGCATACACGAGGCCTCGCGCGCCCCGTTTGGTTTATCGTGTAATAACTTATGTCCATCCTGCCCCGACGGCACATCCACCGTCCGGCACGACATACCTGGAGGTCAATATATGGGTCCTCGCCAACGACAGGGACGCAGCCGTTCAAAGACGCATGCTCTGCCCATAATCCTGCTCTCGCTTTTGGGCTTTTTGCTTATCGCGGGCGTGGCGTTTGGCATCGGCATGGTCGGCAACGTCAACCGCTGGCTGTCCGATCTGCCCGACTACACCGACGCCAACGCGTATCTGGTGAGCGAGCCCACCGAGATCGTCGACTGCAACGGCAACAAGATTGCGAGCTTCTACACGCAAAACCGCAAGTCCATCACCAAGGACGAGGTCTCCCCCTACGTGCTGCAGGGCACCGTTGACGTCGAGGACGAGCGCTTCTACGTGCACGGCGGTATCGACCTGTGGGGTATCGCGCGTGCTGCGGTGGCAACCCTCGGCGGCGGGCACGAAGGCGCCTCGACTATCACCCAGCAGCTGGTGCGCAACACCATCCTGCAGGAGGAGCAGTTCGACTCGACCATCGAGCGTAAGGTGCGCGAGGCCTACATCGCCGTCAAGATGGAGGACATGTACTCCAAAGACGAGATCCTCATGATGTACCTCAACACCATCTACTACGGTCACGGCGCCTACGGCATCGAGGCCGCAGCCGAAACCTATCTGTCCAAGAGCGCCGCCGACCTCACCCTGAGCGAGGCCGCACTGCTCATCGGCCTTCCCAACTCGCCCTCGCAGTACGACCCCACGGTCAACCCCGACCTGGCGCTGTCCCGTCGCAACAAGGTCCTTGACAACATGTTGCGCCTGGGCCACATCACGCAGGAGGAGCACGATGCCGCACAGGCCGAGCCCATCACCCTCAACGTGACCGAGATTTCGGGCAGCGGCGTCGACGTATACTCGCAGCCCTACTTTGTCGCCTATGTTAAGCAGCTGCTGGAGCAGGAGTTCTCGACCGACGTGCTCTTTAAGGGCGGCCTGACCGTCAAGACCACCATCGACCCCACGATGCAGCAGGTGGCAGAGAATGCCGTCCGCGAGCAGCTCGACACACTCTCACTCGACGGCCTGGACATGGGCATGGTCGTCGTCGACCCCAAGACCGGCTACATCAAGTGCATGGTGGGCGGCTACGACTACAACGCCGACGAGAACCACGTAAACCATGCCACGGCCAAGCGTCCCGTCGGCTCCACCTTTAAGGCTTTTACGCTGGCAACTGCCATCCAAAACGGCATGAACCCCAACGTCACCCTCAACTGCAACTCGCCGCTCAAGGCCAAGGGCACCACGACCGAGGTCCAAAACTACGCCAACCATAGCTATGGCAACATCACGCTTAAGCAGGCAACGGCATACTCCTCCAACACCGGCTACATCCAGGTGGCGGAAGCCGTCGGCAACAGCAAGATCATCTCGCTCGTCAAAAAGCTCGGCATCGATCCCGCCAAGGACAACATCGAGGACGTTCCCGTCATGACCCTCGGCACCGGCTCGATCTCGCCGCTCGAGATGGCCGCCGCCTACGCGACGTTTGCCAACGGCGGCTACTATCGCCAGCCGATCGCCATCACCGAGATTGACTCTCGTACCGGTTCGGTGCTGTACCAGCATACCGACAATCCCTCACAGGTGCTTACCGAGGGCGAGGCCGCCGCGGTCACCGATGTTCTGTCCGGCGTCATGCAGGGCGGCGGCACGGGTGCTGCCGGTGCCCTGAGCGTCAACCAGCCCTATGCCGGCAAGACGGGCACCACCGACAACACCACCAACCTGTGGTTCTGCGGCTATACCCCGCAGCTGGCGTGCGCCCTGTGGACCGGCTATTCCGCGGGCGAGATCCCCATCCAAAAATACGGCACGGACCTGCTGGGCGACAGCACCAACCTGCCTGTCTTTAAGCGGTTTATGAACACCGTTCTGACCGGTACCGAGCGCGAGGAGTTTGCGACTGGAACGGCGCCCACCTATAAGAACAATAGCGTCTGGAAGTTCTACGGCACCAACAACACCAAGAAGACGGAGAACGACGACAAGGACAAGGACGAGAACGAGGACGAAGAGGAAACCACCACCACAACGACTACCACGACGACCACGACCACCGAGACCACGGGCGGCGACACCACCGGCGGCACCGGTACGACTGGTGGCTCGACGGGCGGCTCCACTGGTGGTTCGACCGGCGGCGATGGCGGCACGCCTACGCCCACGCCCACTCCCGACCCCTCGCCCACGCCTGACGATACGGTCGGCTAGAAATCATCCGGCCATAAGCAACAAGGCCCCCGAGCAGCTTATTTGAACTGCTCGGGGGCCTTTTTAGTTTAAAGCGACCTGATGGGCGGTCTTTATACCGGCAGACAAAAAAGGGTACCGACCAACGTCGATACCCTTTACAAGCCACCATGTCAGCGCGCACAGTGCCGAGCGCACGACCCGCACGCCTACTTGCGAGAATTGCTCAGCTTATTGATCAGCGCCTCAAGACGCTCGCCGTCCTCGGCCGTCTGGGCAATAACCAAAATCGTATCGTTGCCGGCAAGCGAGCCAAGCACATCGGGCAGCTCTGCCGCATCAACAGCGGCGGCGATGCCGGAAGCCGTGCCAGGCTGAGCCTTAATCATAACCAGATTATCGGTGCGCAGAACGCCCGTTACGAGCTCGGAAACCATACGCTGCAGGTGCAGGTCCTCTGCCAGAACATAGATGCCCTCAGGGAGCTTACGCAGTCCCATATCGGCAATATCGCGAGAGACAGTCGCCTGCGTGCAATCAAAGCCCATAGCGCGGAGCTCATCGACCAGCACGCGCTGCGTGCGGACGTCCTTATTGCGCACAATATCTCTAATGGCATCCTGGCGCCCATTGCGTTTTTTAGCCATACAAACCCTCTCTCCAAAAGATGGCGGAGACAATCAATCAGTGATTGAATAGTTTAACGCTATTTGAAGGCTTTTGTGTATAAGAACGCATTTCGAAACAATTCTATGCAAATTTGTTTCGAAATGAGCCGTTTAGGCGGTTTTTGCACCCGTCCGGTTAAGAAAAGCTGCCAGATGCGTACACATCACGCAGCGCGCGGGCTTGGCGCTGGCGATCGGCCCAAACAACAGACCGAGCCCCCGATGGTTATCCTTGAGCGCGGCGACCATCTGACGGGTTCGAGGCGCCTCGAGCATATCACGCATGCGGGCGGAACGCTCGATTGACGACACTCCATGCGGGCTCAGACACAAATTCTCGATGCAGGCGACCAGTCCGGCAAAGTAGAACTTTTGGCTTGCCAGCTTGAGCCGACCACCGCTATCTGCTTCCGAGAGTGAGTCCGCAAGCTCGTCGAGCGCTCGAGTGTCATCGGATATCCTGGTATACATGGTGGGATCAAAGGCATCTGTAAGCTTAGGTGCCACCGCGTGGAAACAAGCGTCGCCGCAGCCGGACACGAATCGTGCCTGCGAGAGCGCATAAGCCATAAACTCAACCGTACGGTACGCCTTGCCGCGCGACAGGCATGCCTCAAACAGCGGACGGCTATACATCACGCCAGAGGTCTGAGCGACTAGGCCGCCCAAAATCAACTGGGGCAGCCCAGTCACCATAGAAGACTCGTCTTCTATGGCAATAGAGGCAGCATCCAAGACGCGCGAATGACGCTCGCGATGCGCATCGTATCGATCGAGCGACACCGAGGGGAGCACAATGTCTGCCGCAGTATCGCACGCGATATCGACCATCTTGGAAAGGGCCTGCGGAGCAAACCACTCATCGGCGTTCATGGCGATGATTTGAGAGCCGCGCGAGGCATCAAAACCGGCACGAAGGCAAGCGCCGCGCTTCGCGTCCTCGACGTCAATCAAATCAATATGGATGTCCCTGTCGGCAGCAACTTGAAGCGAATGGCGCACACCGGGCGCAGCATCGCGGCAAACAACGACAATCTGCAAATCGTAGAGGTCTTGGTTCTGGATACTCTCGAGCGCACGCATCGCATAGCTGGGCGAACCTTCTACCACAAGGATCACCGAAAGTCGCGGATGCGAGCCACGTCGAACCAAGTTATCCGTCCTCTCGACAGCAATGAATCAAATCGTGGTTCATGGTACACCCCGGCAATAAAAGCAATGAGACACCGGTTGTATTGCACGCCAAGAACAGATGTTGCACACGTGCAGCCCACAGATGACAGGTGCCGACGAACGACGCGTCGAGCCCTCCCCTAGTCGAGCACGACAAGCTCGGCGGGATCGTAATCCACACCCATAAACGTAAGACCGCAGGCAGGAGCCGTGGGACCCGCAGCGGTACGATCGCAAGCATCGATGACCTCGCGCATCCACTCGGGTTCACGGCGATGCATGCCAATCTCGACAAGCGTGCCCACAATCGTGCGGACCATCGAATGCAGAAACGCATTGCCCTCGATGGTAAACGTCAGGATGTCCTCGCCAAACGCAACCTCATGGCCAAACTCGGCGCGCATTACGCAGCGGTGCGTAGGTTTGCCCACGGCAGAGGCAACCTTGCAAAAGCTTTTAAAGTCCTGTTCGCCCAAAAGCGCAGGGCAGGCGGCCGCCATCGCATCGACGTCGAGGGGATAGCGATGCCACCACACAGCACCGCGTGACAGCACGGGCCGCGCATCACGATCGGCAATGCGATAGGTGTAAGTGCGAGAGCGCGCGTCAAAGCGCGCAGAAAAGCCCTTACGAGCCTTGTAGACCTCGTTGATGGCGATATCTTTGGGCAGCAGGGCATCCATAGCCCGCAGCCACCTACGGCGCGTACACGCGAGCTCAGCGTCCGTTACAGGCACGCTGATGTACTGAGCCACGGCATGTACGCCGGCATCGGTACGTCCCGCGCACGTCAAATCGATCGGGCGGCGAAGCAGCGTCTCGATGGCTCGACGTAGCTCACCCGCAACCGTCGTCTGTCCCGGCTGCTCGGCAAATCCGCTATACGACGAGCCATCATAGGCCACGCGGAAAACGAGCGTGGCGTCAAGCTCGGAAATCGAATTGAAATCAGACGGCGCAGTCATGGGCGCTCCCAACAAACAAGTAACGGTATCGCGACAAAAAAAGAGGGGTACGCGAACGTACCCCTCGAATATAGCCTATGCAGACGGAATGTCTACTCAGCGGTCTCCTCAGCAGGAGCCTCCTCGACAGCCTCGACCTTCTTGGGAGCAGCGGCCTTCTTGGGGGCCGGAGCAGCCTTCTTGGCCTTAGGCGTGCAAGGCTCGGTGACGAGCTCCATGATAACGATGGGAGCGTTGTCGCCCTTGCGGTTGCCGAGCTTCATGATGCGGGTGTAACCGCCGTTGCGGTCCTGCCACATGCCCTGGGCAGCCTTGTCGAAGATCTCGGCAACGAGCTGCTTGTCGCCGAGCTTGGCGATAGCCAGACGACGAGAGTGCAGATCGCCCTTCTTGGCCCAAGTGATGATCGGGTCGACGACCGAACGCAGCGCCTTAGCGCGGGTCTCGGTGGTCTTGATGCGGTCGTTCTCGAAGAGGGCCTTAGCAAGGCTCTTCTTCATGGCCTTGGTGTGGCTCGCATCGGTGCCGAGCTTCAGGCCCTTCTTAACGTTGTGACGCATGGTCTAGTTTCTCCTCAAATATGCGAAGCATTAAGCCTTCAGGCTCAGGCCCATGGACTCAAGCTTGTCCTTCACTTCCTCGATCGACTTAACACCGAAGTTACGGATGTTGAGCAGATCGTTCTCCGAGAACTCAACGAGCTGACGGACCGAGTGAATGCTGGCGCGCTTAAGGCAGTTGTAGGAACGGACGGAAAGGTCCAGATCCTCGATCTGCTTGTCCAGCTCGGCGTTGTCGTTGGTGACCTCGGGAGCGAAGATCGAAGCCTCCTCCTCGACCTCGGGGGTCTCGGCAAGGTTCATAAAGGCGGCCATATGCTGGTTGATGATATTGGCAGCCTGGACCACGGCGTCGCGCGGGGCGATGGAGCCGTTGGTCTCGATCTCGAGGACAAGGCGGTCGTAGTCGGTGTGCTGACCGACACGACAAGCCTCAACGAGCTTGGCGCAACGGGAAACCGGCGAGTACAGCGAGTCGACATGGATCACACCGATGGGATCGTTATCGCGCTTGTTGGCCTCGCCAGAAACATAGCCGCGGCCATAGCCGATGCGCATGCTCATGGTGAGATGGCCACCCTCGGTGAGCGTAGCAATGTGCTGCTCGGGGTTGACCAGCTCAAACTCGGACGGAATAAAGAAGTCCGCACCGGTGACCTCGCAGGGGCCGTCAACCGAGATGGTGGCGGTCGCCTCGTCGGTCGTGCCGAGAGCCCTGAAGACAAGACCCTTGACATTCAGGACGATGTCGGTGACATCCTCGACCATGTTAGGGATGGTCATGAACTCGTGCTGCGCACCATCGATCTGAATAGCCTCGACGGCGGCACCCTCGAGCGAGGACAGAAGAACGCGACGAAGGGAGTTACCCAGCGTATCGCCGTAGCCACGCTCGAGCGGCTCGACGGAGACACGAGCAGACGTCTCGTTGATCTCTTCGACCTGAACCTGAGGCCTAATGAATTCTGACATGTATTACCTCCAGCCTCAGCAGCCCGGATGGACTACTTAGAGTAGAGCTCGACGATGAGCTGCTCGTTGATATCACCGCTGATCTGCTCACGCGTCGGCAGAGCGAGCACGTTACCAGACAGCTTCTCGATATCGACCTCGAGCCAGCCAGGGACCTCAAAGCGCTCGGAGGAAATCAGGGCCTCCTTGATGGGGAGGAGGTCACGGAACTTCTCGCCGACAGCGACGACGTCACCGGCCTTGACGCGGTAGGACGGGATGTCCACGCGCTTGCCGTTCACGGTGAAGTGACCGTGACGGACGGACTGACGAGCCTCTTTGCGGGTGCGGGCGAAGCCAAGACGGAAGACAACGTTGTCGAGGCGAGACTCAAGGATGATCATGAGGTTCTCACCGGTGACGCCGTTCATCTTGCGGGCCTTGTTGAAGTAGCCGTGGAACTGCTTCTCCAGAACGCCATAAATAAACTTGACCTTCTGCTTCTCGCGCAGCTGCATGCCGTACTCAGATTCCTTGCGACGGCGCTTGGGCTGACGGATAGATTCCTTCTTGCTGCTGTAACCGAGCTCAGCGGGATCGATCCCGAGCTGACGGCAGCGCTTAAGAACAGGAGTCCTGTCGATTGCCATATTGATACGATCCTTTCAGTTACACGCGGCGACGCTTCTTGGGGCGGCAGCCGTTGTGCGGAATGGGGGTCTTGTCCTGGATGCTCGAGACCTCGAGGCCAGCAGCCTGGAGGGAGCGGATGGCGGTCTCACGACCGGAGCCGGGGCCCTTGACGAAGACGGAAACCTTCTTCATACCGTGCTCCATGGCCTGCTTGGCAGCAGCCTCGGCAGCCATCTGGGCAGCGAACGGCGTGGACTTACGGGAGCCCTTGAAGCCCACCTGGCCAGCCGACTTCCAGGAAATGACGTTGCCCTGGGGATCGGTGATCGAAACGATCGTGTTGTTGAACGTAGAACGAATGTGAGCCTGGCCCACGGAAATGTTCTTACGGTCCGCGCGCTTCAGACGGGCAGCGCGAACGTTCTTCTTAGCAGTAGCCATCTATCTAGCGCTCCTTATTTCTTCTTCTTAGCACCGATCTGACGCTTCGGGCCCTTGCGGGTACGAGCGTTAGTGTGGGTGCGCTGGCCGCGGACCGGGAGGCCCTTGCGGTGACGAAGGCCGCGGTTGCAGCCGATGTCCATAAGGCGCTTGACGTTCTGGTTGCGCTCACGGCGGAGGTCGCCCTCAACCATGATCTGGTTCTTATCGATATAATCGCGGATGGCGTTAACCTCATCCTCGGTGAGGTCCTTAACGCGCGTATCCACGTTAACGTTGCACTCGACGCAGATCTTCGTCGCAGTGGTGCGGCCGATGCCGTAAATGTAGGTCAGACCGATCTCAACGCGCTTCTCACGCGGGAGGTCGACACCATTAATACGGGCCAACGTAGTCTCCTCTCTTAACCCTGACGCTGCTTATGACGGGGGTTCTCGCAAATGACGAGGACCTTGCCATGGCGCCTAATGATTTTGCACTTATCGCACATCTTCTTGACCGAAGGACGTACCTTCATCGTTCTTCCTTTCGGTAGCGCTCAAACTACTTCCCTACTATCTACTCGCCCAGCCGCAGGCGTTTAAAACTATGGCTGGTCTTCACACACAATCCGACTGTAGGTTGAGCTAAGCCTGCAGCCGGAAATGGAGTGCGTGTATGCGTGCCGCTATTTATAGCGATAGGTGATGCGGCCGCGGGTCAGGTCGTACGGGGAAAGCTCCACGACAACCCTGTCACCGGGGAGAATGCGGATGTAATTCATTCGGATCTTGCCAGAAATGTTGCACAGAACCGAATGACCGTTCTCGAGCTCAACCTTAAACATGGCGTTGGGCAGCGGCTCTTTTACCGTACCCTCGAGCTCAATTGCGTCTTCCTTCTTCACAAGCAATCATCTTTCTCTAGAAAACGACAGCGATTGAGTATTCTACAACACGTATGCACGCATCGTAATAACTTCGTAATGGCTCCACAACTAAGTGGAACTTGTTACATTTCTCCGCCTTGGAGCGAACACCAAGCACCTTGCGCATCCGTGGTGAGAATCACCGGACCGTCATTGGTGATGGCGACGGTGTTCTCGTAGTGCGCGGCGGGCAGGTGGTCGTTGGTCGTGACGATCCAACCGTCGGAACCCGTGCTCACATGGTTGGAACCCATCGTAACCATCGGCTCAATGGCAATGACCATGCCGGCCTGGAGGCGAACGCCCCTCCCCTTCTTTCCATAGTTAGGAACGTTGGGGTCCTCGTGCATCACGCGGCCAATGCCATGGCCCACATAATCACGAAGCACGCCGTAACCGTGAGACTCGGCGAGGGACTGAACGGCATAACCGACGTCCCCGATATGGTTACCGGGAACAGCCTGCTCGATGGCAGCCTTAAGGCAATCGCGCGTGACCTCGCACAAAGCCTTGGCTTCGGGCGTGGGGGTGCCGACGAAAAACGTCCAAGCGTTATCGCCGACCCAACCGTCGACAACGGCTCCCGTATCGATGGAGATGATATCGCCATCGCGCAGGATCATGTCGGGGTTGGGAATACCGTGTACCACGGCATCGTTAATCGATGCGCAAATGGTTCCGGGAAACCCGCCGTAACCCTTAAAGGCTGGGGTGCCACCATGCATGCGGATAATCTGCTCCGCGAGCTGATCGAGCTCAAAAGTCGAAACGCCAGGGCGCACCATGGCTCCAACGTGGCGGAGCGCCATCTTAGATAGCGCTCCTGCCTTCTTCATCTGCTCGATTTGCGTTGCAGACTTAATCTTGATCATAGACCGAGAGCCTCTTTGACATCCCCGTACACGGTCTCGCGAGCCTGGTCACCGTTGACCGACTTGAGCAGACCCTGGCCACGATAGTAGTCGACGAGCGGGCTCGTGGACTTCTCGTAGACGTCGAGACGGTTCTTGATGGTCTCGGGCTTGTCGTCGTCGCGCTGATACATCTCGCCGCCACACTTGGGGCAGGTAGCATCGGCAGCGGTGCCGGTGTAACCGCAGGCGCGGCAGGTGCGACGCGAAGACAGACGATCGATGATGACCTCGGGGGCCACATCGACCAGAAGGGCGCAGTCGATCTCGCGACCCATGGCGGAGAGCTCGGAATCGAGCGTCACGGCCTGGGCGGTGTTGCGCGGGAAGCCGTCGAGGATGAAGCCCTGCTGGGCGTCATCGGCGGCAAGGCGCTCCTTGACAAGGTCGATCACGAGCTGGTCGGGAACGAGCTCGCCAGCGTCCATGTACTTCTTAGCCTGAATACCAAGCTCGGTGCCACCCTTGACGGCAGCACGCAGCAGGTCGCCCGTGGAAATGTGGGCGACGCCAAACTCGGCGACGAGCTCCTGTGCGACGGTGCCCTTACCGGCACCCGGAGCTCCGAGCAATACGAGGTTCATGAGCAATCCTCCTCTAGCCTATTTAAAGAATCCATCGTAATCATACATCTTGATCTGGCCTTCGAGCTTATCGACCGTGTCGAGCACGACGCCGACCATGATGAGGATGGACGTGCCGCCAAATGCCTGAATCAGCTGGTTACCCGTGAAGGAGAAGATGATCGAAGGCACGATGGCGATGAGCGCCAAAAAGACAGCACTGGGAAGCGTGATCTTGTTGAGCGCGTTCTTGATGTAGGCCGCGGTAGCCCTACCCGGACGCACGCCCGGAATAAAGCCGCCCTGCTTCTTAAGGTTGTCGGCCGTGTCATCGGGGTTGAACACCATGGAGGTGTAGAAGTACGCGAAGAACACGATGAGGACAACGTTAAGCACCCAGTTGAGCCAGCCGCGCGAAAGCGCAGAAGCAACTGCCTGGATCCAGCCGATGCCGGGGAAGAACACGGCAATCTGAGCCGGGAAGTACAGCAGCGCCGAAGCGAAGATGATCGGCACGACACCCGCGGTGTTGACCTTGATGGGCAGGTAGGTGGTCTGGCCACCCATCATGCGACGGCCCACGACGCGCTTAGCGTAGGAGACCGGGATGCGGCGCTGGCCGCGCTCAAGGAAAACAATCAGCGGGATAACCAGCAGGATGATGGCGCAGATAATCACCATGGTGATGATGCCACCGGCATTGCCCTCGGTGCTGGAGAAGATAGCCTGCGGCAGACCGGCCATGATGTTCGCAAAGATGATCAGCGACATGCCATTGCCGATACCGCGCTGGGTGATGAGCTCACCAATCCACATGATCAGCATGGCGCCCGCGGTGAGCGTGCCGACGATCATGAGGTCGAAGATGATCTCGGGAGCGCCGGCACCGTTGAAGCTGATGCCGAAGCTCTTAAAGAGGAAGAGGTAACCCACGGAGTTGAGGATTGCCAGAGCAAGGGTGAGGTAACGCGAATACTGCGTAATCTTGGTCTGACCGACCTCGCCCTCGCGGGCAAGCTCATGCAGGGAAGGCACGACGGCCTGGAGCATCTGGAGGATGATCGAGCTGGTGATGTAAGGCATGATGCCCAGCGAAAACACCGACACATAGCTCAACGCGCCGCCAGAGAAAAGATTCAGGAGGGCCATAGCACCTGCGGCGACCGAATTGTTATCGGTCGAGAAAAGGCCCAGCATCCCCTGGAAGGGAATGCCGGGCACAGGAACGTGCGCACCAATGCGGTACACGACGAGCATAGCTATGGTAAAAAGAATCTTTTCGCGCAATTCTTTG
Organism: Collinsella sp. CLA-ER-H4; assembly: GCF_040092395.1. Taxonomy (NCBI): domain Bacteria; kingdom Bacillati; phylum Actinomycetota; class Coriobacteriia; order Coriobacteriales; family Coriobacteriaceae; genus Collinsella; species Collinsella sp. CLA-ER-H4. The sequence goes on from NZ_JBBNLQ010000002.1 coordinate 69,987, forward strand.
ATGCGGAAAGCATTCTTAAGACCATTTAGCACGGCAGCTCGACCTTTCCGCCGGCGGCCTCGATCTTGGCCTGCGCAGAAGCGCTGACCTTGTCGACCTTGACCGTGAACTTCTTGGTGAGCTCACCATTGCCGAGCACCTTGACGGGCTCGAACTCGCTCTTGGTGATGCGAGCGGCCTTAAGAGCGGCACCGTCGATCACAGCGCCGTCCTCGAACTTACGCTCGAGACGCTCAACGTTAACAGCGGTGTACTCGATACGACGGGGGTTGCGGAAGCCCGGAAGCTTGGGCAGGCGCATGGCCAGCGGAGTCTGGCCACCCTCGAAGCCGGCACCCTTGGTGCCGCCAGAGCGGGAACCCTGGCCCTTCTGACCGCGGCCAGAAGTGGTGCCGTGACCCGAAGAATTGCCACGGCCGACGCGCTTGCGGTTCTTGGTGGAACCGGGCGCGGGAGTAAGATCGTGAAGCTGCATTTGCTACTCCTCTACAATCTCGACAAGGTGCTTGACCTTGAAGATCATGCCGCGGACGGACTCGTTGTCAGCAATCTCGCGAACCTCGCGGATCCTGTGGAGACCGAGGGCACGGACAGTACGGACCTGGTCCTGCTTGCAACCGTTGGTGCTGCGGACCTGCTTGATCTTGATGGTGTCAGCCATGCTTAGTTCTCCTTACCGACGAACATCTCGGAGACCGTCAGGCCACGGCGAGCCGCGACGTCCTCAGGGCTGGAGAGCTCCTTGAGGCCCTCGACGGCAGCCTTGATGATGTTGAGGCCGTTGTCGGTACCGAGGGACTTGGACAGGACGTTCTTGATGCCAGCAAGCTCAAAGAGGGGACGCACAGCGCCGCCGGCGATAACGCCGGTACCCTCGACAGCGGGCTTGATGATGATGCGGCCGGCACCAAAGTGACCGAGAACCTCGTGCGGAATGGTGCCCTGATCGGTCACCGGCACGTGGAACATGTTCTTCTTGGCATCGAGAGACGCCTTGGAGATGGCCATGGGCACCTCAGCGGACTTGCCCATGCCAACGCCGACGTTGCCCTTGCCGTCACCAACGACGACGAGAGCGACGAGGCTCATGCGACGACCACCCTTGACGGTCTTCGACACGCGGTTGATGTAAACGACGCGCTCCTCGAACTCGGAGGCCTCGCGCTGCTGCTTCTGATTACGAGCCATGTGCTACATACCTCCTAGAACTCGAGACCGGCGGCACGAGCACCGTCGGCGAGGGCCTTGACGCGGCCATGGTAGATACGGCCACCGCGATCGAAGGCGACCTTGGTGATGCCGGCCTCGATGGCGCGCTTGCCAACGAGCTGACCGACCTTCTCCGCAGCCTCCTTGTTCGAGGTGTGGGTGCCCTTGAACTCGGCCTCGAGGGTCGAGGCAGAGACGAGCGTCAGGCTGGAGCCCTTGCTGTCGTCGATGATCTGGGCATAGATGTTGGCGTTAGTACGGGTCACGCGAAGACGCGGACGCTCGGAGGTACCCGAGACCTTGCCGCGAACACGACGCTGACGACGCTTGAGGCCTTCCAGCTTCGCCTTATGCTTGTTCATACGTAAACTCCTAAAAAGGTTGATCTTGCCAGCACCTGACGGGGTGCTGGTCTTATGCGAGTGAGTCGGTTACGACTACTTGGCGGCCTTACCCAGCTTGCGGCGGATGTGCTCGCCAACGTAGTGGATACCCTTGCCCTTGTAAGGCTCGGGAGGACGATGGCCGCGGATCTCAGCGGCGATCTGACCGACCTGCTGCTTGTTGATACCCTTGACGTTCACGTGGGTGTTGTCGGGAACCTCGAAGGTGATGCCCTCGGGAGCCTCGACGATCACGGGGTGCGAGAAGCCCAGGGAGAACTCGAGGTTCTTGCCCTTCTGCTGCACGCGGTAACCGACGCCGGCGAGCTCGAGCTTCTTCTCGAAGCCCTCGGAAACGCCAACAACCATGTTGTGGATGAGGGCGCGGGTGAGGCCGTGGCGGGCACGGGTCTCACGCTCGTCGTCGGGACGGGAAACGGTGAGGACGTTGTCCTCGACGTTGATAGCGAGCTTCTCAAAGACATCGAGCTCGAGCTGGCCCTTGGGGCCCTTGACGACAACATTGTTGCCGTTGACTGCCACTTCGACTCCGGCGGGAATCTGGACAGGCTTATTACCGATACGAGACACGGTGATCTCCTTTCCTTCTACCTACCGAGCGAATTACCAGACGTAAGCGATGATCTCGCCGCCGACGTTGTGCTTGCGAGCATCGCGGTCGGTCATGACGCCATGGCTGGTGGAAATAATGGCGGTACCAAGGCCACCGCGGACGCGGGGCATGTCGGCAACGCCGGTGTACTTACGCAGGCCCGGCTTGGAAATGCGGCGGATGCCGTTGATGACCTTAGCCTTCTTGGGACCATACTTAAGCGTGATGTGCAGAGTCTTCTGGGGAACGGTGTCCTCGACATTGTAGCCCTCGATGTAGCCCTCCTCGTGCAGAACACGAGCGATCTCGACGAGCTTCTTGCTGCTCGGCATGGAGACCGTGGCCTTGTTCACAGAGTTAGCGTTACGGATGCGCGTAAGCATATCTGCGATCGGGTCTGTAAGGTTCATACAGATTCTCCTTCGTTCTTGATGAACACGTGCTCTTGGTTCTTCGCCGCCCTTAACGGCAAAGCCTTTTTAGCGCGTTTTCCCTGTTCCAAACTGATGCTTGAAACGCTGGTAGTGACTTACCAGCTGGCCTTCTTAACGCCGGGAAGCTCGCCCTTGAGTGCAAGCTCGCGGAAGCAGACACGGCACAGGCCGAACTTGCGGTACACAGAGTGCGGACGGCCGCAGCGCTGGCAGCGCGTGTACTCACGAGTAGAGAACTTCTGCTTGCGATTGCACTTGACGATCATCGATGTCTTAGCCACTTATATCCTCCTCACATAGAGTATTGTTCGCCCCAAGCGCCGCCCCCTTGTGGGAACGGCGCTTATAGGGCAGGTGAACCTATTTCTTGAACGGGAAACCGAAGGCGTCCAGAAGGGCCTTGGCCTCCTCATCGGTATTGGCGGTGGTCACGAAAGTGATGTCCATACCGCGCTGGTGATCGACGGAGTCGAAGTCGATCTCGGGGAAGATGAGCTGCTCGGTGACGCCCATGGAGAAGTTACCACGGCCGTCGAAGCTCTTGGCGGAGATGCCGCGGAAGTCGCGGATACGGGGGATCGCGACGGAGGTCAGACGATCGAAGAACTCCCACATACGGTCGCCACGCAGGGTAACCTTGCAGCCGATCGGCATACCAGCGCGCAGGCGGAAGGTAGCGATGGACTTGCGGGCACGGGTGATCATCGGCTGCTGGCCGGTGATGGCGCGCAGGTCGCGCACGGCACCGTCGATGGCCTTGGAATCGGTAGCGGCCTCGCCGACACCCATGTTCACGACGATCTTCTCAAACTTGGGGATCATCATGACGTTCTCGTACTGGAACTTGTCCTGAAGCTGCTGCTTGACCTCGTTGTTGTACTTGGTCTTCAGACGCGGCACATACTTCTCTTCTGCCATTGTTCACTCCTTCTTGGGGTTTTAAGCACGGGGCGTGGCCACGATGGGTTGTCCTCGTGCCTCCTGGCTGCATCCGCGCCGCTCATGGCATTTTGCGGTTTGGACTCGACGCAGCAGGAGCCGACAAAACAATCGGTACTATACGCGCATTGGGTGCGTATTTCCAGAAAAACCTCGTCTGCCTGCACAACTCCACAACTCCCCCGCACAAATGGGTCCCAAAAAGCAGTTGCGGTGAAATAGGGACTGTTGGGCGGCCTAACAGGCTTAAACAATCCGTATTTCACCGCAACTTATTGGTGGGGATGCGATTAGCGCTTGCGGGGGACGAGTTTGGTGCGGCGCAGGTGAATCATCTCGGCGGCGATGGAGATGGCAATCTCCTCGGGGTCCTCGGCCTCGATGGCAACGCCGATCGGCAGGTGCAGCTCGTCGATCTGGTCCTGCGTAAAGCCTTCCTGCTCCAGGCGGGCACGCACAAAGGCCCTCTTGCGGCGCGAACCCAGACAGCCCAGGTAGGCAGGCTTGGCGTGCATGGCCTGAATCACCACGTCGATATCGGACTTGTGACCCGCCGTGGCGACGACCACCAGGTCGCGCGGGCCGATGGGGCACAGCTCGCTCAGGTTCTTGTAATCGACCAAGCGACGATCGTAGACACCGGGCACCCAATCGGGGGTCAGCGTGCCGGGGCGGTCGTCGCACGCCACGACGGCAAAGCCCGCCGCCGTGAGCACCCGCGCCGTCGCGGCGCCCACGTGGCCGCAGCCAAAGATATAGGTCAGGCCCTCGGGGCAGAGCGTCTCGATGTGCGCCGCGGGAATCTCGGAGGCGGCGTTGGTGTAGGTGACCTTACTCCCCTCCTCCACCAGCGAAAGCTCGGGGCAGCCGGCAATGGTATGGCGCGATGCCTCGCCATGGTACTCGGCCACATCGCCCTCGAGCGCGCTCGCGATAAACGGCTCAAAGTCGATGACGAAGTCGCCGATGCGCCGATAGACCAAGACGTCGGCAATTTCCTGAAACAACGGTGCCTGGGTCGCATCCAGATGCAGATAGCACAGGCAGATGGCTCCGCCGCAGATCATGCCGGTATCGGAGTTCTCGCCGCCCATGGTGTAGCGGACCAGACGCGATTGCCCCGCGGCCAGCAGCTCTCGCGCCTCGTCCAGCGCAAAGAGCTCGATCTTGCCGCCGCCGATGGTGCCCGCCTGGCTGCCGTCGGCAAAGACGACCATCCAGGCGCCCACGCCGCGCGGCGACGACCCCGCCGTGCCGGCCACGACCACGAGCTCGCACGTCTCGCCAGCACGCAGGGCGACAAGCGCCGCATTCACAACATCGAGCTTTTCCATTGCCGCCTTCTATCCTCTAAAGATATCGGTGAGCATAGCGAGTGCCTCGAGCACGCCGCCGCCGACCGACGTCGCCTTGTCCGAAATGTAGTTGATATAGCTGGCATCGCCGCGCGGATCGGCATCGGCGCATTTAAAGCCCTCGGTCACCTGCACGCCGTTCGCCAAAAGCCCGCGCAGACAGCCATCGATCTGCGTGCGCATGGGCGTATCGCCCGCGTAGCCAATCACGTCTCCGGCGCGCACGATGTCGCCGATTGCGCGGTCGGACCGAAACACGCCGGCGGCGGGGCTGTGGATTACGCGCTCCTTGCCATAGCCGGCGATAATGCCCGGCACGCCCGTGTTGGGCTGGGGCGAACCTTGGGTAATGACACGGCCCAAGAAATGCCCGCGCATGGTCTCGACCACGGCGTCGCAGTCAACCGGCGCGGTAAAGCCCGGCCCCACGGCGATGACGGCAGGCGCCATGTCGCGCGTAGTACCCAGGTTGCGCTTGGCCAAAATCGCGTCGACCACGGCAGCGGGTTTAAGCTCATCGAGCATCTTGGCCTGGGGGTCTACCACGACGGCGACGTCTCCGGCCTCGGTAATTGCAAGCGCCTCTGCCGGCGTCTGCGCCAAGCGAGCGCGAATGCCCTCGACCTGGACCTCGCCCAGGCGAATGGCCTCGCAAAAACTGATTGTGCGGCGGATGCACGTGGGAACCGCGATATCGGCCATAACGACCGACACGCCGGCGCGCACCAAACGGGCGGCGACGCCCGTGGCGATATCGCCGGCGCCGCGAACATAAACGAGCATTCCCGGGGCACCTCCCTGTGCTACGGTTTGAGCAGAGCAAAAGCGGTTCGACCGCTACTCTGATGATTATTTATTATCACAGTATTATACGGCGGTGAACAGATGGAAACGGTTAGCGGCAATCTTGCCTCGGCGCTCAGGATCGAGCCGGGCATTACCGCGATTATCGGCAGCGGCGGCAAGTCGACGTTGCTCAAAACGCTGGGTCTTGAGCTCATGCGCGCTGGCGGCCGCGTGCTCCTCTGCACCACCACGCATATGCTTCCCGTTGCCGGCGTGCCATGGGACGGGTCGAATCGTCGCCTGGACGCCGCGCCTTGGAAGCCGGGCGCCTCGCATGTCCCCGGTTGCACCTGCGAGGCCTGCGCGGGCCTTGCACGCGGAGGCATCTGCCAGGCAGGCGTCTTGGACCCGGAGACAGGCAAGCTCTCCGCCCCCGCCGAGCCACTCGGCGGGCTGGCACAGCGCTTTGACTATGTGTTGGCCGAGGCAGACGGTAGCAAGCGACTCCCGCTCAAGGCGCATGCCGCCTGGGAGCCGGTAATTCCCGCCGGCACGGCCAACGTCATCTGGCTCGTCGGCGCCTCGGGACTCAGCAAGCCCATCAACGAAGCCGTCCACCGCCCCGAGCTCTTTTGCGAGCGTTGCGGCTGCGAGCTCACCGACATCGCCACGCCCGAGCGCGTCGCCCAGGTGCTCAATGCCGAGATGCAGGCGCTGAAACTCAGCACCGCACGCGTCATGCTCAACCAAGTCGACACGCTCAGCGACCCCACGATGGCCGACCGCTTCGAGGCAGCTCTCGACCGCCCCGTCGTCGCCAGCAGCCTCAAGTAGCCGGCCCCATCTCCTCAGTTGCGGTGAAATACGGACTGTTTGGCCGCCCGACGGCCGCAAACAGTCCGTATTTCACCGCAACTGAGGAGGGGACACGGCATCTTTGCTGCTAGCGGGGCACGTAGCGGCCGGGTTGGGCTCCGGTGGGCTCGCCATCGCGCGCCACCAGCACGCCGTTCACAAACACGGCCTTGGCGCGGCCATGTGCCTCAAAGCCCTCGAGCGGCGTGTAGTCCACGGCCTGATGCTGTGTCGCGGCGCTGATTGTCCAGCGCGCTTTGGGATCCCACACGCACACATCGGCATCGGCGCCCTCGGCAAGACAGCCCTTGCGCGGGTACATGCCAAACACGCGCGCCGGGTTCTCGCTCATCAAGCGGCAGAGGTCCTCGGGTCCCAGCTGTCCCTCAAAGCTCGTGGCAATCGCGACGGGACGATGCTCCACGCCGGGCACGCCGTTGGGAATCGCGCGGAAATCGTCGCGCCCGCGGTCCTTTTGCCCGTGCAGGTTAAAGCTGCAATGATCGGTCGCAATCGTATCGATCTCGCCGGCCACAAGCGCCTCGCGCAGTGCCGCACGGTCACCGGCATGGCGCAGCGGCGGGCTCATCACGTACTTGGCGCCCGCAAAGCCGTCCTCGCCCTGCTCCAGATAGCAGGTGTCGTCAAGCATCAGATATTGGGGGCAGGTCTCGACATAGATATTCTTCTGCCCGCGCGCTTTGGCAGCACGAATGGCCCCGAGCCCCAACTTGGTCGAAAGGTGCACCACGTTGACTGGGGCGTCGCCGGCCAGGTGCGCCAGATACAGCAGGCGGCTCACGGCTTCGGCCTCACACACGTCCGGGCGGCTGAGCGCATGCCCCTCGGGCCCATGAATTCCCTGCTCGTACACGCGCTTCTGCAGCTCATTCACCAGCGTACCGTTCTCGCAATGCACGCACAGTATGCCGCCAATACGCTTGAGCTCCTCGAGCACCTCGAGCGTCTCGGCATCGTCCAGGCGCAAATGATCGTAGGCAAAGTAGGTCTTAAACGACGATACGCCCGCCTCGCGCATAGCCGAAAGATCGGCGCGGTTGCGTTCATTCCACTCGGCGAGTGCCATATGAAAGGCGTAGTTGGCCGTGCAGGTTCCGTCGGCACGGCGATGCCACTCGGCCAAGGCATCGGGCATGGTCACGCCGCGATCAGCCGTCGCGTAGTCCACGATGGTCGTCGTACCGCCGCAGGCAGCCGCACGCGTGCCGGTTTCAAAGCTATCGGCTGTCCAATCCATGCCAGTCCAGCACTGCATGTGCGTGTGGCCGTCGATAAAGCCGGGAAACACCCAGCAGCCCGCGGCGTCCTCGACGGTATCGCCCTCGGCCGGCTCAATCGCCGCGGCAATCCGCACAATCTTGTCGCCCTCCATGGCAAGATCGGCGCGGCGAAGCCCCTGGGGCGTCACGAGCGCGCCGTTTTTGATGATGATCATGTTGCTCCTTATTGATTAATACAGTTGGCCACGCGATCAAAATACGAGCAGGCCGCGATATGCTCCGTTATGCGTCGCTGTCCCTCTGCGGTATCGACATCCCACAGCTCGTAGGCACGCGCCTCGACCAGCACCACGTCGGTACGGTCCTTGAGAATCGAGCCCCCGCCGTCCTTGCCCTCAAGACGCATGAGTGCATCGAATAGTTCCGCCGGAAAGAGCACCGGGCTCGAAGGCTCACCGTTGCACGCCAAGCGCACCGGATGTTTGCGGCCACGCTCGTCAAACGCGCGAACCATGGCCTCAAAAGAGTCCGTGCTCACAAGCGGCTGGTCGCCCGGCAAAAAGAGGCAACCTTTCCAGTTGCGTTCGACTCCCCACGAAAGGCCCGCACGGACGCTTTCGCTGCGCAGCTCGCCATCGTGCAGAACGCACGGGCAATGCTTGTCCTCGCAAATCTGAGCGACCTCGGGCCAACGCGTCGAAACCACGACGTCAAAGCCCCGGGGAACCGAATCGATGGCCCGGGCAATCAGCGGCTCGCCATAGATATCGGCAAGCATCTTGTTAGAGCCAAACCGCTTGCCCTCGCCCGAAGCCATAATGACGCATCCAAGTCTCATGGTGATACCTCCCCCGAAACCATCGTACCCATAACTCGCGCCGCGGGCATCCACATCGAAAGCGCTTATCCCGCACGCCCGCGATGCAAAAAAGGGCACCCCGCCGGTTGGCAGAGCGCCCCCTTTACATGGCTTACCTCAACCCGGCTTTAGGCCTGGAGCCAACGGGCGGTGTTGCGCTCGTCGAGGGCCTTGAGGGTAGCGGCGGGATCGGCAACCTTCTGCAGGAACATCATGGCTGCGATGGCGTACGGCTTGTAGCTGGCCTCCTTGTACATGCCCACGCGGTGCATGTCGAAGACGTCGGCGTTGACCTCGCCGTGCTCGCAGGAGACACCGGAGATGTCGGCGGGCAGCGGGTGCATAAAGATGGTGTCCTGGCCGTTAGCAGTCTTCTCCATGAGCTCAGTCGTGGAGCACCAGTCCTGATGGGTGGCGTTCTGGGCGAGCAGCTCCTTCTCGAGCGCAGCGATGCCGGCGTCGTCGCCCTCGGCGTACAGGTTGGTGCGCTTCTCCATGGCGGCAAACGGAGCCCAACTCTTGGGGATCACGATGTCGGCGCCCTCGAAGGCCTCGGCCATGGTGTTGACCTGCTTAAAGGTGGTGCCGGACTCGGCGGCATAGCCCTTGGCGCGCTCGACGACCTCGGGCATGAGGTCGTAGCCCTCGGGGTGAGCCAGGGTGACGTCCATGCCAAAGCGGGGCAGCAGGCTGATCAGCGACTGCGGGCAGGACAGCGGCTTGCCGTAAGAGGGCGAATAGGCCCAGGTGACGGCAACCTTCTTGCCCTTGAGGTTCTCGAGGCCGCCAAACTCGTTGATAAGGTAGAGCATGTCGGCAGAGGACTGCGTGGGATGATCGGAGTCGGACTGCAGGGAGATGAGCGTGGGACGGTGATCCAGAACGCCATCCTCGTAAGCCTGCTGGACAGACTCGGAGACCTCAGCCATGTAGGCGTCGCCCTTGCCGATGTACATGTCATCGCGGATGCCGATGACGTCGGCCATGAAGGAGATCATGGTAGCGGTCTCGCGGACGGTCTCGCCGTGAGCGATCTGGGACTTCTTCTCGTCCAGGTCCTGCAGCTCAAGGCCGAGCAGGTTGGCGGCCTTAGAGAAGGAGAAGCGCGTACGGGTGGAGTTGTCGCGGAACAGCGAGACGGCCAGGCCCGAATCGAAGATCTTGGACGAAACGTTGTTCTCGCGCAGCTCGCGCAGAGCGTCGGCGACGATGTAGAGCGCCTTGAGCTCATCGGTGGTCTTATCCCAGGTGTGCAGGAAGTCGCTGCCGTACATACCCTTAAAGTCGAGGCCGTTCAGCTGCTCGACGAGCTCGGTAAACTTGGCGTCCATGGAAATGTCCTTTCTAAAGATGAAACGATCGCAATGAGTAGATGTGCTCCGGCATGCGCGTGTGGCTAGAACATGCAGAGCACCATGACGAGGACCCGCTACCGTTGAGGAAGCATGGGAGATAACGACCGCGGGCCCCAAGTCAACAGGGGGTGCCGGGGGCATAAACTGTCCCCGGCTCAACAAGATCGAGGAATGAGACTAGTCGATCTTGTTGTTGGTCAGACCGGCGCGGAACACGGTGGCATCGCCATCGGCCTGGCTCGGATCGTAGAGGTTCAGGGCAGCCACATACATGGCGGCAGCGGTGACCAGGTCGTCCTTGTAGGTGACCTCGTTGGGAGCGTGAGCCTGAGACTCGGCACCCGGGCCAAAGCCGACGCAGGGGATGCCGTAGCGGCCCTGGATGGAAACGCAGTTCGTGGAGAAGGTCCACTTGTCGCACAGCGGACGACCGGTGCGCTTGTCCATGCTGGGCTCGCAGCCGATGCGCTCGTCACCGAACATAGCCTTATGGGCGTCGACGAGGGCCTTGACGTGCGGAGCGGTCTCCTTGTTGATCCACGTGGGGAAGTAAGCCTCGGTCTCGTAGACCTCGCCGGTCCAGGACGGACGGTCGTACATGTACATGGAGACCTTCACGTCGTCGCCGTACTTCTTGGCTGCCGGCAGGTTACGGATCTCGTCCAGGCAGGACTCCCAGGTCTCACCGGCGGTCATGCGACGGTCGATGGAGATGGCGCAGGAGTCAGCGACAGCGCAACGGCTGGGGCTGGTGTAGAAGATCTGGCTGACGGTGCAGGTGCCGCGGCCCAGGAAGCGGGCGTCCTCGAAGTGCTCGGGGTTGTACTTGGGATCGAGCATCTTGACGAGGCCCTTGATGTCGGTCGACTCGTCGCAGCCGTTGTTGTTGAGAGCGCGAACGTCGGCGATGATGTCGGCCATCTTGTAGATGGCATTGTCGCCGCGGTCGGGAGCAGAGCCGTGGCAGGAGGTGCCGTGAACGTCGACGCGGATCTCCATGCGGCCGCGGTGACCGCGATAGATGCCGCCGTCGGTGGGCTCGGTGGAAATGACGAATTCGGGCTTAATGCCGTCCTTGTTGTAGATGTACTGCCAGCACATGCCGTCGCAGTCCTCTTCCTGGACGGTGCCGACGACCATGATCTTGTAGCCCTCGGGGATGAGGCCCATGTCCTTCATCATCTTGGCAGCGTAGGTAGCAGAAGCCATGCCACCCTCCTGGTCGGAGCCGCCGCGGCCATAGATGATCTCGTCGGTCTCGTAGCCCTCATAAGGATCGGCATCCCAGTTATCGATGTTGCCGATGCCGACGGTGTCGATGTGAGAGTCGATGGCGATGATCTTGTCGCCCTCGCCCATAAAGCCCATGACGTTACCCAGGCCGTCGACCTTGACCTCGTCATAGCCAAGGCTCTCCATCTCGGCCTTAATGCAAGCGACGACCTCACCCTCCTCGCAGGACTCAGAGGGGTGAGAGATCATGGCGCGCAGGAAGCGAGTCATATCAGCACGATGGGACTCAGCAGCAGCCTTGATAGCGTCGAAATCGAGTTCTTTAGCCATTGTTCATAACCTTTCAAACTAAGGAATCTACCTGTGAGGTGGCGGAGCGATACCTATTTACTCCGCCCCAACGATTAGCAAGTGGGGTATTCGCCTTCCCAGACGATGCGACGGTACTGATCCGGATCGGTGTCACCTTCCGTGGAGAAGCAGAGCACGGAGCTCGTCTTATCCAGGCCGATGAGCTCTTTGAGCTCGGCGTACTCAGGATCGAGCATGAGGGTCTCGACCAGGCCAGTGGTCACCGCGCCGGACTCGCCGGAGATGACGCGCGGGTCGCCCTTCTCGGGGGCGCCCAGGGTGCGCATGCCGCGAGCGGTGACCCAGTCGGGGCAGGACACGAAGGCGGTGGCATGGTTGCGCAGGATATCCCAGCCCAGGATGTTGGGCTCACCGCAGCACAGACCGGCCATGATGGAGGGCATGTCACCGTCCACGATACGCGGATCGCCGTCGCCGGCGGCAGCGCCCTTGTACAGGCAGGCGGCCGGAGCGCACTCGACCACGACGAAGGTGGGCGGGTTATCGGGATACAGGTTGGTGAAGTAGCCCACCACGGCGCCGGCGAGCGAACCCACGCCAGCCTGGACAAACACGTGCGTCGGGCGGTTGATGGCCATCTCGCGCAGCTGCTCGGCAGCCTCGGAAGCCATGGTGCCGTAGCCCTCCATGATCCAAGACGGGATCTTCTCGTAGCCCTCCCAGGCGGTGTCCTGAACGATGACGCCGCGCTCGCAGGCGTCGGCCTCGGCGGCGGCCATGCGCACGCACTCGTCGTAGTTGACCTCTTCGATGGTCACCGTTGCGCCCTCGGCGGCGATGTTATCGAAGCGGGGCTTGGTGGAACCCTTGGGCATGTGAACGACGGCCTTCTGGCCCAGCTTGTTGGCAGCCCATGCCACGCCGCGGCCATGATTGCCGTCGGTAGCGGTAAAGAAGGTGGCCTGGCCAAAGTCCTTGGCAAGCTGATCGGAGGTCAGGTAATCGAAGGTGCACTCGGCAACGTCCTTGCCGGTCTCGTCGGCAATGTAGTTGGCCATGGCAAACGATCCGCCCAGAACCTTAAAGGCGTTGAGGCCAAAGCGATAGCTCTCGTCCTTAACGCACAGGTTGGACAGACCCAAGCGCGCAGCCTGACCGTCCAGGCGGGCAAGCGGGGTGACGGTATATTGAGGGAACGACTGGTGGAAGGCGCGGGCCTTCTTCACGTGGTCGAGGCTCATGATTCCCAAGTGCTTGTCATCGCTCTTGGGCATCGTGTTGCCCGCCCACTGGATCTTATCGGCCATACGGTGAACTCCTTAAGTCCTCTCTTGCCGGCCCCCGCATACGCGTTTCAGCCCATTCCCATTCATGCGACTGAACTTTTATGTGGATGCCAAACAAAAAGTTTGTTAGCACTGTTCTATCACACTTTTTGATTGGCAAACCTAACAAATTGTTTGTTGCCGTAATCGGTACTTTTTCGCCGCCGAACGGTCATGAATTGCCTTGTTGATGGATTTGTTTGCGAACAGATGTGGTTTATGGCAAAGTGTGCCCAAACTAATTTTTAGGAAGGCACCCATGACCCCCGCACAGATTGAGTTTTACAAGCGCCTCGCACACGGCCTGGCGCTCCAATTTGGCCCCAACTGCGAAGTCGTCGTCCACGATCTGGAGACCGAGGACGTGGACCACTCCATCGTAGTGATCGAAAACGGCCACGTCAGCGGGCGCAAACTGGGTGACGGCCCCAGCCATATTGTGTTTGAGTCCATGCACGAGGGCAGCACCGACGTACACGACCGCGAGCCGTACCTCACTAAAACCACCGATGGCAAGCTGCTCAAGTCCTCGACCATCTTTATCCGCAACGACGAAGGCAAGCCCGTCGGCATTTTGGGCATCAACTTTGACATTACGCTCATGAAGGCTTTTGAGCGTTCGCTCGACGCCTTTACCGGCACCGGCGGCACGGGCTATACCGAGCCCGAGCCCATTACCAAGAACATCGGCGACCTGCTCGAGGACCTGCTGCACGAGTGCGAGCAGTTTGTGGGCAAGCCCGCGGCACTCATGACCAAAGACGAGCGCATTCGTGCCATTGGCTACCTCGACCGTCGCGGCGCCTTCCTCATTTCCAAGTCGAGCGAGCGCGCCTGCGAGTTCTTTGGCATCTCCAAGTACAGCTTCTATAGCTACCTCAATGAGGCCAAGGCGGCGGCCGGCGACAAGTAGGCACTCGCCTGGATTGCCCTCCCCTTTTGGGCGCGAGTTCTGGAAAGCACGAATCCAAGACCGAGCCGCTTGGGAAGTTCCATATAATCGATGTCATTAGTATTTCGAAAGGATGGGACAGAATGGCGTTGAGCAAGGCATCATGCACCGGTCGCGGATTGATTCCGGCAATTGGTGGACATGTGCACCGCATGTTCGATGAGGGGGAAGACGACCTGTTTTCGCTGAGCCTTGACGACGTGATGGATGATCGCCCGTGGACCGCCGACGAACTCATGGGCGGCGGGGCTCGCCCGTCAAGTCCCAATCCCGCACTTGCGCCTACGCCCGCACCCACTTCGGCGCCCACGCCCGCTCCCCGCCCCGCAAACGACCCGTCCGAGACGGCGGCATTTCTCGCTGCAGCGACGCAGGGCAAATCGGCCGACAGCACCGTTATGTACAGCGCCCAGCAGTTGCCTGTTCCTGCGGCACGCAAGCCTCCGGTCGCAAGGCTCGATGAGCCCGTTGCCCATCAGGTTGCCTACGATTCCTGGGCTGCAGCCGATCTGGATGAGACCTCTACCGGCATGCCGGCGCTCGACGTTCCAGTTAACCCGCTTTTTGCCGCCAACACGAGCGCCGCGGACTATGAGGGCAGTGCGGCATATTCCGATTATTCCGATGGCTATGCTGGCACCGGTCGCATCGAGACCGAGGATTATGGCACCGCATCGAGCGATTATCTCAACGATCCGTACGCCGCCACGCCTGCACCGGAATATGACCCGGAGGCCGCGCCCGCACCGGCGTATACCAAAAGCACGGGCGAAGAGCGCTTCGCCGATTATTACGCCGAGGAAAAGGCGCTGCGTTTCTCGGAATTTCCGCAGGCAGTCAAGGTCGCCTTTATCGCCATTGTCATTGCCCTGCTCGGCGCCATTGCGTTTGAGGGATTCCAGCTGTTCCGCGGCCCCACCCAAGCGGAGTCGGAGACCCAGCAAAAAGAGGACGATAACCAGTACCTGGACATCAACACCCTCAAGGGCGACCCCAACGACGGGGACGACGAGTAGCGAGGGTTAAGGGAGGGCCAGAAGAGCCGGCGGCACGTTACGGCTCCAAAAGCCCTGCCATAAAGATGGGCAGATACAGCACGTCACCATCGCGGTGAAGATTACATTCCGCAAGTACCAGGGCGCGATCGATTCCGTAGCCCTTCGTTGCCAGTGCGTTATCGAGCGCCGCGTGGGACTTAAAACTCTTGCCCGATTTGACCTCGATGGCAAACACTTCCCCATCGAACGTCTCTTCCACAAAATCGAGCTCACCGACCTTTTTGGACGTAAAGTAGCGCAATCTAAATCCATGAGCTTTGAGCTCTTGGGCAACGAAGCCCTCGAACGCCGCCCCCATGTTCATGCCAAAGGCGTCTTCCGCCTCCCCATCAAAAACGCCTTGAGCGACCCTTTTGGAATACAACGACATGAGCATTCCGGTGTCCAGGTAAAACAGCTTGAACAGATTTCGCTGCTCCCCCAATAGCAGGGGTGCCACGGGCGCCGTTACGTTATACACGGGAAGCGCGACACCCGCCTCCGATAACCAGAGAAAATGATCTGTCACCTGCGCAAAACGTTTGACACCGTTAATCGATGACAGTTTGAATCGCTTGTTTTTGGAACCGGCCTCGCTGGGAATCAAATCATAGATATCGCGAATAACCAAGCGTAGCTCGGGCGGAGCGTACTTTGCGATGTCATCGCGATACAGGGCGTGAAGATCGCGGTGGATGTTTCGAACCTCGTCGACATTGCGCGTCGCCAAGAAGGAATTGACCGCGTCGGGCATGCCTCCCACCACCACATACTGATGGAACAGATCGAGCAAGCGGTCATACAGGTAGCCGGGGAGCTCCCCTTCATCCTTTAGACAGCCCCTGAGCATGTCAAACACGCTGGCACCAACGCCATTTGCCCAGCAAAACTCCTCAAAGTCGAGCGGGTGCATCTGGACCTGCTCGACATACCCCACCGGCAGGGAATCGATGCCCTCGAGCTCAACGCCAAGGAGCGATCCGATAAGGATGTATCGAAAATCGCCGCGCTGGACCAGGTATTTGATAAACGTCACCACGTTGGGGCATCGCTGCACCTCGTCGATAACCACAACGGTCTTGTTCGCAACCATCGGCTGCGTTGCAGCAATAGACATGCGCATAAGCAGGTCATCCGCGCTTTTTGCCGCCAAAAACGAATCGCGCACGGACGCGTCGGCGATAAGGTCGAACGTCACAACATTTTCGAACGATTCGCTTGCAAAGACGTTGACCAAATATGACTTTCCTACCTGTCGGGCACCCTTGACCAAAAGAGCCTTGTTAGGCGACGAGGCAAGCCAAGATTCAAACTGTGCCTTCGCTTTTCTCTGTAGCATAAGCGCACCCCTTATTACATGCTGTTTTAGCACTAGGATATACTTTTCCGTAGTTGTTAGGTGCTAATTTCGACACTTTTTCGAAGTTCTAAAGTGTGTATTACGACACTTTTCCGTACTTTTACATGGAAGATTTCGACACTTTTTCGGATTTGAGCCTAGCAGCAGCCGGCGAAATCAAGCGCCGCCCGCGCGTCATTTCGCACGCGGCGCTTGATTTCTGTCCGCGCGTGCTGACAGACTCCATCGTGCCCGCAAGGAGCGGGCGCGTTTTATCCAGAGTCGGGGTAGAGAGTTGGCTCCACAATCCCGACGCCAACCGGCCAAGAGGCACGGTGGCCCTGCCAACATCGATGAAAGGAGTCCGTATGGACAATTTCTCCGTGCGCAGCGAGCGCAACTTCCACAACCTGGTCGCACAGCCAAAACGCATGCATCTTCTGGACGAGCCGAGCGGCTATGCCTCGCCCATGGTCAAGAGCAGCCTCTCCCACCAGATGCGCTTTACCGTGCAGGTGCTTGAGAAAGAGCTCTGCGCCGCCGGCGCCCCGCACGTATTACAGATTAAGCTGCTTGGAGATGACTCGTGCGAGCCATTCAGCTGGAAGCTCTTTGCCGACGGCGAGTGCGTTGCGGACGGATCCGGCGCCTTTGTCCGTGAGTGCTTCTGCGAGGGCGCCGAGGTGTTCCTGGACCTGTGCCGCGACGCCGTCGAGGCCGCCGAGCTGCATCAGTGGGACCAGAGGGAATATGAGCTGCTGAGCGTGGCACGCGGGGTTGCGATGGCATAGACGAACATATCGTTTTTAAGCCCAAGCACACAAAGCCAAATGTGACCGTCTACAGCTCGACTTGCTACCAGATGGTGTAATCAGGTGTCACGTCGGTAAAATCAGGGCCCGGTCGGTCGTTGGTGGGCGTAATAACATCGCCCCCCAAGGCCCTTCCAAGACCTCCTGCCCCCGATAATCCAAACGGTTGGTGTCTCCAAGGATCGCTGGGGTTACGTCCTCCAGAATGTCTTTCCCTTCAACCGTGCAGAGATATTGGCCGTCCATGCGGGCGACGTACTCCTTGCGTGTCTCGTTGACCACATAACGATAGAATACAGGCTCCTCGTCGAATGACCCCTGATAGGGATGCATGAAATCGGCATCGGGATCATCGTCTGCCGAGCAATACCTTTCCGCGCCCTTAAAGCACGAGAACAAGCCGCCGACATCGGTTCCATTGTCTTCGATGTAATCGCGCGGGTTCTCGGGGATAAGTTCCGCCATGCGTCGAAAGCCCTCACCCTCGAGCGCCTCAAAGTTGGTATAGTCGCTCACGTAGGCGACGAGATCACCATGCAAGCGACCGGCGAGCAGAGTGAGGGCGATATCAGTGCGGTCGTTGGGGAAGCAACAGTTTTCCATAACCCCACGGAATACGCGAATGGCGTATTGCCCAGATACTCCATTTTCGTTGCGTTCGTTGCGTTGACCCATCCGTAATAAGCCCCTATGGTGCACCCTCCCCAGCTAACTGGTCTTTGCCCGAATTGTCGCATTGCACCGGATAGGGCGCAATGCCCGCACGCCGCACACTTGATTACGACGGCACGGGAGGAAAAATAAGGCTGTAGACAGCGTCTCTCAATAGACCCAAAATGGCGATTTGTTTAAGAGGCTATCGGAGGTTCTGACTGAGTGAAGATAGTCGGAATCTCCTTGGTATTTGTCGTCATGAATTCCAGACCGCAGAAACTCGGCGCTAGCCAACTGTCCCCTTTTTAATGTGGCACTCGATGCCGTGCTCGGAGCAAAAATCACGGACTTCCCTTGCACTATCACGATAGAAGCGGGCGCAGTCGTCGTAGGAGCTTGTTAGTCTGTCATAGTGCGTCCTGCCAAAAACAATTTTATCGACAAAAGAGATCTTGCGCAGCAGCGCATCCAAATCTTGCTCGCAGATATTTGGAGTCGGATATGGCTCCATGCTAACCCAAGTCTTACAGCCAGCCTTATGGAGAGACTCGAGAGCGGCAAGCCTGACTGAGTATGCCGCTGCACCGGGTTCCATCCTTTTCCGATTGTCCTCATCAAGCGACACCAAGGTAATTCCATAGGTGTTCAACGCCGCATTAGGCAACGCCGCAAGTTCAACGGGAAGCTCTCCTTTCGTCAGAATGCTGCACGGCTTACCGTACTCGTTAATGAGCTCAATTGCACCCAAGCTCATACTGCCAACTTCTGGATATCCGAGCATAAAAGGATCGGTTGTAAAGCACAGTTGAACCTGTTTTATCTCATCACAATAACGCGGCAACTCTTTGCGCAGCAGATCCAAAGTGTTGTCGACAAGGCTCGGCCGCCGCCATTCCTCGTATGTTTTGACACGCCCAAAACGTTTTGCCATTAAATATGCATAGCATGGAAAATTGCATCCATGCGAACAGCCTTGCACATGATTCATCGCCCAATCGCCATATTCAACTTTTGTACGGTAGAGCATACTTTTTCGATATATGTGCCCAAGTTGTTCCATTGTTCTTTAATTCTCTTCTCGCTGAACTTCCTCACACCAAAGATACGACCGACCTAAGCACTCATCTTGCTCGATAAACCTCGTCTTTGAGCGCAAAGCTCTTTTTTGGCTTTCCTTTCAAAGTGAACTTGACCGCACGCTCAAGAACACCTTCCTCAATCATTGGGCCCACATAGGTCTTCAAAATAGTATTGCTTCTGTCAAAGACTCCGCACTCGGAAATCAACGTGGCAGCAATATCACCCATTTTCATGTTTTGGTGAACGGGCATATGCTGGACAAAATCACTGGCCTTGGCCGCAATTACGGCAGTCTCAACATTACGACCATCAACATCCACCGCAAACAATCCCAACTGCTTGCATTGCCGGTCGAGGTTGCGCTTAATCATGTTATCGTTCATCAGAACGCAACCGTCTGGGCTATTGGTCATATGGATCATTCTATATTTGACGAGCCCACCGACATTAACGCGTTTACTCATATCTTTGATAGGCATATTCGTTACATACTTATAGTAAGAACGCGCGTTGTTGCAAAAGAGTTCCGAGAGCGCATGTTCAGCCTGCCAAGCGTCAATCTCTCCAGCCTTATAACGAACGACCACTTCTTTCCAGTCACCACTTCCGATGCAGGCATTCAGACGCTCAACCCAAACGCTGGCTTTCGTGAGCTCATTAAAGTCGTCTTCCGGCAGTTCAACTTCATTTGGAAGTGACAGTGGCACTTTCATGGCAGCGCAGGCAACGCGGAATAAGCCAAAACTATTGAAGTTGACCAGGGCCTCCGTGTGAGCCATATTAGGCGAATTAGTTAGAAGATCGAGTCGTAGGTCTTTAACCCCGAATGGATCGATGTAATAGAAGACTGTTGAGGGCTTACCACCCCCACAAACGCTAGTTTGTTGTGCCCGTCTTATAGCATCCTCGCAACTGGAAACGATAATTGGCGGCTTGATATAGCCGCTAGCTCCCTTTGCTTCGTTAAATGTCGATTCGAGATGCTTTCTAGATTCCGCGTTGGATTCACTAAGAATGAACTGGATGGGCGTCTTTGAACGATTTTTCTTTGCAATTGCAAAATACTTAGAAAGGGCAATCAAGGGAGATCCCTTACTGCCATCGGCAAATAAACCCGCACCAGCAAAAGCATCGATATAAAGAATGCCGTTCCGTGAAGGTCGATACACCTTAGTGAAAAAAGGCGTTAGATAGCATGCCAGAAGATCATCCTTGGTCTCAGACCACGGATGTTTTGCCTGAAAGTAATCTGACTGATTTTTTGTCATGCTAAGCCCACCTTGCTCTTAGTCCTCATCGTCTACTTGAACTTCTCCACCAGCAACTGCCCGATGGCGCTCATCATGGCGCGATACTTCTCACTGTCCTCAAAGAGGCTGGTAAAGGAGTCCGTGTTCTCCACATAGGCGCGGCGAGCCTCCTCATCGAACACCTTGGGCAACAGACTAGATTCGAAAACTTGTCTGCCGTCGCGACGGATGGTGTCGGCGACCTGCGGGTTGTCAGCAATACGCTTCCACAGCGTATCGATCACCACGCGGTCTCCCTCAGTGAAGTTGCCCGCCCACTGCTCATTGAACTTATCCACGAGCACCTGCAGCGGATCGCGCTTCTTGTCGGGTACAACAGTCTTAGCCGAGCCGCCGGGTTCGAACACTCCGCCAGTACCCTCGAGCGAGATGCTCCCCTCGAACTCACGCTTGAGCTTGTAGAAGCGCATCTCAACCTTATCGTCCACCGCTTCGACGGGAATCTTCTCAACTTTGAGGAGATGACGCAGATAGCTTAGATACACGTACTCCTTATGCAGGTCACGGTCAAACATGCGCACGATCTGGGTGATGTAGGTGTACCACTTGCAGAAGCTGCGCACCTTGCGGCGCACCTGGTAGCGCTCATCATCGTCCAGCTCGTTATAGCGCGCGACCGCCGGCTTCAAGACGGCCGCGAGCTTACCCTGCACGTTGCTCTGCGACTTGCCCTTGCCATCGGTGAAGACCATCTCGGCCGCGGCCTCGATATCGGACTCGTCATAGAGCCCGTAGCCGCGGATGTCGGTCTGCACCTGGTAAAGGAGATCGGTGTTGATCTGCTCGGAGAGCGACGTCTCGGTGTAGAAGCGCTCGAACGCCTTCTGGATGTCCTCGGGCTTGTTGACGAAGTCGAGGATGTAGGTGTCCTCCTTGTCCGGGTGGATGCGGTTGACGCGGCAGAGCGTCTGGACGGCCTTCACGTCCTTGAGCTTCTTGTCCACCACCAGCGTGTGCAGCAGGGGCTCGTCGAAGCCCGTCTGGTACTTCTCGGCTACGACGAGCACGTCGCCATAGTTGTGAAACTCGGCCTTCGTCTGGCTCTCAGCAACACGCTGGCCGTCGTGGCCGACGTTGAGGGACGGCTCAGTGTACTCGGGGCCGTCAGGACCGTCCGCAGGGTCGCTGATGCCACCAGAGAACGCCACCAGCACTTCGATGTCTTCATAGCCCCTCTTTTGCATGTAGCGCTTGATCTCGTGGTAGTAGCGTACTGTCGCCAAGCGCGATGCCGTGACCACCATCATCTTGCCCTTTCCGCGGATTTTGGTGCGTGTCACGTTGCGGAACGTCTCCACAATGATCTCGGCCTTCTGACCGAGAGCGTAGGGGTGCAGCTCCTTGTACTTGCGGAGCAGTTTGAGCGTGGGACTGCTCGGCACGTCGGGGTTGTCGGGGACCGTGCGCGCGAGCTCGACCGCCTCCGAATAGCTCACGTAGTTGGCGAGAGGGTCCATGATGAAGCCTTCCTCGATCGCCTGCCGCATCGAGTAGACGTGGAACGGGTGGAACGACCCGTCGGACCACTCGTCGCCGAACATCTCGAGCGTCTGCTCCTTCGGCGTTGCGGTGAAGGCCACGAAGGTCAGGTTCTGATGACGGCCGTGGCTCGCGAGCTCGCTGGCGAGTTCATCCTCCCAGTCGGCTGCGGCGTCCTCGGCTTCCGCCTCGATCTCAGCGTACTCCTCGAGCGCGTCGCGCTTGTCGGCAAGGGCGCTCTTGAGCTTGAGCGCGCTCGTTCCCGTCTGGGACGAATGTGCCTCGTCGACGATGATGGCGAAGCGCTTACCCTTGCTCTCGACCTGCTCGTAGATCACGGGGAACTTCTGAAGGGTCGAGACGATGAGACGAGCGCCGCCGTTGATGGCGTCCCGCAGGTCGGCCGAGGTCTTGTCCTTGCCGATGGTCACGACCGAGCCGATGGCGTGATCGAAGCCCGAGATGGTCTCCTGCAGCTGGCTGTCGAGCACTCGGCGGTCGGTGACGACGACCACGGAGTCGAACAGCGGGGTGTCATCCACAAAGAGGGATGCAAGGCGATAGGCCGTCCAGGCGATGCTGTTCGACTTGCCCGACCCCGCCGAATGCTGCACGAGGTAGTTCTTGCCCGTCCCGTTCGCGCGCACGTCGGCGATGACCTTACGCACGGAGTCGAGCTGGTGGTAACGGGGGAAGATGATGCGCTCCTTCTTGCGCTTCACCTCGTTGCCGCGTGCATCGAGCTCTGTCTCTTCCTTGACCTCCAGGTGGAGGAACTTGTTGACGATATCGAGCAGGCTGTCCTTCTGCAGGGCGACCTCCCACAAGTGGCTCGTGGCATAACCGTCGGGATTTGCGGGGTTGCCGGCGCCGCCGTCGTTTCCCGCCCCGGCGGAGCCCTGGTTGAACGGCAGGAAGAAGGTCTTCGCGCCCTCCAGCTTGGTGGTCATGTAGACATTTTCGAGATCGACGGCGAAAAAGGCCACCATGCGCGTGTTGAACTTGAGACAGCGACACCTCGGGTCGCGGTCCTCGCGCCACTGGCGCATGGCATTCTCAACGTCTTGGCCGGTGAACTGGTCCTTGAGCTCTATGCCCACCAGGGGGATGCCGTTCACGTCCAGGACCATGTCGATGGTCTGGTTGCCCGTCTCGGCGAAGTGGAACTGGCGGATGCAGCGGCAGACGTTCTTGGCATAGCGGTCGGCGGCGCTTTCGTTAAGCCCGCTCTCCGGCTTGAAGAATACGACCTTGAAAGGAATTCCTCGGTGCTTGAAGCCGTGTTTGAGCACCGCGACCATACCTAGGCGGTCGACGGCGTCGTTGAAGACCTTGGCGAACTTCGCCGTGGAATCGGAGTTGCACATGCGCTCGAAGCGATCCCACGCCTTGGGCTGCGTCGTCTGGATGAAGTTGACCAGGGTAGCGGCGTCGAGCGCACGGTCACGATGCTCCATGTAGCCGCCGCCGACCATCTGATAGGTGCCGTCCTCGACGTAGAGGAGCGAATGCCTGTCGTCGCACTTGAAGAAACCGCCCTCAGGCGAGCAGAGAAACGACTCGATGTCCTCTTCGAGGTTCTTTTCCTTTGTTTGAGCGGCCATACTTAGACCTCCCTTTTTCCAGTAACGACTTCGTAGATGAGCGACTGCTTGTACGCCTTGAGGTCGGCGATGATAGCTTGCTTGGCCTCTGTCGATTCGAAAATGGAAGCATACAGGTCATCCAGTTCCGCCACGATACCCTGCTGCACCTCGATAGAAGGCACTGGAACCGCTATGTCAAACAGGTCACTTGTATACAAGCGTCTGAAACCATCCGCGACACCGGAGATGCGAATTATGAATTCGTCAATCATTGCTGCTGTATGGAATACGTACTCAAGATATTTCAGTGAGGTTCTCCCCATATCGATGGCCCGATAAACGGCATATTCTGGGCTAATCAAGCCGTTGTAAGGCGACACGTACATCACGCCGTAATACGCTTTTAGCTTATTGAAGACCAGGTCGCCCGCATGAACAATTTTGGCACCAACGAGGCTTGATGTCGGATTCGGTATAGACAGCTCAGCAGAACGAAGCACTCCACGAGCGATCGTAATTGACAGCGGTTCTCCGATTCCGTCAGGAGATTTATCCTTGGACTCCTTCAGCACGTATTTGAGTTTCTCTCGTGGCGCTTCGTGCGAAACTCTGGTAATCACTTCTTCCAAACGCGCAGAGCGATATAGGTTCAGTTCCTCGATAGACCGCTCGGCGGCGGAGACGGCGCGGTCGATCTCGGCGCACTTCTCGTCCAGATAGTCCGCGATGCGGCGCTGCTCGTCGAGGGAAGGAACCGGAATACGCGTATTGAGAAAATCCTCAACATGAAGGTCCCACTGGCCCACCCTGAGACCAGTTGACAGTTTGTGCCACTCGTCAGCGTAAGAACGACAGCGCAGCAGATAGTGCGCGTACTTCGGCAGCAACAGAGGGCTGGTGAACTTAAACACATGGTAAGCAGGGCTGACTATGCCTTCGTAGGCAGACAAGGCCATAGAGCCTTGCCAACCTTTCATCTTGTTGATGACAAAGTCTCCAACCTCAACGAATTTGTATTTGCTCGTATCGAGCGACGTCACATTATGGTTATCGCTCCGGCTGTCCTTTGGCACTATTCCGTAATCGCGGTACAGCGACAGGACCGTCGCGTCAGGCCTGCCCGTTGTTCTCGATGCTTTGAAATAGCCTTTCAGGCGACTTGTCGACCAAGAAGATGGAATCATCCCAAGGTAATTGCATCCGCTGTCCTTCATCTCCCGCATCGCTAGCGCACCTCTCCGAAGAGCGCCTCGAGGCTCTTCTCGAGCGTCTTCTCGTGCTCTAGGATGCGCTTGGCGATTTCGTCGGCCGGCTCGAGCTCGGCGTACTTGTAGAACACGCGCGTGAACGGGACGGTGTAGCCCACCTTGGTCTTCTTCTTGTCCACCCAGGCGTACTTGTTGTACGGGCGTACCTCGCGCTCGATATAGGCGTCAATGTCCTGAGTGAGCGGGATGTCCTCGGTGTCCTCCTTGGCCTTGTCCGCCTGCATTTTCCCGCGTTTGTTAAGGACGGGTTCTCCGTCCTCATCGACGACGGGGCTCTCCACGGCAACGCGGTTGAAGCCAAACTCGACCGTCTCCATCAGGCGCGCCTCGACGGAGACCTCTAGTCCGTTGGACCCGGCGCCCGTCCAAGTGCCGTCGCGATACTCGGAGTACGCCTGGACGATAAGGTCGCGGCAGGACTTGGTGATGTCGTTCTTCTTGTCGCCAATGCCCTTGCGGCGCTTCTCGAAGCACCGGGAGGCGTCGATGAGCAGCACGTGGTCGCGATGCTCCGGTGCCTTCGCCTTGCTGAAGAGCCAAACGTAGGTGGCGATGCCGGTGTTGTAGAACGAGTCGCAGGGCAGCTGCACGATCGCGTCGAGCCAGTCGTTCTCCAACACGTATCGGCGGATGCTGTCCTCGCCGCTGCCGGGCTTGCCCTTGTAGAGCGGACTCGCGTCCTGGACAATCGCCATCACGCCGTCGTCCTTGAGCTTAGACAGGCCGTTGAGCACGAAGAGCATCTGACCATCGCCCTTGGCGGGAAGCTTCTCAACGGGGAAGCGTCCACCGCCGGCAGTCTTGAATTCCTTCTCCACCGAGGGGGCCTGAGGATTCCACGGGTCACCGAAGGGTGGATTGGAAATGCAGTAGTCGAACTTGAAGCCATCGAACTTATCGGCGGAGAGGGTATCTCCGAAGCGCATGTTGGCGTCGTCCTCGCCACGAATTAGCGCACTCGCCTTCGCGATGCCGAAAGTGAAGGGATTGAACTCCTGGCCGTAGCAGGTTACACGGGCCTCGGCGTCGAGCTGGCGCAGGCGCTCCTCGGTGCAGCCGAGCATCTGCGAGGTTCCCATGGTCTGGTCGTAGACGGTCTTCGTGATGCGGTCGCCGTCGAAGACGTGCGGGTCCGCCTGAATGAGCAGGTCGGTCATGAGATACACGATGTCGCGGCTCGTGAAGTGAGCGCCGGCGTCCTCGTCGTAGGACTCGGAGAAGCGCTGAATGAGGTTCTCGAAGATGTAGCCCATGTCCACAGCTTTGATCTTGTCGGGCGACATGTCGGCCTGCGGCTTGCAGAAGTCGCAGACGACCTGGTAGAGCAGCGGGGCGTCTGGGTCGGAGAGGCGTTCGATCTGGTCGGCGAACTTCATGCGCGCCAAGATGTCCTGCACGTTGTCCGAGAACCCGTTGATGTAGTCCTTGAAGTTGTCCTCGATGTTCTCCGGGTCGGCCTTGAGCGTCTCGAAGGTGAACTTAGAGGTGTTGTAGAAGGGGTAGCCGGAGGCATCGCGCAAAAAGCCGTCCTTCACGGAAAAGGCTTTGTATTTCTCAGCTGCGGCGAGAACGGCATCGTGCGTGGGCTCAAGGCAGTCGTGGAAGCGTTTGATAACGGTCATAGGAAGGATGACCAGGCCGTACTCATGAGGCTTGTAGGGGCCACGCAGGGTATCGGCGGCACTCCAAATGAGAGATGCCTTCTCTTGAATATTGGCGCCAACGGCCCTGATAAGATCGTCGCTATCCGCCACTGCTATTTCTCCTTCTTGGTCAGATATTCGATGAGGCTCATCTTTACCAGCGAGGTAAAGCTGATGCCAGAAAGCGCAGCGGCGTCCTTCGCCGCATCACGCATGTTTTTAGGTATGCGGATGGTCACGGCAACGTTCTCGCCATCCACAAGAAAGCTCTTGAGCTCGCTTGTCTTGGCCTCTCCGTCGACAAGCTCGGCGTATTTCATTGGCAACCCCCGCGATTGCATGATGCAATACAAATGTGCCTATGATTCTAGCAAAGGACTGAAAACTAATTACCGTCTAGCACAGATGGATAGACAAGTAATTAAACGCCAATAAGAAGGGGGAATAACATTCTGAACCGTCGTCTCTCCCGCCTGAAGGAGCTCGATGAGAACTAGTCGGCAACTCAAAAGACACCGAGCAAGCCGCTAACGCACTTATCACGTTCCACAAAGAAATGGGTAAGCATGACGCCAGCTTGAGCGAGGGCGCTGATGGTATAGAATTGCAGCCAGACTGCCCGAACCTATTCATCACTTGTTGCCGGCAAGCTATTGAGCGGCTCACCCTCACCGGCGGTGCCAAGGCGCCTCTGCATCTTCTCGATCTGCTTAAGGGTCGAAGTCAAATACCCAAGACCCCTCTTCAACTGCTTAAGCAACCTGCTATCCCTGCGGTCCCCCTTTCCATTCTCCTTCTCGACATCTTCCTCAACACCAGCGATGCTGCGTTGCACGGCCTCGGCCGCTTTCCGAACCAAAATGGCCCCTTCATGCGGGCAGCGGTCAGTTGCTACATCAAGAAAAGCAAGGAGCCTCGAACATTCGACGAGTACGAACTGCGCGTAGTTCTCCCCCATCGATGCCGCCAAGGCAACGCCGCCGGAACCCAATAGACCAAGCGCGGCGCCGCCGCCCGTAATCAAAGCAGTGCCACCGGCCATGCCCATGCCGCCGGCGGCTAAGGCCCCACCGCCAGCTGCAGCAAGGCTCGCATTGACAAGCGCAGCCCCGTGAAGGCCGACAAACGAGCCTCCAAAGATACCGACAGCAATATCCGGAGCCAATGCCGCGGCCACTCCTCCTGTGCCTACGGCCGCCGCCACGACAATGACGCCACCCACCAAAAGCTTTGGCAATGTACCTGAAAGCTCGCGGAAGCGTGTCCCGCAACGTTTCTCGAGGGAACGTATGGCGTCCAAATCAACCGCGTCTTGTCTCCTGGGAAATTCATCTTTAACCCAAGCCCCGCTCCCCTTCAAACCTTTGTATTCCTTCTTCTCTTCATCTCCTATCTGGAAATAGGGGCGAAACTCAACCAGCTCCTGAGCGATCAGCAAAGCGCGCACCTTGCCGCCTCGCTGCCGCGAAATAGCCTCAAGGGCTCCGCACGCATCTTCCTCGCTCAAAAAATAGCCGTCTGCATCAATGCCTAGGCCATCCGTGACCGAATCCTGCCACGCGCGGGCCCAGCTCCTCTTTTGCCCTTTGCGCACTTCGTTCTTCTCGTTCCCGCAGTCGTAGTTGATGGCGGCAAGCTTCAGCGAGAAGGCAATCCTCGTCGTTTCTCTATCTAGGCTATAAAAGTGGAATCCATCGAAAATATCCTGGCGGCGCCTGGCACGCTCAGTCCAAGCCTCGGACATTTCCTCCGCCATATAGCCCCAGTCGGCATGGAGGGCAAACGCAAGGCGTCCAACTCCAACGTAGTTTATTCGCAAGAAGAACTTCTGGGC
Source organism: Collinsella sp. CLA-ER-H4 (assembly GCF_040092395.1). Taxonomy (NCBI): domain Bacteria; kingdom Bacillati; phylum Actinomycetota; class Coriobacteriia; order Coriobacteriales; family Coriobacteriaceae; genus Collinsella; species Collinsella sp. CLA-ER-H4. The sequence goes on from NZ_JBBNLQ010000002.1 coordinate 97,880, forward strand.
GAACACGACCTTGTTCCCCTCGTATTCGATACCCGCCCTGACCACCGCCGTCGCCAGATTCGCCAGAACGAACGAAGTACTCGAAACCGTGACCATGCGAGTGAGGGCCCTGCTGTTGTAGGGCATGAAATGCGAAGCCTTGAGCTTGCGCAAGCCGGAGACATCACTCACTTCGCAACGTTCTAGCTCGGCCTTGAGCCTTGAAAGCATGTAGAGACAACGAACGATAACCTCGTTGGCCACGACTGCTGGCACCTGACTTAAAGCTTGATCGAAAAGACCGACTTCCGTCCGAAGGTCGAAGCGAATGGGCTTGCCGTCCTCGGTTTTGAACGCCGTTCCGTTAAACAGCTTTGAGATCCATTGCTGAATGCGAATATCCTTGCCCTTATAGGCAATCTGCATGTCTTGAAAAACAGGCAGGGAGGAGAGCTCCTTTAGCAGGGACAGCACAACGCCGGGAATACCCGTCCCCTTACCGGGGTTTGAACTAGACCCCGCCATGTCGCTCACGAGATGCATTGCCCAGAACAGAGTGCCAAACGCGATCTTCTCTGGAACGTTCCTGCCTATAAGAGGGCAGTCGGGATCGAAGGCGGCGGCAGGCAGGTCAAAGGTGACAAACCAGCCGGCCGTATCGGTACCATAGCCTTTGCACGTGAATTGCGAGAGGATCGAACACGCAAGGCCAACCAAGCTCGGGTGGTGCGAGAAGTCCCGCAGATGATGTTGGAGCCCGCCGCCAAACTCGGCAGTCAGCTTGTCCGCGGCAAGAGGAAACCCTTTCTCTAGAAAGCGAATAGCGTCTTCTAGAGTTGCATCCGCCTTTGTCATACCCGCAGACTTGGCAATCGTAAGAACGAATTTGCCAACCTTCTCGTCGCCCCACTCTTTGGCACCCTCTAGGTTGAAGTCTTTCTGCCACAGGATATTCAACGCGCCCGTGAGGAGCCCGCTAACGGCTGCAAGTTCATAGTCGAGCTTCGTAGCCTTTTCAGCCCGAGGGTCAAAATCAAAGAGGACCTCCTCCCCATCGGGAGCGTCCTTAAAACCAACCAGCACGGCGCTACCGTTCAGCGGCACAGATGCAACTTTGGGCAGTTGAGGCATGGTGTAAACTATCTCGCCGCCACTAAAAACAAGTTCGTCTGCCATACCGGCTTCCTCCTGCAAACGCGTAAAACTAGATTGCTCTACGCCGCCAAATCCCTCTCGTAGAACTACTCGATAATCTCGATGATGCAGTTGCTCAGAACCTCGTCGGAACTGTTCGCCTCTGGCAGCCTGTACGCCTCATTGTGAACGATAACGCGCACAGCGTCACGGGTCTATGCCTGCCCATCCAGCGAATCATGTTAGCAAGCCGTTCTTCGACAATGGATGCCATCTCGGTGTCCATACTCTTGACCTGCCTGGTCTCGGCGGGCGTCAGCGTGTCCTTGAATAGCATCTCAAGCACAGCCCTCTGATGCTGATTCTGGAATCCTTCCCGCAACCATTCCTTCTGCTTGCGCCCAATGGGCACCCGCCTACCTCCCCTCCGCCTTCAGCTTCAGCAGCAGGTCGCCCAGCTCGGGGCACTTCTTGGAAAGGCGCGTCTGAGCTCGCTCGCCCATCCCCCACCGCTGGCGGATCTCCTGGACACGCGGACTCACGTGGTAGTCCCCGTCCATCATCTGCTTGAGCAGCTTGGCGGTCACGCGCGCATCGGCCAGGGCGCTGTGGGCGTGACCCGTCGACTCGTCGAACTCGATGCCAAACCACGTCGCCGCGTCACTCAAAGAGACGCACCCGTGGCTGCCCACATCCATGATCGAGGTGTAAAAAGCCTGCAGGTCGGCCCAGTCCGTAGGAAATGCGGCAAGGTCGATTTGCTTTGCCTGGCACTCGGTCATAAGCTGTCGATGATCCGCCCCGCTCCAGCAAACTATCTGGGCGGAGCAGCGGCCGATCCAATCGCTGAGCCTTTTGATCACCACGTAGAGCGGATCGGCCATCGCGGTGTCCACGGCCGATATTCCCGTGAGCTCGCGGACGGGAAACGCAACGCCTTCGGTAAATTCCGTCTGCACAAACTGCGAGAACTCGCCCATAACGTTGCCGTGGTAATCGAGCTTGACGGCGCCGATCTCGATAATCTCGTTGCGCAGTCCACGGCGCTGGCGCTGCTTTGGCACCGGCGCAAACTCAAAGTCCAGCACAATCTGGCGCGCAAAGTTCGTCGTATCGATAGCCGAAATATCCGGCGTCTTTTTGTCTGGCACGGTCAGGGCCTTTCTCCGTCAACTGCCGCTCGTTACATAGGCGGCTACATTGCCGTAAGGATAGGAACCCGTGCGGACATGAAAGCGGGACGCAATATACCATGCGCCAAGCACACGCCATGCAGACGGCCCCAAGAGAGTCGACCGCTCTATTCAAATGCATGAAAAAGATTAGGCCCGGTGACTTGAATCAGCGGTCATCCCGGGCCCATCAGAGCTCGTAGAGCTCTTGGTTGCTTTGGTCTTGCTCTTCACGGCGCTTATCGAACTTTCCGAGGCACTCAAACAGCATTCGAAGCATAACAAGTCGCTGCCATTAAGGCACTGACCTCTTGACCAAGCAACGGCGCTGCCCAGCTATCACCCTTGGGCTGCCGTCAACTTTATTCTATCCGCGAGCATCTGGTTTACCAAATGGATTTTCGGTAAAGGAAGCACGGCACGCCCGCAAAACCACTACGCCCCAAGTGCCGCCATGGGAATCACCGCCACGCCGTCGTCGCGTGTGTAGGCAATGCTCCCCTTTCCAACCACGACCGCCAAAAACGCCGGCGCGGCATTCTGGGCGGCAGGATTGGAGAGCACTTTCCTCTCCAGCGCCTTGAGATTTCTCGCTCCATCGTCTGCTTTCGCATCACTCAGTTTAACCTCGATGACTCCCATCCGCACAGGTCCTCGGTCAGCTTGAGCCTGTTGAAGAGATCCAGGTACGCAGCGATGGTCCTCTCGTCGGGGCCCGCCTCACCGTACGAGGCGTCCTTTATGAGCGTCTTGTACGTGACAGCCTGTCTCTCGTTCATGGCAAGAGCTCGCAAAAGGCCGTGTGCAAGCTCGGGCGATCATGCGATATGCGAAATTACGCCATTCTCAATGTAGTTTTTACGCCGTTCTCAATGTATTTTTTACGCCATTTTTATTGTAGGTTTTACGCTTGGCATCATTGGCGCGACCCATTCCGAGCAGCGCATCAGAGCGCTTGGTTATCTCCGCCCTCACATCTCGGCAAACGAAATCAGCTTGGTATCTCCCCTGTTCGCCGCAGCTTCCTGACATCCTTGCGTAAAGCCACGCTTCGAGAAGATCACGTAGCTTTTATGCTGCCGTCTAAAGAGCTCGCTCCGGTGCACGAGCTTTTGCAGCACGTCTTCGCCCACCGGTTCATTGCGCCATTTGCACTCCGCAAACAGCGCAGCACCCTCGCCATCGTCAACAATCAAGTCGATTTCTTCCTGCGTATGCGTGCGATTATCCGTTCCCCACCAGCGCCCGACGCTCGCCGGAACCACGTCGAGCCGGCCCGCGCGCGCGAGTTCGTACACGTATTGTCTGCATATAAGCTCAAAGACCGTACCCATGTAATCCGATACGTGCGGCTCAATGCGCTTATACGCCATCTCGGCCATATCGTTTTGAATCAGCCCAATGTTCTGCGGCACAAACTTGTACCAGAACCTAAACATCTGGTCGCTCAGCAGATACACGGCTCGCTTATTGCTCGTCTCGTTTAGGGGCAGCTCGCGCTCGACAATCCCAAGCGACGCCAGCTTATCCATATAGCTCTTTACGTTGCTCGCAGGGATTCCCGTGGAGCTCGCAATCTCCGAGATTCTCGAGCGCTCCTGGGCAATTGCCTGCACGATCGCGTCATATTGCTCGGGATTGCGGCACTCTTGCAATAGCAGGTTGCTCGGCTCCTCAAAGAGATAGCCCGTAGGAGTAAGAAAGAGACGTTTGATGTTGTCCTTGAGCGGTGCGGCAGGATCGACTTTCTCGATATATGCAGGAATGCCGCCCGTCATGCCATAGCAAACCGCAGCGTCTTCGCGACCCATGCTCTGCCACAGGCCGAGGGTCGTCGTAAAATCGAGCGGCATGATCTTAAACTGGGCCGTACGCCTACCGTATAGTGGGCTCTCGTAGCCCAACACCTGTTCCTCCATAAACGAAAGAGACGAGCCGCATAGAATCAGCATGAGCTTGGTCTCTTTGTACAGGTGATCAATCTTGTCTTGCAGCAACGAGCTGATCTCGGGATTCGATTGGGCGAGATGGGGATACTCGTCAATCACGACAATCAAACGTTCCGTGCGAGCCATGGTGGCCAATGCATCGAACGCCTCGTCAAAACTACGAAACGACACGCCTGCAGCACCAACCGAACCCGCAAGTATCGCCTGGCTAAAGCCGTGCAGGTTTGCCTCTGCATTGGTACGACGAGCTTGAAAGTAAATAGCCTTCTTGCCTTGGATGAACTCTGTGATGAGACGCGTTTTGCCCACACGACGACGGCCGTAAACCACAGGCATCTCAAAGGAGCCCGTGCCATACAGGCGATTGAGCTCGGACATTTCCGCTGTTCTTCCGATAAACATAGGGCCATCCTTCCTTTACGTTATAGCTAGCTATATTATACCTTCCTATAATATAGCTAGCTATAACGTAATTCGACAAGCGGCGCACACGAAAGGGGCGGTACACCACCGCACGTGGACCGTTCCGGAAAATGTATCCCGTTCTGAGCGCTCATTCCGGGATGCAATTTCCGCTTGAGGCCCGATCCGGAAACGGCATCCCACTCCGAGGCCGAAATCTGGGACACAGTTTCCGGTTGAGGGCGGTTCCAGAAAGCGCGTCCCATTCCGAACATCAATTCCGGGACACAGTTTCCGCCGACACAGACGACGACCTGCAGCCCTTATCACATACCTTCAAATATGCGATCCAGAAACACAAAACAGCAGATAGAATGCTCTTTTTCAAAAAGTACACGTCCCGAAACTTACCAAGACTTCATATCCAGCTACCGTTCACGGTCGCCGATTACCGCCCACCGATTCAAACAAGAAATATGTCGCCATAAGCAGGTCATCTACCTGCATGGTTAGATTTTGGTCAGCTTTTGGTCAGCTGAGCGGCAAGTTCCAGCTGATACGTTTTTGCTACCCAAAAGGAGGCGGTAGCTCATGACCCATTGTAATGACCAGCTCATCGACCAACTGCTCACTCAAGCCGAACAAGAGGGGCGCTGTCTGATTCCTCCGAGCGCGGCGATCCGAAAAGCGCTCCTTCGGCGCATCGGCAGCGCGGTCGTCTCCCCCATGCCGGGTTTGTTCGCGCGCAAAATGCGCTGGGATGAGCTCAACCGGGCGCAGCGTCATTGCGAGATTATTCGCGCCCTTGCGATCATCCACCCCGATTGGACGTTCTACTCGTTTTCGGCAGCTTGCCTGCTGGGGCTCGAGGTCTCGTGGCGACACCTGAATGTCGTGCATGTTTGCAGCTCGACAAAGCCGTCGGCTCGTCCGGGCGCACATATTCAGCGGCACCAGATTGAGCCGGCCGGAGCAATACGCAGAGCCGGCATATCGGTAACGCCGCCCATCCAAACGGTCACAGATTGCCTGCTGCAAACTGGTTTTGCCGATGGCATGCCCATTGCCGATTCGGCGATCCTAAAGCTCGGCCTTGCGCGGGAACAGCTGATGGAGGCCGTTGAGCAACGAGCGACTGCCCGCAATGGTCGCGCGATCCACACCGCCCTCGCAACGCTTCGATATGCCGACGCCCGCGCCGAGAGCGGCGGGGAATCGGTCGCCCGAGCCGTCATGATCGAGACGGGCTTTGCGCCCGACAGGCTTCAATACGAGCTGACGGACCCCTTCGATTCGGCCAAACCCATACGAACGGACTTTGCCTGGGAGCGCCAGGCGCGGGAACTCACGCTGGGCGAGCTCGACGGGCTCATCAAATATACCGACCAGACCATGCTGACCGGACGCACCACCGCCGAGGCGCTCGTTGCCGAACGACAGCGCGAGGCACACCTATCGCTCTACGGTCACCCTCTGTTGCGCTTTACCATGAACGAGGTCCGCTCGGCAGGAGTGCTCGCCAAAAAGCTGCAGACGGCAGGCATCCGGCAGACCGCGCTGCCGACATGGCTCAACGAGGTGGACCTGTAGGAGCTGTTGAGCTTATGCCCGCCTGCCCATCAAACTGGGGCACACTTTCCAGTTGGCGGCACCGCGGAAACCATATCTCAGATTGAGTGCTCAGAATGGGATGCGCCTTCCATATGGCATACCTAGCGGAAACCGTGTCCCGGAATCAAGGCCCAGAACGGGACACGCTTTCCGGCTGAAGCGCCCAGCGGAAACTGCATCCCGGAATAGACGCTCAAACTGGGACGCAATTTCCGCTAAGGTTCCATCCGGAAACTGTGTCCCACTCCGAGCGTCAATTCTGGGATGAACTTTCCGCCAGAGGGTTCAGCCGGAAACGGCATCCCACTCTGAAGCGAAATTCTGGGACACGCTTTCCGCTAGAGGCTCAAAAGGAAAGCGCATCCCATTCTGAGCGGCAAATCCGGGACGCAGTTTCCGTATGCGGAGGCGCTCCAAACAAAAGGCCCCGGCTCGCGATGGAGCCGGGGCCAAAGGCGCAGCATATGCAGTTGGTGTTGAGCGCGAACAGCCCGTCAGCAATGGTCGTCCGCACCCTACCCTACCCGCGGTTGCGGACGCGGCTGTAGGGCGTATCCACCATGGGCAGATCGGGACGCAGCTTGCCGTCAAACGCGCGGTAGGCGTTCTGTACGGCGGGCGCCGTGGGGATCGTTGCGATCTCGCCGATGCCCTTGCCGCCGTACGCCACAGGCAGCAGCTCGTCCTTCTCCACGTAAATGGCGTGGATATCCGGAATCTCGGGCGCACGGAACAACCCGAGCGTACCGTACCTTGCCTGGGGTACGCAGTCCTTGAGCGGCCAATCCTCGGTAAGCGCATAGCCCATACCCATGAGCACGCCGCCTTCAATCTGGCCCTGGATGGAGATGGGGTTGACCACCTTGCCGGAATCGTGCGCAGCATAGACCTCGCTCACGCGGCCGTCATCGTCCAGAATGACCACATGCGTGGCAAAACCGTAGCAGATGTGGCTCTTGGGGTTGGGAACGTCGGCGCCCAGCTTGTCGGTCGGCTCCAGATACACGTAGCCAAACTCGCACCCCTCGAGCGCCTTGATGGCGGCCGCAGGATCCTGAGGATGCATGCCCTGGCCGGCGACGAGTTCCTGCGTGTGCAGCTGATAGGCGCGACCGTCGTCGTACTCGATCTTGACGCCGTCGCCATGCGCGCTCACGGGAGTATCGGGTGCAGGCTTGCCGGCCTCGATGTCAAGCATGGCATCGCGCAGCAGGAAGGCGGCACCGCGCACGGCCTCGCCGGTCACGACCGTCTGACGCGAGCCAGACGTGGTGCCGGAGTCGGGAGCGTTCTCGGTGGAGCACTCGCCATTGGCGATGCAGCGAAGCGGCAGACCGCAGGCCTCGGCAACGTCTTGCAAAAAGACGGTGTTACAGCCCTGGCCGATGTCGGACGTGGCGGCGTAGACCACGGCGCGGCCATCCTCGATGCGGATCTTGCAGCGGCCGGCATCGGGCAGGCCCACGCCCACGCCGGCGTTCTTCATGGCGCAGGCGATACCGGCGTGTCCGGGATGCGCGTAGTAGGCATCCTTGACCTCGAGCAGCGTCTCCTTCAGCGCCGTGGAACAGTCGGCAATCTGGCCGTTGGGCAAAACTTCGCCCGGCTCGATGGCGTTACGGTAGCGGATCTCCCACGGATCCAGGCCGACCTTCTCGGCCAGCAGGTCGATCAGGCTCTCGAGCGCAAACTCGGACTGGCAAACGCCAAAGCCTCGGTACGCACCGGCGGGCGGGTTGTTGGTGTAGTAGCCAAAGCCGCGAATGTCGGTATTCTGGTACTTGTAGGGGCCGACGGCATGCGTACAGGCGCGCTCGAGCACCGGGCCGCACAGCGACGCGTAGGCGCCGGTATCAAAGTTGATCTCGCAATCCAGGCCGGTAAAGTTGCCCTCGGCGTCGCAGCCCAGCGTAAAGGTGCCGTCCATGGCGTGGCGCTTGGGATGGAACGCGAGCGACTCGGCACGCGTGAGCTTGCACTTCACGGGACGCTGGAACTTATATGCGGCGAGCGCGGCCAGATGCTGGATGGACACGTCCTCCTTGCCGCCAAAGCCGCCGCCCACGAGCATGGTCTCGACGACCACGCGCTCGGGCTCGCTATCCCAGCCAAACATGTGGGCGCACTCTTTACGCGTGTCGTAGGCGCCCTGGTCGGTCGACTGCACCTTGACGCCGTTCTTGTACGGGAAGGCGACGGCGCACTCGGGCTCCAAGAAAGCATGCTCGGTAAAGGGCGTAGTAAAGCGCTGCGTCACGGTGAACGCGCTCTCCGCCAGCGCCTTGGCGGCGTCGCCACGCGTCACATGGCGGCTCTGGCACACGTTGTCCTTGAGCTCCACCGTGTTGCCAAAGGCAAAGAAACTGTCATGCAGGCGCGGGGCGTCGGCAGACCTGGCCTCGGCGATGTTGCGCACGGGCTCCAGCGGCTCGTAATCGATCTTTACGAGCTTCTTGGCCTTCTCGAGCGTCGCCTCGTCCTCGGCAACCACCAGCGCGATGGCGTCGCCCACGCAGCGGGTGATATCGCCCTGGGCGATCATGACGTCCCAGTCCTGGATAAGGTGGCCGACCTGGTTGACCGGCACGTCCTCGGCTCGCAGGATGCCCACCACACCGGGCAGGGCCTCGGCCTTGGAGGTGTCGATGGAGAGCACGCGGGCGCGCGGATACTTGGAGCGAACGGCGCTGGCATAGGTCAGGCCCGGCTGATCGAGCTCGTCGATGTCGTCGGGATACTTGCCCTCGCCGAGCACCTTCTTGCGCACGTCGATACGGAAGGCGCGCTTGCCCACGCCGTAGTCATCGCCGCGCTCCAGATCCTCGTCGATCTGCTTTTCGCCACGGAGCACCGCAGCTGCCAGCGAGATGCCCTCGATAATCTTCTTGTAGCCGGTGCAACGGCAGACATTGCCGCGGATGGCGTACTTGATCTGCTCCTCGGTGGGCTCGGGGTCCTCGGCGATGAGCGCCGCACCCGCCATGACCATGCCGGGAATGCAAAAGCCGCACTGCACGGCGCCCACGGCGCCAAAGGCATACACAAAGGCCTCGCGCACGTCCTCGGGCAGGCCCTCGACGGTCACGATGTTACGGCCGGCGGCAAGAGCGGTGGTCAGCACGCACGCCTTGACGGCCGCGCCGTCCACGTGGATGGTGCAGGTACCGCAGGCGCCCTCGGAGCAGCCGTCCTTGGCGGAGTGAATGTGCAGGTCGTCGCGCAGATAACGCAGCAACGGTTTGTTTTGGGTCGTCGTGCGCTCGACGCCGTTAACGGTAAAAGTGAATTCCTGTGCCATGGTGATTCCCCTCTACACGCCGGCGGCGATGCCGGTGCGGTCGTGGATGGCGCCATGCGGGCAGACGACGGCGCACATGCCGCACGACAGGCAGTCCGCACCGTCGATGTGGGCGCAGTTGTCCTCGATGCGGATAGCACCGGCAGGGCACTTTTTGGCGCACATGCCGCAACCGATGCAGCTGGTGTCGCAGATCTTGCGGGCGATGGCGCCCTTATCGGTGTTGTTGCAGCGCACCAGAATGTTCTGGTAGCCGGGAACGAAGGCAATCACGCGCTGCGGGCATGCCATGCCGCACAGGCCACAGCCCGTGCACTTTGAGCGGTCCACGCGGGCGACGCCATCGACCAGCGCAATGGCGCCGTGGGGGCAGGCCGTGACGCAGGCGCCACAGCCAATGCAGCCTTCGCTGCAGCGGGCGTCGCCGCCTGCAGAGGCGCAACCGCTTCCGCAGGCAACGTAGGCCACGTTATGTTGAATGGATTTGGCCATAAGAGACTCGCCTATTTCTTAAGAAGGTACGAATAGTTGTCGCGCACAGCCCTGATGGTCAGGCGGACGGCCTCGGGAAGGCCGGTGTTGACGGCATCGACCGAGACGGTGCGGACCGTATCGGCGACGCGGACCTTAAAGTGATCCTCGTCCACGGCCAGGAAGCCCTCGTTCTCGGAGTTCTCCATGTCCTCCTCGCTCCAGAACAGGGTGAGCTTGTCCTTATAGGGACGACCCTCCTGGTAGGGGCAGAACACGGCGCAGTTGCCGCACTCGTTGCACATGCCGTCGACGTGGATGACCTGATGCTTGGCCAGGCCCGGCACCTTAATTGCCACGTTGGCGCGGTTGGGGCACACGTCGCAGCAGACCTCGCACACCGAGCCGCAGCCCAGGCAGCGGGTCTTGGTGCAGTTGCGCTTGTCGCGGCACAGCGACCCCTTGCGCTCGTAGCAGGTGCCCTCGCGACCGGCCTGCTCGTTGCAGTCGGCGTACTTGTTAAAGTCCACGCCGGCGATGGCGCGGGCGACTTCGGCGGCGTCGGCAATAGCCTCGACCACGGTGGCCGGACCGCGACGGCAATCGCCTGCAGCCCAAACGCCCTCGACGCCGGTGGAGGTGGCGGCAAGACGGCCGCGACGGTCGTGCTCGACGCCCGCGGCATCGTACAGGCTGGCATCGATGCCCTCGCCCACGGCGCAGATCACCGTGGTGGCGGAAAGCTCGACGGTCTCGCCCGTGGCGACGGGGCTGCGACGGCCGCTTGCATCCGGCTCGCCGAGCTCCATAACGTCGCAGGTCAGCACGGAGCCGTTGAGCGCCTTGGGCGCCAGCAGCTCGCAGAACTCAACGCCGTCGGCAAGAGCAAGATCGAGCTCTTCCTCGTCGGCGGGCATCTGCTTCTTGGTGCGGCGATACACCAGGCGCACGTTCTTCACGCCAGCAAGGCGCTTGGCCACGCGGGCCGCGTCCATGGCGGTGTTGCCGGCGCCGATGACCACGACGTCCTCGCCCAGCTCGAGCTTCTCGCCCTTCTTGGCGGTCTCGAGGAACTCCAGCACGTCGAGCTCGGCACCCTCGCCCAGGCCCGCAGAGCCGGGCATCCAGGCACCGGTGGCCACGACCACGTCGGTAAAGCCCTGGGCCTTGAGCTCGTCAATGGAATCAACGCGAGCGTTGAGCTGCACCTTGGCGCCAAAGGCCAGGCAGAGCTCGGCGTCGTGGGAGATATCGTCGCTCGCGATACGGAACTCGGGAATCACGTGACGGACCACGCCGCCGAGAGAGTCGCGGGCCTCGAAGATGGTGACGGGCACGCCGGCACGCGTCAGGAAGAATGCCGTCGCCAGGCCGGCCGGGCCGCCGCCGATTACGGCAACGTTGTGCTCGCCGTCGTTGGCAATGGCCTGGGCGCGCAGCTTGGGCAGCACGGCGGTCATGACCTCGCGGGCGGCCTTGAGCTTGCTGGCGCGAATCTGGGCGCCCTCGGGCTCGTAGAACGCGCGCTCGCAGGCACGGCCGCAGGGATGCGGGCAGATGGTGCCGGTAATGAACGGCAGGGCGTTGCGCTCGATGATGATGTTGAGCGCGTCCTCGTAGCGACCCTCGTCAACAGCCGCCAGGTAGGCGGGAATATCCTGCTGGATGGGGCAGCTCGTGCGGCACGGCGTGGTAAAGCAGTCGGAAAGAGGGCTCTTGCCGGCGACCTTGCGGTCGGGCAGCGGACGCAGCGGCTTCTTGTAGAGCGGGTTGGTAAGCGAATCGGTCTGGATCGCGGTCACGGCCTCGAGCGAGACGCCCGCGAACGGCTTGCCATCCAGGTCGGTAAACTCGCCAGCCATCTGGCTAAAGCGCTCGTAACCGCCGGGCTTGAGCACGTCGGTCGCCAGGGTGACGGGCCAAATGCCGGCATCGTACAGGGCGCGGATGTTGTAGACCGTGGCACCACCGGAGTAGCTGATACGCAGCTTGCCATCGAACTGCTCGGTAATGCGGCGGGCAGCCTCGATGGTCAGCGAGAACAGCGAACGGCCCGACATGTACATCTCGGTGGAGGGCAGCTCGTTCCTCGTCACGTCGACGGGGAACGTGTTGGTGAGCTTGACGCCAAACTCCAGGCCGCGCTCGGCGCACAGGGCAATCAGGCGCTCGAACATGGGCACGGCGTCGGCCCACTGCAGATCCTCGCGGAAGTGCGTGTCATCGAAGACGATGTAGTCAAAGCCCAGCTCGTTGAGGCGCTGGCGGGCAAACTCATAGCCCAGCAGCGTGGGGTTGCACTTGATGTAGGTGTTGAGGCCCTTCTCGGTAATCAGATAGGTCGCGATGCGCTCGATCTCGGCCGGCGGGCAGCCATGCAGCGTGGACTCGGTGATGGAGTTGGACACGCGCGCCGGAATGGACTCGACAAACGCGGCGTCGACATGCTCAAACTTGTCCAGGTTGGCGAGCGCCCATGCGCGGCACTCGTTCCAGACGTCGGAGCCGCTGGCGTCCTTCATGCCCTCGATGTAGGCGTCGACCTTGGGGCTCTTGATGCCCTCGAGGTCATAGCCCACGGACATGTTAAAGACAAAACCGTCCGGGCTACCCAGACCGTACTCGCGAGCGATCAGGTGGCAGGCAAACCATGCCTTCACGTACTCGGCAAAGGCCTGCGGAACCTCGAGCTCGGTCGACCACTCGCAGTTGTAGCACTCGTCCTGCGCCACGATGCAGGGCTTGTTCACACACTTGGAGAGCTCCTCGCCGTCCATAACCTGAACGGTCTTGAGCTCAAAGAAGCGGGAACCGGCAACGTAGGATGCCACGATGTTTTGGGCAAGCTGCGTATTGGGGCCGGCGGCCGGGCCAAACGGAGTCTCGATGCGCTCGTCAAAAATGGGAAGCGCGCCCTCCTGGTTGGTCGTGACCATCTTGCGCACGCCAAAGATGGCGTCCTGGGTCTTGTGCTCCTCGATGATCCAGTTCATCAGCTGCGAAAACGGGATCGGCCTCATGATGTCGCTCATAATGAGCTCCTCTCTGTAACGCCCGGCGAGACCGCGCGGCGGGCGCAAATACGGTGTAGCGCTAGCACAGCGCCGGCGACCCCGCGGAGGTCGCCTATACGCGCGTCGGATGCGGCGAAACATCCGACGCGCGTGAATCTACTTGTGAATTAGTAGGTGCGATCGTTGAGCGTGCTCCAGAGCTTCTTGGACTCAGCCATAGTCCACGCGTTGATCTTTTCCTCGTCAATGCCAACGAACTCGCGATCCTTGTACAGAACCTTGCCGTTGATGATGGTGGTACGGCAGTTTTTGCCCATCATGCCAAAGAGCATGTGGCCGTCGATGTTCTCCTCGCTCAGCGGCGTAAAGGGCTTGTAGTCCATAACGATGACGTCGGCAGCGGCGCCGGCCTCGAGTACACCGAGCTTGCGATCGAAGTACTTGCTGGCCATCTTGGCGTTGTTCTCGAACAGCATGGTCATGGCCTCGCACCAGCCCACGTTGGGCATGGCGGCGTTGTGGCGCTGAATGATCAGGAAGACCTTGAGGCTCTCGAGCATATCGTGGGTGTAGGCGTCGGTACCCATGCACACGGGGATGCCGCGGCGGAAGAACTCGAGCACGGGGGCGCAGCCCACGGCGTTGCCCATATTGGATTCGGGGTTGTTGACCAGCCAGGTGCCGGACTCCTTGACGATATCCATCTCGGCGGGCGTCACGTGGATGCAGTGGCCGAGCATGGTGTCGGGACCGAGCAGGTTGTGCTGCAGCAGGCGCTCGACGGGGCTGATACCGCCGCGGTTGAGGCGGGAATCCCACACATCGTTCATGCCCTCGCACACGTGGATGTGGAAGCCGGTCAGGCCGTTGTTGGCCTCGGCCATCTTGTCCATGGTCTCGTCCGACAGCGTAAAGGTGGCGTGACCGCCAAACATGGCGGCGATCATGTGGTTGTCGTTATCGCGACGCTCCTTGGCGGCCCACTGGGCGAACTCGGCGTTCTCGGCAATGGCCTGGTCGCATTTTTCCTGGCCGCGGCGATCGGAGACCTCGTAGCACAGGCACGAACGCATGCCCAGCTCCTGAGCGGCGTCCTTAATGGTAAAGAGGCTTCCCGGGATCTCGCAGAAGCTCGCGTGGTGATCGAAGATCGTGGTGACGCCATCGCGGATGGAGTCCAAGATCGTGGCATAGGCGCTGGCCTTGGTGCCGTCGAGCGTCAGGTTGTCGTCGATCTTCCACCACTGCTGCTCAAGATTCTCCAGGAAGTTGGTGGGGTTGCAGCCCTTAATGGCAAGGCCGCGGGCCAGACCCGAGTAGATGTGGGTGTGGCAGTTGATGAGTCCGGGCATGATGAGGTTGCCCCGGGCGTCGACGTACTCGGCATCCGGGTACTTGGCCTTGAGCTCGCACTCGGGGCCCACTTCGACGATCGTATCTCCGTCAATGGCGACCGCACCGTTGGGGATGAACGGGGCCTGAGCGTTGCGGGTAAAGACGGAACCGTTAGCGACCAGAAGCATGGATGCTCCCTTCGACATCAGAGGCGGGGTTTGACACCTCTGACATGGCGGAGTGCGAAGCGCCGGCCTACACCGGAAACGGGCCCTCTCCCGTCAACGCTTCACCAAAGGGACAAACCCTTTGAAGTGCGGCTTGGCGCCGCATGACGTCGGCGGACGAGGCGATGCGCCCGCCGACGAATAGCACCGAATTGGTTACTTCTTGCTCTCGGGCAAGACCAGATCCACGGCAGCGTCCTTGGCAGCATCGATGTGCTGAGCCACGACCGGCGTCTGCGGAAGAATCAGGTTAAGGACAATGGCCATGATGGCGGTGGGGGTTACGGCATTGGAGCCGATGACGGTGGACACCCAGGCGGGCATGCCCTCGCCGGCAAGGCAACCGCTGGCCATCCAGATACCCAGGCCAAAGACGACGGAGGTACCGACGATGGTGGTGGTGCGCTGCGTGAGGCCCTCGCGGGTGAACATGCGCACGCCGTTCATGGTGATGGTGCCAAAGACGCCGACGGTCGCGCCGCCGATGACGGGCTGCGGGATAGCGGAAAGGACGGCAGAGAGCTGCGGGAACAGACCGGCGATGGCAAAGACGGCAGCGATGATCACAAAGACCCACTTGTTGACGACCTTGTTGGAGCAGATGATGCCCACGTTCTGGCCAAGGGCGCTGGTGGGAAGACCGCCCAGCAGGCCGCCGACCATAGAGGTGAGGCCCTGGGACACGATAGCGCCGGAGAGCTCGCGCTCGGTGGGCATACGGTCGATGGAGCCCAGGCAGGCGGCGGAGACGTCACCGATAACCTGGATGGCAACCATGGGGAACACGACGGCGAGGGTAATGCAGACCTCGGGATCAAACTCGAGCGCGTAGGGCATGAGCTTGGGAAGGGCGAAGACCTGAGCGGTGGCGACGCTGGAGAAGTCGATCATGCCAAAGGGAATCGAAACGATCATGCCGACGATCATGCCAAAGAACACGGATCCCAGCTTGAGCGTGCCCTTGCCAAAGTTGGCGAGCGCAAAGACCACGGCGAAGGTGATGAGAGCGACGCACCACGCCTGCGGGGTGCCCCACAGCGGCGTGCCCATGCCACCGGCCATGTACTTAACGGCCGTGGGATACAGCGAAACGCCAATGGAGAAGATGACCGTACCGGTCACGACGGGCGGGAACAGCCACTTGATCTTGCTGTAAGCCAAACCAAAGAGGACCGCGACGGCGCCGCCGACGATCTCGCCGCCCAGCAGCGCACCAAAGCTAAAGCCCGAGGCACCCATGGCCTGGAGGGCCGGGAGGAACGCGAACGAAACGCCCATGACGATGGGCAGGCCGCCGCCGATGCGACGGAAGGGAGCGAAGGCCTGAAGGGCCGTGTCGATTGCCGAAAGAATGAGCGCGACCTGGATGATGTCGGTGCTCTGCTGGCTATTAAAGCCGTAGACGCCGGCCATGATGACCGCCGGGGTAATGATGCCGGCAAACGATGCCAGTACGTGCTGAAGGGCACACGGGATCATTTCCTTAACGGGAGGCATGCCTTCACGAGTGAACAGGGCTTCAGTGCCGTTCGTAACCGTCTCCTGGGTCATTTGACCACCAATCCTCGAAATAGTTGTTTTCGCATCTAACGCTCTATTGTGACGCAGTGCGGGGTTGAGGTTGTGCCTTCGTTGGATATCGTATTAAAGATGATTCTCATTCTCAATAATAATTTTTTGTTATCAGACTATTCTTAAGCTGAGACAATGCATTTCCGCAGGTCAGAAAAGTGTCTGGTCAAAATAACATCTAACTTTTCTTTTGGTCGACCGTTTACCGCCAAATTCCTACCGTTCGTCTGTATTACGCAATGTACCTGCGAATATGCGAGATGAGAAATGGCGTGTTACCATGAGAAAAAATTGTTATGAACATTTCCGATTTCACCCCAAGGAGTTGCCCGTGAACGAGACCGTACGTCGCTTTTTGCCGATGGTCGATTTCCTGGAGCAGATACTCGGCAAGAACAGCGAAATCGTGCTGCACGATTTCTCGGATCCCGACCACGCCATTGTCGATATTCGCAACGGCATCGTGAGCGGCCGCAAAGTCGGCGGCCCCGCCACCGATCTGGCGCTCAAGATCATGCACGACGCCAAGTATCGCGACCTGCCGTTTATTACGGGCTATGAAGGGCGCGGCGCCGGTGGCAAGACGTTGGAGTCCGCGACGTTCTTTATCCGCGAGAATGACGAGATCGTCGGTATGCTCTGTGTCAACACCGACCTCTCGACCGTGCGCTCCATCAACGCCATGGCGCAGCAGCTCATGGCGTGCTTCGACGCAGCGCCGACGCGCACGGAACCCGCCCCTATCGAGGTCGAAAGCCTTTCGGAGTCCACACAGGAGCTCATCGACCGCAGCATTGCCGAGTTGCTGAGCGCGCGCGGGCCGGATGTAGCGTCGCTTGGTCAGAGCGACCGCGTGGACGTCATTCGCCACCTCAACGGCAACGGGGTGTTCATGCTCAAGGGCGCCGTGGCCTGCGCCGCCACCGCGCTGGGCATCTCGGAGCCCAGCGTCTACCGCTACCTGCAAAAAGTTCGCAAGGAGGGCTAACGAGCAAAATGGAGCGCGGCTCCACAAGCGACCCGTCACTTGACAAAAGACCCTGCAGCTCGCACGCGCTGCAGGGTCTTTTTGCATGTCATGTTTAGTTGTGGCCAACGCCTTAGAGAGCGGCGACGACCTCGATCTCGACCAGACCGCCAGCCGGAAGGGCGGCAACCTGGAAGGCGCTGCGCGCGGGGAACGGAGCCTCGAACTTGGAGGCGTAGATCTCGTTCACGGCAGCGAAGTCGGCGATGTCGGCCAGGTAGACCGTGGTCTTGACGACATCGGCAAAGGTGGCGCCGGCAGCGGTCAGCAAGGCCTCGACGTTGGCGAGGGACTGCTTGGCCTGGGCCTCGACGCCCTCGGGCATCTTGCCGGTCGCGGGATCGATGCCCAGCTGGCCGGACAGGAACACCATGTTGCCGGCCTGGATACCGGGGGAATACGGGCCGATGGCTGCGGGTGCGTTATCGGAAGACACGACGGTCTTGCTCATGTTTATCTCCTTACGATCAGTTGAGAAAGCGTGAGCGCGGCGTTCACACCGGGAGGCACAGTTCGGTCTGAACACCGCGCTTGATTGGGATGGTACTCAAGGTTTCTGTTTGATGCAAGAATATTATCAGCTTGCGAGAATATTTTATCGCCCAACGGTTTCCCCGAACCGCTGAACGGTTCTCCACGGGGTCAGCCAGCCCAAGCTGCTGAAGACTTTATCCCGCTTGGAGCACGGGCATCGCCTGCCGCAACGGCACCACTATACTTTTGAATATCTGAGCATTTTGAAAGGCAGGATATGACCGCAACCGCCAGTCGAACCACCAACCGCAGACCCGAGCTTTTGGCGCCCGCCGGAGGGCCCGAGCCCTTTGCCGCCGCACTCGCCGCCGGGGCAGACGCCATCTACTGCGGCATGGGCAGCTTCAACGCCCGCCGCAAGGCCACCAACTTTACCGACGAGGCCTTTGAGCAAGCCTGCCGCGCCGCGCATCTAGCCGGGTCGCGCGTCTACGTCACGGTCAACATCGTCATCAAGCAGTCCGAGATGGGCGATGCGCTGCAACTCATCCACCGCTGCTCCACGCTGGGCGCCGATGCCTTCATCATCCAGGACTGGGGTCTGTTCTTTGAGGTCAAGCGCACCATGCCCGGCATCGAAACCCATATCTCAACCCAAGCAAACATCCACGACGACCGCGGAACCCTTTGGTGCCGCGAGCAGGGCGCCGACCGCGTGACTCTCTCGCGCGAGCTCTCCATCGACGAGATCGCCGCCATCCACGACGCCGCGCCCGATGTGGACCTCGAGGTCTTTAGCCATGGCGCCATCTGCTTTTGCTACTCGGGCCTGTGCCTGCTTTCGAGCTTTGCCATGGCGGGACGATCGGCCAACCGCGGCATGTGCGCCCAGCCCTGCCGCCTACCCTACGAGCTGATCGACGAGAACGGCCGCGCGCTCTCCCCTGCCGGTCGCGAGCGCGCGCTGTGCCCGCGCGACACCAACACGTCGCAGCTTGTTCGCCGTCTGTATGACGCCGGCGCCGCATCGCTCAAGCTCGAGGGCCGCATGAAGGCCCCCGATTACGTGTATTCCATCGTCGACGTGTACCGTCATCAGATTGATGACATGCTTGCCGATGTTTCGACCTCTAAGGATGAGGATGCCGCCCGCCAGCGCCAGCTCAAGCGCTGCTTTAATCGCGACTTTACGCACGCCTACCAGGATGGCACCTCTGGCGACGAGATGATGAGCTACGAGCGCTCCAACAACCGCGGCCAGATTGTGGGCACGGTGCTGGGCAGTCGCCTGGCCAACCGCGATGTACGCGGACTCAAGCCCGACGATCGCCGTCGCCGCGCCGCCATCGCCCGCATTGAGCTGTTTGAGCCCGTGGGCAAGGGCGACCTGCTGGAGCTTCGCCACGATAACGAATTTGACCAGTTCCTGACCACCATTGCCGCCGATGATGCCGCCGCGGGCGACATCATCGAATGCCGCGTGCCCCGCAGCATGCCCGAGGGTTGCCGCGTCCGCGTGATTCGCAGTCAGCGTGCCATCGACGCCGCCGGCGCCGCGCTCAAGCGCGATGTGCTGCGCCGCCGCGCCGTAGACGTGTCCGTTGTGGCGCGTCTGGGCGAGCCGTTTGCCGTTGCGCTCACCTGTTGCGACGATCCTTCGCTTACGGCCACGGCCACGGGCTTTACCGTCGAGGCTGCCAAGACCCGCGCCGTCGAGGCATCCGATCTGGTTGAGCACGTCGGGCGCATGGGCTCCTCTCCCTTTGAGGCCGCAAGCTTTGACGTTTCGCTCGACGCCGGCTGCGGTATGGGCTTTTCCGCCGTGCACAAGGTGCGCGCCGCCGCTTGTAAGGCGCTGGAAGAGGCCATTCTGGCACCGTACGAGGAGCGCGCGAAAACGCTCGAGCTGCCGGCGATTGTAACCAGTGATTCCCGCCCCGCGCCCGAGCACTACCGCGATGAGCCGCAGATCTGCGCCACCGTCACCTCGCTCGAGGCCGCCGAAGCCGCTCGCGCCGAGGGTGCAACGCGCATCTATATGACCACCGATGCGCTCGATGCGGCCGAGCTCTCCCCCGCCGATGCATTTGAGCAGGACATCGTACCCGTACTCGACGAGGTCTGCCGCGCCCTTGACCACGTACGCGTCGATCCCTGGATCAATGCCGGAGCCACCGTCGCCGTCGGCAATATCTCCGAGCTCGCCGTAGCCGCGCATGCCGGCGCCACGGCCGAGATTCGCTCTTGCCTGCCGGTGCACAACACGCCCTGCATGGAGGCGCTTGCCGAGCGCGGAGCCGGTGCGTTTTGGCTCTCGCCCGAGATCACGCTCGACGAGATTGTCTCGCTCGGCGCCGCCGCGCCCGCGGCTCTGGGCATCACCGTCTTTGGCCGCCCGCGCGTCATGACGAGCGAGCACTGCATCCTGCAGGTTGCCAATGGCTGCATCCACGATTGCGCCAACTGCCGCCTGCGCGCCCGCAAGCTGTCGCTCAAGAATATCGACGGCAAGGTCATGCCCGTGCGCACCAACATCCATGGCCGCTCTCGCTTGTACGACGCCTACCCCATCGACCTCACGCCTCAGGTTCCTCAGCTGCTCGATGCCGGCGTGCGTCGTCTCATGGTGGACGGAACGCTACTCGAGACGGATGAGATCGCCCGTGCCGTCGCTCGCGTCCGTCGCGCCGTCGAGGCAGCTCAAGCCGGCCGCAAGCCCGCCGCCCGCCTGCGCGGGGCGACTTCGGGCTGCATGTTTGTGGGAATTAGCTAACCGAAAGGCTTACACGTGAACGAAGAACCTCAAGTCCTCTACTGCGACGCCTGGCTTATGGCCATCGACAAGCCCGCCGGCATGATCGTCCACGGCGACGGCACCGGCGAGCGCACGCTCACCGACTACGCCAGCGACCTGCTGCTGGCGATGGGCGACGGCTTTGCCGCGACCGACATGCAGCCGCTCAATCGCCTGGACCGTGACACCACCGGCGTGCTGCTGTTCTCGCTCGACAAGCAGACGCAGCCCGCCTTTGACCAGATGATTATCGACCACGCTTTCGAAAAGCACTACCTAGCGCTCGCCGAGGGCAAGATCGACTGGAACGAAAAGCTCATCGACAAGCCCATCGCCCGCGACCGTCACGACAGCCGCAAGATGCGCGTCGGCACCAGCGGCAAGCCCTCTCAAACGCGCGTGAAGGTGCTCAAACGCCTTAAGAGCCGTCGTGGCCTGCCCACGCGCTCGTATATCGATGTCGAGTTGCTCACCGGCCGCAAGCACCAAATCCGTGTGCACCTGGCAAGCGAGCATCATCCCCTGGTTGGCGACGACCTGTACGGAACGCCGCGCCCCTGCGGCCTGATGCTCCACGCCCACAGCGTGTCCTTCACGCATCCCGTAACCGGCGAGCACATCCACATCGAAGCCCCCTGCCCCTGGAAGCCCTAAAGCCTGCCGAAAAGGGACAGGTTTATTTTGGCAGGTTTTATCTGGACAAACGCCAAAACCACCACATAGGTTCCTACCCCTTCGCAGTGGTTTTGGCGTTTGCCCGTCCCCTGCTGTTAGACCGTGATGACGTTGTCCATTGCCCGGTACTTGGCGGGGACCTCGCCTGCGGTAATAATCGTTGCGTCACGGAAGTCCGCGAACTTGACGGGCGCCACCATGCCAAATTTACTGGCGTCCGAAATTACGAAGCGCTTGGCCGTATGGCGCATCGAGATACGCTTTACTTGCGCCTCCTCGATATCGGGCGCCGTGAAGCCCTGCTCGGCGGCAATGCCGTTAGAGCCCCAAAAGCCACAGTTGAAGTTGTAGCGGTCTAAGGTTGCCAAGGCATCGGGGCCAACGAGCGCCTCGGTCTCGGGTTTGAGCTCGCCGCCCAGCACCACGGTACGCATGCCGCGCAAAGCAAGGCGTTGAGCATGGAGCACGGAATCGGTCACATAGGCGACATCTTCAAGGTGTGGAAGATGCTCGATGAGCCTGAGCGTCGTCGAACCCGAGTCGATGTATACAAAGCTCTCAGGCTCCACAAGCGCCGCCGCACGGGCGCAGATACGCTCCTTGTCGTCGTTATGAAGATCGCTGCGCTCATTGAGCGTTAGGTCGCGCGTCACGTGCGCGCGCTCAAGACTCGTCGCTCCACCGTGGACCTTGGCGATGCGGTGTGCGCGGTCGAGCGTCTGCAGGTCGCGCCGAATGGTAGACGCCGTCACGCCCAGGGCCCCAGCAAGCTCCGGCACGGTAACCGAGCCGGCTCGCTGCACCATCGACACAATCGCGTTGAGCCTATCTTCCGCCAGCATCGCTTACTCCTCCTCGGGGTACACGACTCCCCAGTCGGCGCGGAGCTTGGTCATAAGCTCCATAACATCGGAAGCATAATCCAGCAGCTCGCGCTTGGAGTCGTCGCCGGCAACGGCCTTCTCAAGATCGGCCATCTCATAGCAAAGGGCGTAAGCCTCGATGCCGGCGTGGACCTCCTCACGGTGGCCGTCCGCAGTCCACACGATGGTTGCGTGATCGGCACGCGGATACTCGGTGACCTCGATATAGCACTTGTCAAAGCTGATGACCGAGCGCTTGGGTTGCTTGGAGTGGAGCGTAAGGCTCACAACACCCAGCTGCTGCTCGGCATTACGGCAGACGATGCCGCCCGCAACGTCAACGCCGGTCTCGCAGGTGTTGCCCAGCGAAACGACCTCAGCGGGCTGGCTTGCCATAAAGAAGCGCATGACGGACAGGGCATAGACGCCAATGTCGAGCATGGCACCGCCAGCAAGGTTACGATTGTAGAAGCGGTTGGTCAGGTCGCCGTACTCCTTGTAGCTGCCAAAGTTGAGCTGAGCGAGGTTCATGCGGCCAAACTCGCCGGCATCCATGCGGCGGCGCAGCTCCTGATACAAGGGCATGTGGAGCACCGTAGTGGCGTCCATGAGGACCACGTTGTGCTCGTCGGCAATGGCACGCGCCTCGTCGAGCTCGGCGGAGTTGAGGGTAATGGCCTTCTCGCAGAGCACGTGCTTACCAGCCGCCAGAGCGGCGCGCAGGTAGGTGATATGCGTGTTATGCGGAGTGGTGATATAGACTGCGTCAATGTTCGGATCGGCATAGAGGTCCTCGACCGTTTCATAGACCTTCTCGATGCCATACTGCTCAGCAAAAGCTTGAGCCTTGGACAGCGTGCGGTTGGCGACGCCCGCAAGCTTGCGACCGGCAAGAGCGAGAGACCGGGCCATCTGGTTGGCGATAACGCCGCACCCGATCACAGCCCAACGAAGCTCGGGGGCCGTAAAGATATCATCGGGGAATGGCTTGTCCTGGACCGAAGCGAACGCTGCTTTTGCGGCTGCCGCGGAGTCGAGTGGAGCCTGCTTGGAATCTGCCATATATGCCTCCTGAATCATTGGAAGTCCTTCATTTCTAACAACCCTATATTCGCACAATTGCGCGCGTATCTGCTCGTGTTTGCGTGTTTATTTGCTTATCGGTCATTATTTAGCCATAGTTGGCAGATGTTTGCGCGGCTATGCGCATTATCGCGCAAGGCTATGCGCGTAAATGCGCATGCGACGATCCTTGTGAAACATAAAGGGGCGGAACACCAAAGCCCCAAAAGACTGAGCCAGCTGTATTACTTCACCCCTCTGGAGGCATCAGACATCAAAGGACCGTCCCAAACTGCCGGCACATAGGAACTGTCCCCCAACGACTAGTCATTTAAGTCTGTCCCCAATGAATGCCAAGCGACTTCCACTCATTTAAGTCTGTCCCCAATGAGTATGTCCCCAATGAGTAGGGATAGAAAAAAGGCCCGGGTGCCGTGGCATCCGGGCCTTTGCTAGCAACTTGATGTTGCGGGCAGCTTAGAACTTGTGGCCGCACTTCTTGCAGACGCGCAGCTTGTTCTTGCCGTCCTTCTCGTGACCGACGCGGGTAACCTTACCGCACTCGGGGCAAACGAGATTGACGTTGGAGGCGTCGATGGGAGCCTCCTGCGAAACGATGCCGCCCTGCTGGTTGGCAGCGTTGGGCTTGACGGCCTTCTTGACGACCGAAACGCCCTCGACAACGACCTTGTTCTCGGCAGGGAGAGCACGCAGGACAACGCCCTGCTTGCCGCGATCCTTACCAGAGAGAACCTGGACCTTATCGCCCTTCTTGATATACATATATCTCCCCTAACTACAGGGTCTCGGGAGCGAGCGAGACGATCTTCATGTACTTCTTGTCACGAAGCTCGCGAGCGACAGGCCCGAAGATACGGGTGCCGACGGGCGAACCATCGTTGTTGATGACAACGCAGGCGTTCTCATCAAAGCGAATGTAGGAGCCATCCTTGCGGCGGATCTCCTTAACGGTGCGAACGACGACGCAACGGACAACGTCCTTCTTCTTGACGTTGGCGCCAGGGGTAGCCTCCTGGACAGCACCGATGAACACATCGCCGATGCCTGCATAACGACGCTTGGAACCGCCAAGCACCTTGATGCAGCGAATCTTGCGAGCGCCGGAGTTGTCGGCGACGTTCAGCATGGTTTGCATCTGAATCATGGTAGATGTTCCTCCGAACTAAGAACCGAAGAGAGGTGCGCTGCCTTTATACGGCCTGTGGTATGCAAGCCAGGCATACGCACATCTTCGGAAACGTACAAGTCGTAAGAGCGACTGCTTATTTAGCGCGCTCGACGACCTCGATGAGGCGCCAACGCTTCATCTTGGACATAGGACGGGTCTCCATAACGCGGACGGTGTCGCCCACGCCAGCCGTGCACTCCTCGTCGTGAGCGTGCAGCTTCTTGGAGCTGGTCATCATCTTGCCGTACTTGGGGTGACGCTTGCGCTCGGTGATGGTGACAACAATGGTCTTGGCACCGGAGACGGAGGTAACGACACCCGTACGGACCTTACGCGAGTTACGCGAATCAGTCATGTTCTCTCCTTAGGTCCTACTCGGCGACAGCGGACTTCTCCGCTGCGATCTCGCGGGCGCGCTGCTCCGTGAGGACGCGAGCGATGTCCTTCTTCACGGTGTTGACGCGAGCGGTGTTGTCCAGCTGGCTGGTGGCCATCTGGAAACGAAGGTTAAAGAGCTCGGCGCGCATTTCCTTCAGCTTCTCAACGAGCTGAGCGTCCGAGAGCTCACGAATCTCTGCGGGCTTCATTAGTTCTCCTCCTTGGCGGCGGCGGCGTCCTCAGCAGCCCACTTGGCCTCGAGAGCGGCCTCCTCAGCCATCTCCTTCTCGATGCGCTGCTCAGCGTTCTTAGCAGCAACAATCTTGGTCTTGATGGGAAGCTTGTGCTGTGCAAGACGCAGAGCCTCGCGAGCGACCTCCTCGGGCACGCCCTTGACCTCGAACATGATGCGGCCGGGCTTGACGACGGCCACCCACTCCTCGGGGTTACCCTTACCAGAACCCATGCGAGTCTCAGCAGGCTTCTTGGTGATGGGCTTATCGGGGAAGATCGTGATGTAGACACGACCGCCACGCTTCATGTAGCGGGTCATGGCAATACGAGCGGCCTCGATCTGACGGTTGGTGATCCAATGGGCCTCGAGAGCCTGGATACCAAACTCGCCGAAATGCAGCTCGGTATTACCCTTGGCCTGGCCCTTCATGGAGCCACGCTGCACCTTGCGGTGAAGAATACGCTTAGGGGCAAGCACTACTGACCCCTCCTCTCGGAGTTACGACGACGAGGACGGGAAGAGCCCTCGAGTGCAGGGTTGGGAACAGGCTGGCCCGGGAGCTTCTCGCCCAGGTAGATCCAGACCTTCACGCCGCAAGCGCCCATGGTGGTGCTGGCGACAGCCGTGCCGTAGTCGATCTTGGCACGGAGGGTGTGCAGAGGCACGCGACCCTCGCGGTACCACTCACGACGGCCCATCTCGGCACCGCCGAGACGACCGGAGCACTGGATACGGATGCCCTTAGCGCCGGCCTTGCGGGCGGACTGGACAGCCTTGCGCATAGCGCGACGGAAGGCAACGCGGCCCTCGAGCTGCTCGGCGATAGACTGAGCAACGAGGTTGGCGTCGAGCTCGGGGCGCTTGATCTCGACAACGTCGACGGAGAGCTGGCCCTTGGAAACGCCAGCGACCTTCTCGAGCTCGGTACGGAGGGTATCGATCTCGGCACCCTTCTTACCGATGACAACGCCGGGGCGAGCAGTGAGGATGATGACCTTCACCTTGTCGCCAGCGCGCTCGATCTCGACGCGGGAGACAGCTGCGCGGGAAAGACGCTTCTCGAGGTACTTACGAATCTCGAGATCGTTACCGAGGGTCTTAGCGTAATCCTTCTCTGCGAACCAGCGGGAGCGCCAGTTCTCGGTGATGCCAAGACGGAAGCCGGTGGGGTAGACTTTCTGACCCATACAGCTTTACGCCTCCTTTCGAGGAGCAACGACGACGGTGATGTGGGAAGTACGCTTCAGAATGCGAGAAGCGGAACCCTTGGCGCGGGGACGGATGCGCTTAAGCGTCGGACCCTCGTCAACATAGGCAGCGGCGACAACCAGGTTGTCGGCACGCAGACCGTTGTTGTTCTCGGCGTTCGCAACGGCGGAACGGAGAACCTTCTCGACATCCACGGCGACGGCGCGGTCGCAGAAGTGGAGGATGTCGAAGGCCTGAGCGACAGGCTTGCGGCGGATCAGATCGACCACCAGGCGGGCCTTGCTGGGGGAAACACGCACGTACTTAGCGACGGCGCGAACCTCGGTGGCCTCAGTTTCAATAGACTTAGTTGCCATTTACGGTTAACCCCCTATTTGGCCTTGTGGCCACGGAACGTACGAGTCGGCGCGAACTCGCCGAGCTTGTGACCAACCATGGACTCGGTAACATACACGGGCACATGCTTGCGGCCGTCGTGGACGGCGATGGTGTGACCAACCATCTCGGGGAAGATGGTGGACGCGCGGGACCAGGTCTTCACGACGTCCTTCTTGCCAGCCTCGTTCATCGCGGTGATACGCGAGAGAAGGCGAGTCTCCACGAACGGGCCCTTTTTGAGACTTCTGCTCATAAGTGCTTTCTCCTAAAACTCGGTATCCGAAATTACTTCTTACGGCGACGAATGATGTGCTGGTTCGAGACCTTCTTCTTCTTGCGCGTACGAAGGCCCTTCGTCGGCTTACCCCAGGGGGTAACGGAGGGACGACCAGAGGTGTGGTTCTTGCCCTCGCCACCGCCGTGCGGGTGGTCGACAGGGTTCATGACGGTACCGCGGACGGTCGGGCGCACGTTCATGTGACGCTTACGGCCGGCCTTGCCGATGACGATGTTGGAGTGATCGGCGTTGCCGACCTCACCGACGGTGGCGCGGCAGGTAACGAGGATGCGGCGCATCTCGGAGGAAGGCATACGGACGATAGCGTACTTGCCCTCCTTACCCATCAGCTGGCAGGAGTTACCGGCGGAACGGGCGATAGCAGCGCCCTTGCCCGGCTGGAACTCGACGGCGTGGATGAGCGTACCGACGGGAATGTCGGCGAGGGGCAGAGCGTTGCCCGGCTTGATGTCGGCGTCAGAACCGGACATGATGGTCTGACCGACCTCGAGGCCCTTGGGGGCCAGGATGTAGCGCTTCTCACCGTCAGCGTAGTGCAGCAGAGCGATGCGAGCGGAACGGTTCGGATCGTACTCGATCGTGGCAACCTTGGCGGGCACGCCGTCCTTGTTGCGCTTGAAGTCGATCACGCGGTAACGACGCTTCACGCCGCCGCCCTGGTGGCGGGTGGTGATGCGGCCGTTGTTGTTACGACCGGCCTTCTTGGGCAGGGGCTCGAGAAGAGACTTCTCGGGCTTGGTGCAGGTGATCTCGGAGAAATCGGAGATCGTCTGCCAACGCCTACCAGCGGAGGTCGGCTTAAGGTGCTTTACAGCCATTACAATCCCTTTCAATAGGAATCCGTTAGCCATCGCAGACAGGGATTCGAGGTTCTGCCTCGGGTGCGATGACACCGGACGTATACACGGTTCCGGGCGTGTCCATTTTATACGCCCAAAACCTTGAGCTCTCGCCTCCCCTATTTGGGAGGCATGAGCTCACTCAACAGCAGCGAGTCTTAGGCCTGGTTGCCAAAGACCTCGATGGTGTCGCCCTCGGCCAGCGTGACGATGGCCTTCTTCCAAGAACGGGTCTTGCCGGCGACATAGCGCACGCGCTTGGTCTTGGGCTTGACCGTCAGGGTGTTCACGCGAACGACCTTGACGCCGAAGATCTCCTCGACAGCGTCCTTGATCTGATACTTGTTAGCATCCTTGGCGACCTCGAACGTGTACTTGTTCAGCTCCATGCCGGAGAAGGAACGCTCGGACACGATCGGACGGATGATGATCTCGTGGGCGGTCATTTATGCAAGCACCTCCCCGAAGTGAGCGGCGATGTCGGCGGGCATCAGCACAGCGTTGTTGTTGACGAGATCGTAGGTGTTGGCCTCGTCAGCGGTGATGATGAACGTCTTGGGAATGTTGCGGAACGACAGGTAGGCGTTGACGTCCTCATCGCGAACGATGATGGTCAGACGCTTGCCCTCAAGACCGAGAGCCTTGAGCATGGCGACGGCAGCCTTGGTGGAAGGCTTCTCGAAGCCGTAGTCGTCGACGAGCACGAGCTCGCCATCGGCCAGCTTGGCGGACAGCGCGGAGCGCATAGCCAGCTTGACCTCCTTGTTGTTCATACGCTTAGCGTAGGAACGGGGCTTGGGGGCGAAGACAACGCCACCGTGACGCCACTGGGCAGCACGGATGGAACCCTGGCGGGCACGGCCGGTGCCCTTCTGACGCCAAGGCTTCTTGCCGCCACCGGAAACCTCAGAGCGACCCTTAGCAGACTGGGTGCCCTGACGCCAAGAGGCCATCTGGCACTTGACGATGTGGTGCATAACGTGGATGTTCGGCTCGATGCCGTACACCTCAGCGGCGAGCTCGGCCTCGGCGACCTTCTTGCCCTCGCTGTTCTTTACTTCAAACTTTGCCATTTAAGTGTTCTCCTTGGTATGACGCTGGGCTAAATGGGCTGGGCCCTTAGGCCATACGGATGGCGACGAGACCATTCTTGGCACCCGGGACAGCGCCCTTGACCAAGATGAGGTTCTGCTCGGCATCGATGCGGACAACGGAAAGGTTCTTGACGGTAACGCGCTCGTTACCCATGTGACCGGCCATCTTGACGCCCTTGAGGACGCGCGCAGGATAGGCGCACTGACCGATAGAACCGGGGTGACGCTGGAAGTGAGAACCATGCGTCATAGGACCGCGGCGCTGACCCCAGCGCTTGATGCGACCCTGGAAGCCCTTACCCTTGGAGGTACCGATGACGTCGACCTTCTCGACATCAGCGAAATCAGCGACGGTGACGACCTCGCCGACCTTGTGCTCCTCGCCGTTCTCGACGCGGACCTCACGAAGGAAGCGGACAGGCTCGACGCCGGCCTTGGCGAAGTGACCAGCCATGGGCTTGTTCACGTTCTTGGCCTTGATGTCGCCGAAACCGATCTGGACGGCGTCATAGCCGTCGGTTGCCTGAGTTTTAACCTGCGAGACAGCGCAGGGGCCAGCCTGGATGACCGTGACGGGAACGACGTTGTCGTCCTCGTCCCAAACCTGGGTCATGCCAATCTTGCGGCCGAGAATCATGCTGATCAAGATATGATCCCAACTCTCGCGTGGTCTTGGGACAATGCGTACACCACCGAGCGTACGCCCCTAGAGGACCACTACTTACACGACGTGCTCCCCAGCCTTGTATTTCGCCCGGACTACCTGACAACCCTATTAAGCAGGCATTTTGTCCAGCCAGAATACTCCCCTGGTTACACACAGCTGTTTAGTATACACGGCTGCGGGCGTATCCATCGAGATTCATATTTCACTCACATTGTTTACGCAGGTAAAGTGCGTGGCACGTTCCCAGTGTGCGGCGGAGGGGGCGGGCCTGAGACATATTAAGGTTGCTGCTCTACAGTCCTGCTCACGACGGAGAGCACATTAAGTGCTCTCCTGTTCGTGCGGAACTCGCGACAACCTTAATATGTCTCAGGCCCGCCCCCTCCGCCGCACACCGGGAACGCCACGTTGATGTCTGCTTAACTCTGCTCGCTCAGGCTAATGACTTTGTTGAGGGTCCACAATTTGTTGCAAGGTGAACTTGCATTGGGGCGTATCGTCCTCTTCTCGCGCATCGTCAAAACCGAAGATCATGATGGCGCAGTTGGGGAGTTTTGTTGGGAGCTCAAAGCCCTCTGGGGCTGCGGCCTTGATAAATTGGCGGCTGGCGCTGCCGTGGCTTACTGCTAGGAGGGTTTCGATGCCCTCGGAGCCCATGAGATTGGTGAGGGCGCCTACCATGCGTTCTTGCAGTGCGCGGCTTCCTTCTCCTCCGAAGGGGACCAGGTCCTCGCCCGGATCCCAAACGTCGGTGGGCAGGGCGTCGTGGGGGCCTTCTTCGAAGGTGCCGTAGCTGCGCTCGATAATGCCTTCACAGGGCTCGACTGCTGCGTCCGGGCCGAGGAGCTCGCATGCGACGAGACTTGCCGTGTCCATGGCTCGGCCTAAGGGTGATGAGACCACTTTGTCGGGGACGACGCCGTGGGCCTTGAGCCATGCGGCTGCCATTCCCGCTTGTTTGCGGCCCAGGTCGGTCAACGGTGAATCGCAGCGGCCCTGGACGAGCTTTTTGACGTTGAATTCCGTCTGGCCGTGGCGGAGCAGATACAGCCTATTCATATTCTCCCCTTCTGTATAACTTGCTTTGCCGGCACAGCCCTACTCGTGGGTATGCCCTACGTAGTCTTCGTCGATCGTAATCTTGGCAATCGACTTGGGGTATTCCGACTCGACCCGTTTCGCCAACTCGTGCTTTAGGTCCTCGGCGCTCATTCGCAGATCCGAGGGTCGCACGCAGTCAAAGATCACGTTAGTGTGCGTAGGACCCGGCACACAGCGCAAATCGTGAATTGAAAGGCGACCATCGATCTCCTGGGCCATGGCGTTGATGCGCAGACGCATGCTTGTCACCTTTGGATCGTCGGTCACGATGGGATCGTAATGGAGTGTGACGATCATGCCGTCTTCGACCCTAAACGACTGCTCGATGTTATCGAGCGTGTCGTGACTTTCCAGCGGGCTGGCCTCGGCCGCCATCTCGGCATGCGCACTTGCAAACTTCCTGCCCGGGCCGTAGTCGTGAACCATCAGATCGTGAACGCCCAAAACGCCGGGGTAGCTCATGATCTTGTCTCGAATGTGCTTGACCAGCTTAGGATCGGGCGTCTGGCCCAAAAGCGGGCTCACCGTATCTTGAATAAGTTCAAAGCCGCTCCAACCAATATAGGCGCCAACGGCAAGGCCGACCCATGCGTCAAGATTGATGTGCGTCACCTGCGAAACAATTGCACATGCCAGCACGGCGCCTGTGGCAAGAACATCGTTCTTGGAATCCTGGGCAGTCGCATGCAGTGTCTCGGACTCGATACGGTCGCCGAGCTTTTGGTTGAGCGCCGCCATCCACAGCTTAACAACCATCGAAAGCGCCAGGACTGCCACCAGGGCAAGCGAGAACTCGACAGGCTCCGGGTTGACAATACGCTCCACCGAGGACTTCACCAGTTCGATGCCAATAAGCAGCACGAGCGCCGCCACGACCAAACCCGAGAGATACTCGTAGCGACCGTGGCCGTAAGGATGCTCGGGGTCGGCCGGCTTGCTCGCCAGCTTAAAGCCCAGCACGCTCACGATATTCGAGCTTGCATCGGACAGGTTGTTCATGGCATCCGCCACAATCGAAACCGATCCCGAAACCACACCAATTGCGCCCTTCGCAGCACAAAGCGCAACATTGGCGACAATACACACCATGCCAGCTAACGTGCCCACACGCGCACGATCGCCCTGTGCGCGCTTAACAATCCACTCGACCATCTACATCCGCCCCCACGGTTCTACTTATATATCCATTGCTCAAACGGATTGTAGTGTAGCCACTTTGTCTCCCAGATAAAAAGAGGCCGCAACCCACACGGGCCACGGCCTTGGAATGTGGCAAAGGAATCGTCCTTGTGTCGCACAGGTTCACGCGCTTGCTTCGGCCACGCTCTTCGAGGTTTCGGGTGAATCGGCTCCGTCCCCCGTCGTCTGCCCCTTCGCCGGCACCACGCCAAAGCAGTAGCTCAGCGCAGCAGACACCGCAAATGCCACACCGCCGGCAGCGCAGCACCACAGCAGGTTCGAGATGCCGCCCGTGGCAAAGCCAATGACCATAAGGACATTCGTCATGCCGATGGTATAGGCCGTAACGTGGCCCACGGCCGCAACAAGGCCTCCGACGGCGCCGCCAATGGCCATGCACGTCAGGCACCTGCCATATTTAAAGCCGCAACCGTACAGCGCCGGCTCGCTTACGCCGCCAAGAACACCCGAGATTGAATAGCCCAGCATGAGCGCCTTCTCGTCCTTATCCGCAACGCGAAGCGACGCGCCAAAGGGCATGCCCCAAACGGCGAACGTTGCCATCGTCGCGGCGATCAGGACGCACGAATCCGTTCCCACACTCATAAACTGCGCATAGGCGAGCGATAGGACAACGTTGCTGACGCCGGCGATCTTTAGGAACTCCCAGCCCGCGGCAAGCCCCATGAGCGTGAGCAGCGACACGATGCCACCGGAATTGCCAAGCATAAACATAAGCTGGCCCAACAGCATGCCCAGATAGCTGCCCGCCGGCGCCGTAATACACAGCGAAACCGGAACCATGACAAGCATGGTCGCAAACGGAACAAACGAAAACGCCACGGCCCTAGGGATAACGCGCTTAAAGAAACACTCCACTCGCCATAGCACAGGCACCGAAAGGAGAACTGGAATAACAGTCGTCGTGTAATCGTTGACCGGCGCGGGAAGCAGACCATACACGGAAGTCATCGATGCCCCCGTCGTCGATGCGGCATCGACGAGCTTGAGCAGATCGGGCGCAATCAATACGCCGCCCAGCATCATACCCAGCTGCTCCGAGCAACCGAGCTGGCGGGCGGCCGCCCAACCAAGATAGATGGGCAAAAAGTAGTAGCCGGCGTTATAGAGCCAACTGTAGAACAGGCGATAGATTTCGGAATCGGCAGACCACAGGCCCAGCATGCCTTCGCCCATAATGACGGCGACGGTGCGGAACAACGCCGCGCAGACAATAAACGGCAGCGCCGACATCATGCTTTTGGACAGATAATCGACCACGGCCATGGCGTTTGATGAAACCGACGTTGTAAACGAGGTGTTAGAAACTTGTAGCATGGAACGCCTTTCCCAATATGACATGCGGGCTGTCCCTTTGTCACATCGTGCGGTACTGACCGATTGCGCGGTACTTTTCGTAGCGGAGGTTTGTGAGGGTCGCGTCGTCGAGCTGCCCAAGCGCATCGAAGGCATCAAATGCCGAGGACATGACGGCACCGGCGATCTCCTCATGCGACAGGCCCTTATCGTCAACAATGCCGTCGGTGATGCCGAGCGCCAGCAGATCGGGGGCCGTGAGCTTAAGCGCCTCGGCGGCCTCATTCGCGCGCTCGGTATCCTTCCACAGGATCGACGCACAGGCCTCGGGGCTCACGACCGAATAGGCCGAGCTCGAGAGCATCAGGATGCGGTCGGCCACGGACAGCGCCAGCGCGCCACCAGAGCCTCCCTCGCCTGTCACCACCGAGACAATCGGCGTCTTGAGGCCGCTCATCTCCATGAGATTCTGGGCAATCGCCTCGCCCTGGCCGCGCTCCTCGGCACCGATGCCGCAAAACGCGCCCGAAGTATCGACCAGACACAGAACCGGTCGACCAAACTTTTCGGCCTGGCGCATAAGGCGACGCGCTTTGCGGTAGCCCTCGGGATGTGCCATACCAAAGTTGCGACGCATGCGCTCTTTGGTCGTGGTACCGCGCTCGACGGCGATAACCGTCACGGGTCGCCCGTCTTTCCAGCCAATGCCAGCCACCACGGCGGCGTCGTCGCCAAAGTAACGGTCGCCATGCAGCTCAACAAATCCATCCAGGCCCAGCGAGATCATCTCGCCCGCCGTGGCGCGATCTGCCGAGCGGGTCTGCTTGACAATCTCGAGCGCGGTTTTTGGTGCGGTCGAGCGCTTGAACAAGTGTCCCAGCTTTTTGCCGCGACGACCCGTATGCACGATCTCATGCGGTGCCCCCAGGCCGGGCGCGTGCCCTTCGTGCAGTGCCAGCAGCTCGCCTACCGTGAGCGCAATCTCGCCACGCGGAACAACGGCATCGCAAAAGCCGTGCTCCAGCAAAAACTCGGAGCGCTGGAATCCCTTGGGCAGGCGCTTGTGCATGTTCTGCTCGATCACGCGCGGGCCGGCAAATGCCGTCAGGGCATCGGGCTCGGCCAGGATAATATCGCCCTCCATGGCAAAGCTCGCGGTTACGCCTCCGGTCGTGGGGTCAGTGAGCACCGTGATATACAGGCCGCCCGCCTCGCTATGGCGCCTAACCGCCGCAGAAATCTTGGCCATCTGCATAAGCGATGTCACGCCCTCTTGCATGCGCGCACCGCCCGAAACGGTAAAGCCGACAACTGGCAATCCAAGCTCGGTCGCTCGCTCAAATGTGCGACAGATCTTCTCGCCCACCACGGAACCCATCGAGCCCATCATAAAGTTGGCGTCCATAAAGAAGAGCGCCGTATCGCAACCGCAGATTTTGCCCTTGCCGCACACAACGGCATCGCGCTCGCCCGAACGTTCGCTCACGCTCTTGAGCTTGTCGGCATAGCCGGGAAACGAAAGGAAGTCCTCCGGCGCCAGACTGGCATCCCATTCCTCAAACGTGCCCTCGTCAATCGTCATGCGCATGCGGTCGCGCCCGCTCACGCGAAAGTGTTTGCCGCAACGAGGGCAGACCTCGAGGTTGTCGTGCAGGCGCGCCTCATCGATCACGCGGCGGCACTCCGGGCACTTGATAAACACGTGGCGCGCGGGAAACTCGGCGCACGACTCGGTCATCGGTCCCTCGAGGACGTTGACCGTCTTCGCTTTTCTATTCATCAGCATAGAGATGCCCCATCAGATCGGTGTGATACATGCCCGACAAGAACTCGTCGTTTGCCAGCACGTCGAGCTGAAGCTCGCTGTTTTCGCTCACGCCCTCAATCACGAGCTCGCCCAGGGCCGAGCGCATCTTGCGAATGGCGCCGTCACGCGTGGGCGCACACACGATGAGCTTGCCAAGCATGGAGTCGTAGTACGGCGGAACTTTCGCACCGGTAAACATGGCGGAATCCCAGCGCACGCGCGGACCACCCGGCACACGCAACGCGGTGACCGTTCCGCATGACGGCAGAAAGTCCGGCGTTTCGGCATTGATGCGGCACTCCATGGCGTGGTTGCGGACCGGCATGTCCTCCTGCTCAAAGGGCAGAGGCTGGCCGGCTGCCACGCGCAGCTGCCACTTGACCAAGTCGGTATCGGTCACAAACTCCGTAACCGGATGCTCCACCTGCAAGCGCGTGTTCATTTCCATAAAGTAGAAATTGCCGTCGTCCGAATACAGGAACTCGATGGTACCGGCTCCTTCGTAGCCGACGGCACGAGCCAGGTCACGCGCCGCCTTGTGCATGCGAGCACGAATGTCGTCGTGTCCGTCGAGGCACGGCGCGGGGCTCTCCTCGATTAGCTTTTGGTTGCGCCGCTGCACCGAGCACTCGCGCTCGCCGAGCGAAAACACATGGCCCTGCTTATCGGCCATAATCTGCACCTCAACGTGATGCGCCGGCGCGACGAACTTCTCCATGTAACACTCGCCGTCGCCAAAAACGGCCTCGCCCTCGGCGCGTGCTTCAATAAAGGCCTTTGCCGCATCTTCCACGCGCTCGACCTTACGAATACCGCGACCGCCGCCGCCCGCACGCGCCTTAATAAGCACGGGGCAGCCAATGCGCTCAGCCTCGGCCGTTGCCTCCTCGGGACTTTTGAGCAAATCGCAGCCCGGCACGATGGGCACGCCCGCCGCGGCAGCCGTTCGACGCGCGGCGTCCTTGTCGCCCATGCTGTCGATCACCTCGGCCGAAGGACCGACAAACGCCAGGCCATACTTGTCGCAGTCGCGCACAAAGCTCGCCTTCTCGGAGAAAAAGCCATAGCCGGGATGAATTGCCTTAGCTCCCGACTTTACGGCACAGGTGAGCACGGCATCGTCGTTGAGGTAGCTCTCGGCAAGACGCGGCCCGCCGATGCAATACGCCTCGTCGGCAAGTTGCACGTGCAGCGCGTCCGCATCGGCCGTGGAATAGACGGCGACGGTTTTGATGCCCATATCGCGGCACGCGCGGATAACACGGACCGCGACTTCGCCGCGGTTGGCGATGAGCACTTTGTCGAACATGAAGCCTTCCTTAACTTTCGTGCATGAGTGCAAAAGACATATCGGCGCGGCAGCAAACCTCACCGTTGACGCTCGCAGTACCCGTCGCAAAGCGGAACGGCCCGCGCGCACGCGTGATGGTGCACACCAGATCAACCGTGTCGCCCGGGCGCACCGGACGCTTAAAGCGCACCTTGTCCAGACTCGTGTAGAACGGCGTCGCGCCGCGCGCTTCCTCATCGCCCATCAGCAGCACGCAACAGTTTTGGGCGAGCATCTCGCACTGAATCACGCCGGGGACCACCGGGTTTCCCGGAAAATGCCCCTGCAAAAAGTACTCGTCGCCCGTGATCATGATCTTGCCGTGGGCCTCGTCGCCCACCAGCTCGGCCTCGTCGAGCAAAAGCATCGGCTCGCGATGCGGCAACAGCTTCTTGAGCTCTTCTTTGTTCATGGACATCACCTATCCGATCCTCATGAGGCAGCTGCCAAACTCCACGAGGTCGCCGTCGGCCACGCAGATCTCGAACACCTCGCCGTCTGCCTCGGCCGTCACCTCGTTGAGAACCTTCATGGCCTCGATGATGCAGAGCGTCTCGCCGGCCTTGACCTTAGAGCCCACGTGCACAAACGGCTCGTCGCCCGGTGCCGGGGCAGCATAGAAAACGCCGACCATGGGAGCGGTCACCTCGGTGCCCTTGGGCTCCGGTGCGGCGGCAGGTGTCTGCGCGGCGGGCTCCGGTGCGGCAGGCGCGACTGTGGGAGCTACAACTGGAGCGGCCATAGCGCTCGGCATGGGCATGGGCACGGCAACCGGCTGTGCGGCGCTCGCGCGCTCGAGTTCGACCGCGGTGCCATCGGGCTCCTCAACGCGCACGCGCGTGAGGCCGCGGTCCTCCATCACATCGGCTATCTCGGCAAGTCTTTTGGAATCCATGCTCTAGCTCCTCGTATATCTACGCAGCGCGATGGCGGCGTTGTGCCCGCCAAAGCCCAGGTTGGTCGAAAGCGCCCAGGTAAGGTCGGCGCGAACCGCGCGATTGGGCGTGTAGTCAAGATCGCAGGCGGGATCGGGTGTGTGGTAGTTAATGGTCGGCGGCACCACGCCCTGCTCGAGCGCCATGGCGCAGGCCATGACCTCGATGGCGCCCGTGGCACCGATCATGTGGCCGGTCATCGACTTGGTCGACGAGACGTGCGCGGCGCGTGCCGCGTCCTCGCCGAGCGCACGCTTAATGCCCGCCGTCTCGGACGAATCGTTGAGTTTAGTCGAGGTTCCGTGAGCGTTGATGTAGAGGCCCTCGGAAGGCTTAACGTCGCCCTCGGCCACCGCCAGCGATATCGCACGGGCAATGCCGGCAGCCTCGGGATCGGGGCTCGTGATGTGATAGGCATCATCGGTGTTGCCATAGCCCACAACCTCGGCATAAATGTGCGCGCCGCGGGCCTGTGCGTGCTCCATGCTCTCGAGTACCAGCACGCAGGCGCCCTCGCCCATCACAAAGCCATCGCGGTCTGCATCGAACGGGCGGCAAGCCGTCGCGGGATCAGGGTTGGTGGTCAATGCGCGGCAGGACGTAAAGCCCGCAACGGCATCGGGGATAATTGCGGCCTCGGCGCCGCCCGCGAGGATCGCGTCGGCATAGCCGTGCTTGATGGCGCGGAACGCCTCACCCACCGCATGGGCAGAAGTCGCGCAGGCAGTCACGACGGGCAGGGTCGGTCCCTTTGCCTTATGGCGAATCGCGATGTTGCCCGAAGCCATGTTGGGAATCATCATCGCGATCATGTAAGGCGATGCGCGACGAGGCCCCCGATCGGCGATCGTGTGGACGTTGTCGACGAGTGTCTGCATGCCGCCCACACCCGAGCCCACGTAGACGCCCAGGCGCTCTCGATCGATGGAGCCTTCGACATCAAAGCCCGCATCGTGCATGGCCTCGTCCGAAGCCGCCATCGCAAACTGAACGCAGGGGTCCAGATGCTTGGCGTCACGCTTGCCAAAGTACTCGTTGCCGTCAAAGCCCTTGACCTCGGCCGCCACCTTGACGGCAAATGCATCGGTATCGAAGTGCGTGATCGGGCCGATGCCGCACGTGCCGGCGCACATGGCCGCCCAGGTGGCAAGCGCGGTGTTGCCGAGCGGCGATACGGCACCTATGCCGGTGATTGCAACTCTCTGTTCCATCATGGTCTCCTCATCCAAGCCGTTCTTCGGCCCTGGTTTCTACATCGCCATTCCGCCGTCGACGCGCACGACCTCGCCCGTAATGTAGGCAGCCGCATCACTCGCCAAAAAGCGCACCACACCGGCCACTTCCTCGGGGCGCGCCATGCGCTTTAGGGGAATCTGTTCCTCGCACGCCGCACGCACCTTATCCGAGAGCTTTGCCGTCATATCTGTCTCGACAAACCCGGGGGCGACCGCGTTCACTCGTACGCCGCGGGGTGCAAGCTCGCGCGCCACCGCCTTGGTAAGCCCTATCACGCCCGCCTTGGAGGCAGCGTAGTTAGCTTGCCCGGCATTGCCCATCAGGCCCACGACCGAGCTCATGTTGACGACGCAGCCGCCGCGCTGGCGCATAAAGGTCTTGGTGAGCGCGCGCGTCGTGTTAAACGTTCCCTTGAGATTGACATCGAGTACGCGATCGAAGGCGTCATCGCCCATGCGCATGAGCAGGCCATCGCGGGTGATGCCAGCGTTGTTGACGAGCGCCCAAATGGAGCCAAAGTCGTTGAGGACCGCTTCCACGCACGCGTTGACGGCAGCGGGGTCGGCCACGTCGCATTGATATGCGCGCACCGTGGCGCCAGCCGCCTCGCAGGCGTCGCACGTCTCGCGCGCCGCATCGACGCTGCCGGCATAGACGACGGCGATATCGTAGCCATCCTCCGCCAGACCGATAGCGCAGGCGCGGCCGATACCCCGCGAGCCGCCCGTGACCAGTGCCACGCGACGTGAGTCGTTGCGCTCGAGCGCGCCATTGTTCAAGTTGCTCATGTCATTCCTTTCGGGTTACAGCCCTGTGGACTATGCGAGCTCGTCGGCAATAGCTGCGACCTGCTCGGCCGTCTCGCACGAATACACGCGAACGTCGCTCAGCGTACGCTTGACCAGGCCGGACAGCGTTTTGCCGGGGCCGACCTCAATAAATGTGTCGATGCCTTGATCCTGCAGAGCATGCAGCGTATCGACCCAGCGCACGGCATGGCTCACCTGATTGGCCAAGACATCCGATGCCGTCTGGGGGTCCGCCGGATAGGGCGCCGCTGTCATATTTGCCAAAACAGGAATGAGCAACGGGGACGGCGCGTGACCGCTCTCAATATATGCGGCAAGGCCACAGGTCGCCTCGGCCATATAGGGGCTATGAAATGCACCCGACACCGCGACCTTCATGGCGCGGCCGCCAGCCTCTTTTACTAGGACATCGAGGGTCTGCAGCGCATCGGGCGCTCCGGCCACAACCGTCTGCTGCGGACTGTTGTAGTTGACCGGCCAGCAGTCCTCGCCGGCCTGCGCAGCCAGGTTCTCGACTTGCGCCGCATCGAGTTTGATAACGGCGCGCATTCCGCCGGGGTGACGCTCGGCCGCCGTGGCCATCAATGCCGCGCGCTCGCACACGAGCTCAAAGCCCGCTCGCGCATCGAATGCCCCCGCAAAGGTGAGCGCGGCGACCTCGCCCAGCGAGAATCCCGCACAGACGGCAGGCACCACGCCGCGCTCGCGCAGGGCGACGGCGACAGCCAAGTCGTGCACGAACACGCACGGCTGCGTGTTCTCGGTCTGCGAGAGCTCCTCCTTGGAGGCGCTCCGGCACTGCTCGCTCGTCCCCGGGCGCACCTCATCGGCAATGGCGAACACCTCGGCGGCCGCCGGCGATGTCTCGATCAAGTCGACGCCCATCGCGGGGTGCTGGGCACCCTGGCCGGCAAACAAAAACGCTACGCCACCCATGCGCACGCACCCTTCAGGACGTGCTCGGCGCCATCGACCAGGTCGTCAACGATTTCGCGTGCGCTCTGGCGCTCGTTGACCATGCCGGCAATCTGTCCACACAAAAACGAACCCTCTTCGTAGTTGCCGTCCTTGGCGGCCTTACGCAGCGCACCGGTTCCCATAGCGCTGAGCTCCTCGGCACTCGCGCCGGAACCCTCGCTCTTGGCATAGGCGTTGGTGAAGGGGCTCTTGAGGGCGCGCACTGGATGTCCCGTCGAGCGACCGGTCGCACGCGTCGAAGTGTCGTTGGCCTTCAGGACCATCTCTTTGTACTGCTCCGAGACGGTGCACTCGTCTGCGACCAGAAAGCGCGTACCCACTTGCACGCCTTCGGCGCCCAGCATAAAGGCGGCCGCCACGCCGCGGCCGTCGGCAATACCGCCGGCGGCCACAACGGGAATGTCAACCGCATCGACGACCTGCGGCACCAGTGCCATCGTCGAGGTCTCGCCAATATGGCCGCCCGATTCGGTACCCTCGGCAACAACCGCCGTGGCTCCACGACGTGCCACGAGGCGCGCCAGCGCCACCGAGGCAACGACCGGGATGACCTTGATGCCCGCTTCGTTCCACGCCTTCATGTACTTGGCGGGATTGCCGGCGCCCGTCACGACGACCGGCACTCGCTCGTCAATCACGACCTGCGCGACCTCGTCGGCAAACGGGCTCATGAGCATGACGTTGACGCCAAAGGGCTTATCCGTCTTGGCGCGCAGCTCGTGAATCTGGTCGCGAAGCCAGTTGGCGTCGGCGTTCATGGCCGCGATGATGCCTAAGCCACCCGCCTCGGACACTGCGGACGCCAGCGAGGCATCGGCAATCCAGGCCATACCGCCCTGGAACACGGGCTTTTCGATGCCGAGCAGATCGCAGAGAGGAGTCTTGAGCATCTCTACTTCTCCAATGCCGCCTCGACCGTATCGGCGAACTCGCCGACCGTCTTGGGGTTCTCCTCGGTATCGAGCTGGATGCCAAACTCGTCCTCGACGGCAACGAGGATCTCGACGGTGCCCAGGCTGTCGAGACCAATCTCCTCGAGCGTGGACTCGGGCTTCATCTCGACATCGTCAAGACCGGCGGTCTCGCGGATAACGTCGCAAACGCGCTCGAAGGTCTTCTGATCTGCCATGGTAGTTCTCCTTTGGTTGTGCCCTAGGGCGTTTTTATTTCCTATGTGTGACTACTTCCAACGAAGCAGATAGCCACCTATATCCAGACCGGCGCCAAATCCAACCAAGGCGATCGTGTCGCCCGTGTGAAGTGCACCGGCGTTTGCCAGCCGGTCGAGGGCAAGCGGAATGCATGCGCTCGAAATGTTGCCGGTCTCGCGCAACGTGCGAACCACACGCTCGTCCGGCACGCCCAGACGCTTGACCGCCTGGCTCAGGATTCGTTCGTTAGCCTGATGGAATACAAAATGATCGATGTCTTCGACCGAAATGCCCGCATCGATCGCAAGCTTATGGACCGTGTCGCAGATGGCGTTGACGCCGAACTTGAACACGCGGCGGCCATTCATGGACAGCACGCTCTCGCTATCTGCGGAGGCCTTAAACGGCGAGGTGCCAACTAGACCAGGAACGCGCAACGTCTCGACGTCGGGCGCCGTCGAAAGCTCAACGGCAAGGGGACTGTCTCCCCCAGCCTCAATCACTGCGGCGCCTGCCCCATCGCCAAAGAGCACGCAGGTGGCACGGTCGGTCCAGTCGAGCGCGCGCGTCATCTGCTCGGCAGCAACGACCAGCACGTGCTCGACACGGCCGCGGGCGATATAGCCCTCGGCAATATCGAGCGCAAATACGAAGCCGGCACAAGCCGCCGAGACATCGAAGGCAGGGCACGTCGCGCCTAGTCGCTCAGCAACGGCACACGCCTCAGCGGGAACAAGGTGGTCACCCGTCGTCGTCGAGCAGACGATCAGATCCAGCTGGCTCGCGTCGATTCCGGACACCTGGAGTGCCCGCTCGCTCGCCGCTACGGCAAGGTCGTCAAGTGACTCGGTGGTGCAGACGTGGCGGCTCTTGATACCTGTGCGGGTAAAAATCCACTCATCCGAGGTATCGAGGAACTCAGACAGCTCGTCATTGGAAACACTGCGCTCAGGAAGTGCCGAACCTGTTCCAAGAATCGTGAAACCCATCACTAACCTCCTTTGAGTTGTTGACGTGTTTACATCGACCAAGAGAGGATATCGCATTTCAGTCTTTGTTGACGTGTTAACATTAAATTGTCCAAATGCGACAAAGGCTTCACATTGTGTCTATCTCTCGACACCATTGCGCGATTGCCTTATTAACTTAGGAGGTAGCAGCTGTTATGGATTCTCGTTTAACGATAGTCGACGTAACCGGATCGACCAACGATGACCTGCTCGAAGCAGGAAAACAGGGAGCGCCACACGGCACAGGACTTGCCGCCCGCGCGCAAACGGCAGGACGCGGCCGGCGCGGGCACAAGTGGGATTCAACCGCCGGCAACCTATTGCTTTCGATTGTCCTGCGTCCATGCGTTAATCCCGCAAAGTACTCTGGTCTTGCCGCCGTCAGCGGCCTAGCGGTGCTTGCGGCGCTCGAAAAACAGGGCCTTGCAAACGAGATTGACCTCAAATGGCCCAACGATCTGGTCGCGCGAGGACGCAAGCTCGGCGGTATTCTGGTCGAGGCGGCACGCGATAACGAAGGCAAACCTTTCGCCGTCTGCGGCATTGGCGTCAATTTGAACTATGTACCCTCGGAGGTTCCCGATGGCGGCCTGCCGGCAATCGGTCTCTCGGATCTCAACGAGAGCGTTCCCGCCGTCGATGTGCTACTCAAGAAGGTCTATCACACCGTCGTAAACGCTGTGGACGCATGGACAGATCTGCTCAACGCCAAGGAAGAAGACGCCGGTCCGCTCGCGCCCGTCCACGACGAATATATCGCTCACCTCAATTGGATCGGGGAGCACGTTCTCGCCCGCTCCCCCGCTGGAGACGAGCTGGCGCGAGGCATCTTTAAAACGGTCGATGGCTTTGGTCGCGCGTGCATCGAAACGAAAGACGGCTTGCGTTTCTTCCATTTTGAGGAGGCGTCTTTGCGCCCCTTGAGCAAATAGGGCATCACAACCACCCTCTCGGCAGCCTTGCCCGGCGGTCCAAAACCATCATTCAAAACAAAAGAGCCCCGCTACCATAACGGCAGCGGGGCCCTTTAAGCTATGAGCGATATCGCTTAGAGCTTGATGTCGATGTCGACGCCAGCGGGGAGGTCGAGACGCATGAGCGAATCAACGGTGCCCGAGGTGGGGTCGAGGATGTCGATGAGGCGCTTGTGGATGCGCATCTCGAACTGCTCACGGGAGTCCTTGTTCACGTGCGGCGAGCGGATAACCGTGTACAGGTTGCGCTCGGTGGGCAGGGGGACAGGACCGGAAACGCGAGCGCCGGTCTTCTGAGCGGTCTCGACGATGAGCTTCGCGGACTGATCGACGACCTCGTGATCATAGCCCTTGAGGCGAATGCGGATCTTCTGGGTAGCCAACTTAAACCTCCAAAGAGTGCGAGAGATGTTCTCGCGGATTACGTAACAGGGAGCTCGAACTTAGGCGTTCTTGCTCATGACCTCGTCCACAATGGACTTGGGCGCGGGCTCATAAGAGTCGAACTGCATCGTGTAGGATGCACGGCCCTGGGTCTGGGAGCGAAGGTCGGTAGCGTAACCGAACATCTCGCCCAGCGGCACCTTGGCACGGATGAGCTTGCTGTTCTTGCGATCCTCCATGCCCTCGATCTTGCCGCGGCGACCGGAGAGGTTGCCCATAACGTCGCCCATGTACTGCTCGGGGGTCTCGACCTCGACAGCCATGATCGGCTCGAGCAGCTGCGGATCGGACTTCTTGAGGGCATCCTTGATAGCCATGGAACCGGCGATCTTGAAGGCGGCCTCGGAGGAGTCGACCTCGTGGTAAGAACC
Source organism: Collinsella sp. CLA-ER-H4 (assembly GCF_040092395.1). Taxonomy (NCBI): domain Bacteria; kingdom Bacillati; phylum Actinomycetota; class Coriobacteriia; order Coriobacteriales; family Coriobacteriaceae; genus Collinsella; species Collinsella sp. CLA-ER-H4. The sequence goes on from NZ_JBBNLQ010000002.1 coordinate 141,868, forward strand.
GTCGAACAGGGTGACCTTAACGTCGAGGACCGGGAAGCCGGCGATAACACCGGTGTTCAGGGCCTCCTGGATGCCCTTGTCGATGGACGGGATGTACTCCTTGGGCACGACGCCGCCGACGATAGCGTTGACGAACTCGTAGCCGAAGCCTTCCTCCATCTTCTCGAGCTTGATGACAGCGTGGCCGTACTGACCGCGACCGCCGGACTGACGGACGAACTTGCCCTCAGCCTTCTCGACGTCGTGACCAGCGGTCTCGCGGTAGGCGACCTGGGGCTTACCGACGTTAGCGTCAACCTTGAACTCGCGGAGCAGACGGTCGACGATGATCTCGAGGTGCAGCTCGCCCATGCCGGCGATGATGGTCTGGCCGGTCTCGTGGTTGGTGGACACCTGGAAGGTCGGGTCCTCCTCGGCGAGCTTGGTCAGAGCCAGGGACATCTTGTCCTGCTCGGCCTTGGTCTTGGGCTCGATGGCAACGTCGATAACGGGCTTAGCGAACTCGATCTTCTCGAGGACGATCTCCTTGCCCTCGGCGCACAGGGTGTCGCCGGTGGTGGAGTTCTTGAAGCCGACGCAAGCGACGATGTCGCCGGCGGCAGCGTCGTCACGGTCGATACGCTCGGCGGCGTTCATCTCGAGGATGCGGCCGAGGCGCTCGCGCTGACCGTTGGAAGCGTTAACAACGTAGGAGCCGGACTCGGCGCGGCCGGAGTAAACGCGGACATAGGTGAGCTTACCGACGAACGGGTCGGTCATGATCTTGAAGACCAGGCCGGAGAAGGGCTCGTCGAAGGAAGGATGACGCTGGATCTCCTCGCCGGTGTCCGGATCGGTACCGGTGACGGCCTCAACGTCGAGCGGGCTGGGCAGGTAGTCGACGACAGCGTCGAGCAGCTCCTGAACGCCCTTGTTCTTGTAGGCGGAGCCCACGAAGACGAGGTTGAGCTCGTTGGCCAGAACGCCCTTGCGCAGAGCGGCCTTAAGCTCCTCGACGGTGAAGTCCTCCTCCATGAGGATCTTCTCCATGAGCTCGTCGTCAAAGCTGGCAGCAGCGTCAAGGAGCTCCTCGCGCTTGGTGGCAGCGATGTCGGCGAACTCAGCCGGGATCTCGTCCATCGGCTCGGGGTAGGTCATACCCTTCTCGTCGGCCTTGAAGTCCCATGCAGTCATGGTGACCAGGTCGATGACGCCCCAGAAGTTGTCCTCGGCGCCCATCGGGACCTGAGCGGCCACGGCGTTAGCGTCGAGACGATCCTTCATGGTCTCGATAGCGTTGAAGAAGTCAGCGCCCACGCGGTCATACTTGTTGATGAAGGCGATGCGGGGGACGTTGAAGGTGGAAGCCTGACGCCAAACGGTCTCAGACTGGGGCTGAACGCCGGCAACGGCGTCGAAGACGGCGACAGCGCCATCGAGAACGCGCAGGCAACGCTCGACCTCGGCGGTGAAGTCAACGTGGCCCGGGGTGTCGATGATCTGGATGCGGTAGTCCTTACCGTCCTTGTTCCAGAAGCACGTGGTAGCAGCGGAGGTAATGGTTACGCCGCGCTCCTGCTCCTGAACCATCCAGTCCATGGTGGCAGCGCCCTCATGGACCTCACCGATCTTGTGGGTCTTACCGGTGTAGTAAAGAATACGCTCGGTCGTGGTGGTCTTACCGGCATCGATGTGGGCCATGATGCCGATGTTACGGGTATCGGAAAGCTTGTACTTAGGCTTAGCCATGTTAGTTCCTTACCTTAACTTACCAACGATAGTGAGAGAACGCGCGGTTGGCCTCGGCCATCTTGAAGACGTCCTCACGCTTCTTGACGGAAGCGCCCAGGCCGTTGGAAGCGTCGAGGATCTCGTTGGCGAGACGCTCGGCCATGGTCTTCTCCTTGCGAGCGCGGGAGAAGTTGACGATCCAGCGGATACCCAGAGCGGTGGAACGACGGGAGTTGACCTCCATCGGGACCTGATAGGTAGCGCCACCGACACGCTTGGGCTTAACCTCGAGCGTGGGCTTGACGTTGTCCATAGCCTTCTTGAAGGTAGCGAGAGCGTCGCCACCCTCGGACTTCTCGGCAACGATCTCGAAAGCGGTGTAAACGATGCGCTCAGCGGTGGCCTTCTTGCCGTCAAGAAGGACCTTGTTGATGAGCTGAGTCACCAGGCGGTTGTTGTAAACGGCGTCAGGCTGAACCTCACGACGATTAGCTGCTGCACGACGCGGCATGTGAAATCTCCTTAAGTGTCTACCGTGCGGCGCTTAGGCGGCACACGGCGAAAGTATCAAAACGTTATCTGGCTTATTTAGCCTTGGGGCGCTTAGCACCGTACTTGGAACGGGCCTGCATACGGTTCTGGACCGGAGCAGCGTCGTAAGCGCCACGGATGACGTGATAACGGACACCAGGGAGGTCACGGACACGACCGCCGCGGACGAGCACGATGGAGTGCTCCTGCAGGTTGTGGCCCTCACCCGGGATGTAAGCGGTAACTTCGATGCCGTTGACAAGGCGAACACGGGCAACCTTACGAAGAGCCGAGTTCGGCTTCTTGGGGCTCGTGGTGAAGACGCGGGTGCACACGCCGCGCTTCTGGGAGTTGTGCTGCAGAGCAGCGTTCTTGGACTTCTTGGGCACGGAACGACGGCCCTGGCGAACCAGCTGGTTAATAGTAGGCAAAGCGTACTCCTTCTCGAATGATTCCAGCTTTCTGTAAAGTGCAACGGCTTGAATCGAGGGGTCAGCATCCCCCTACGAAACACGCAGTTCGATAGGATACGTGGCGTTAGCTGTGCCGTCAACAGACCACGCCGCCGGGCGTATCCCAAAATGAGCATATTTCCGCAAAGCCTACACAAAAGGAATCCCCTTCTGTGCGCGGGGGCGGATTCCCGGCCCGGGCGGCCCGCTGTTTAAGTTTGCTGCTCTACAGTCCTGGCTCGCACGGAGGCCACATTAAGTGGCCTCCGGCTCGTGCGGAACTCGCGACAAACTTAAACAGCGGGCCGCCCGGACCGGGAATCCGACGTGCTCGTCGGGGCAACGTTCCCTGCCAAAAAGGGACAGGTTTATTTTGGTCGGTTTTATCTGGGAAAACGCCACTCTTCACGGTGATCCGCATCCATTTGCCACGTTCTTCCGAGAATCAGACGAATAACGTCCAATCCACTCGTCCATATAACGCTAAAAAGGCCGCTTCCCCCCTTGGGAAGCGGCCCAGACTTTACGAATAAACGATGGTAAAGGGTACTTCTGTTTCGGTCTCTCCTGTTGATGTGTACCTCGTGCCCTCAAGGGTTACCGAGACCACTTGATCGACATTGATCAGTTTTGTCGGCACCGAGATGTTCTCTCCGCTATTGCGCGTCAGCGAGACATAGAAATTGTACGCGCCCGCAGTATCATCTTCGATAATCTGCTCCGATCCATCCTTGTAGGTAACGGTCAACTTTTTCGTGACTGCGTCAATGCCCAGATCATCGATGTGCGTCTGGATGGAAAACGGGCTGATCTCGAGAGGCGAGTCATCGGAGCGGAGTTCCTTTGTATCGACGTACGCTCCGACGCTAAACTCGGGCGTCGATGCCTCGAACGGCTTCGCATCCTCGCCTTCGCCCTCTGTCCAGGAGATATTCCAAGTGACAGCGCGTCGTAAATCTCGATCGCGATTCCAAGATGCAAAGTACATCGTGCCGTTAATGACCGTGTCGCTTGATGTGTCTTTATCAATTGTGCAGCGTGTGTCAGCCCATTCCTCGCCGAAGTTCATGCTGGGCGTACCGATGCCTTGTTCTTCTTCACCATAGAGAACAAGTTCGCCTGTCTCTGCTGCCGGCTTGTAGTAGTTAACGCCATTTGGATTGGACAACGTAAACGTCACGGCTCCGCAGCCGTTTTGGTCAATAGCCATCTCATGGATATCGAGCGTATAGCCATTACCCTCGACGGACAGATCAACCTTCTGGACTGTGCCCTCCAGGCTTTGGGGCGCGATGCCGTCACCGAACTCTCTGGTGTAGGTATATTGAGTCCCCGATGAGCCGCCGTTGGTCCAGGTAATGGAATCCCCGTTGCCGTGGTTTCCCCAAGCTGAGGCAAAATAGCTGGAATTGACAACGGCGTAGGCGACCCCTCCGGTCGCCAACACTCCGGCAAGACATCCGATTACGGCAACATACAGAGGCTTCGCGTGGCCCTTTCGATGAAGCGGCTCACCCGCAGCGGTATTTAGAACGCGATCTGCAAGATCGCTATCGGCTTGGATGGACTCGAAGGCCTGCTTGATTTGATTGGATTTCACGGTCGCCCTCCTCTAGGATGAATTTGAGCTTCGATCGACCACGAGCTAAACGCGTTCGAACGGTCGCGGCTGGTACATGCAACAACTCGGCAATCTCTGAGGTCGAAAAGCCCAGATAGTAATAGAGCACGATGGGAACACGGAATCGCTCCGGAAGTCGCATAACGTCTGACAGGACCGCCTTGATCTCATCCTGCGCCGCCGAAAGCGAATCGGCCAGGTTCTCAATATCCTCCACACGCCTCCATGGCTTTCGAAAGAGCGATTTACATTCATTGATCGTGACCCGAATAAGCCAGCGGCGAAGATGCTCCTGACTTTCAAAGTGTCCATCGCTTTTAAGCAACTTAAGAAAGACATCTTGGGCAACATCATCGGCATCGGCGCGATCGCGCAGGTACGTCAATGCGATCCGAAACACGACATCACGGTGATTCTCGACCGCCTGTCTAAATGCTTGTTCTTCCATAATCACCTCCCGGTGACGTTCATGATTCTTGATGAGGCCCTCACCATAGATACGCTTTGACCGAACGAAATGTTTCAAATTCAAGCAGGAAAACCTACCAAATTAAACCTGTCCCTTATTGGCAAAAGGAATCCCCTTCTGTGCGCGGGGGCAGATTCCCGGAACGGGCCGCCCGCTGTTTAAGTTTGCTGCTCTACAGTCCTGCGCAAGACGGAAAGCACATTAAGTGCTTTCCTTTGCGTGCGGAACTCGCGACAAACTTAAACAGCGGGCGGCCCGTTCCGGGAATCCGACGTGCTCGTCGGGGCAACGTTCCTCAAAAAAAGACCCGCTTCCCTGTTGGGAAGCGTGTCTTTGGAAGGGCGGTTAACGTACTAGGAAATTACTCCTCGTCGTTGTCCTTGGCCTCTTCGGCGTCGTCGGTGTCCACGAGCTGGTTGAGCAGCTCGTCGAGGGACGCCATGTCCTCGTTAATGGCACCGTTGGCGGGAGCCTTCTTGTCGTCGATCGGGGCGCCCAGGAGCTCCTCGTCGGCGTCGGCGTGATGCGTCGGAGCGGAGGTACCCAGCAGGATATCGTCCGGACCGTCGGGGCTAAAGACCATCTGCAGCAGCTGCGAGAGGTCTTCCTCGTCGGCAACGTCGTCGTTGTTCTCGAGGATGTAGAGCAAATCGTGGGCCTCGAGGCCGTCACGGAGCTCCTCGATCGCCTTGGCACCGATGCCATCGATGCGCAGCAGATCCTCCTCGGACTTGCCGACCAGGTCGCCGACCGTCTCGATGCCAACCTCGCTGAACTTGTTGGTCCAGCGCTGCGACACGCCCAGGTCGTCGAACAGGTACAGACGAGCCTTCTCGGCGGAGATGGTGTGGCCGTTGCGGGTGAACGAACCGTCAGCACCACCGAACTCGTCGTAGCCGGCCCAGTCGAGCTGCTGCGGGAGCTGCTCGTCCAGGTCCTTGAGCTCCACAGGAGCCCACTCGGGCAGCGACTTGGCGTTGGGCGAAGCCGGGCCGTCGATGTCCACGTAGCCGTCGGCCGTGCGATACGTCAGCTTGGCGTTGGCGTACGGCTTGAGGCCGGTACCAGCCGGGATCTTCTTACCGACGATGACGTTGGACTTAAGGTCGAGCAGGTGGTCGACCTTGCCCTCGATGGCAGCCTCGGTAAGGACGCCGGCGGTACGGATGAACGAAGCGCTCGACAGCCAGGAGTCGATGTTGGACGCGACCTTGAGCGTACCCAGGATGACGGGCTCGGCCACAGGAGCCTGACCGCCCAGACGGGCAACGCGCTCGACCTCGTCGGCGAACTCGTAGCGGTCGACGTACTGACCAAGCAGGTACTTGGAGTCACCGGGGTTGGTGATCTGAACGCGACGCAGCATCTGACGTGCGAGCACCTCGATGTGCTTGTCGTTCAGGTCGACGCCCTGACTGGTGTAGACGTCCTTGACGCTCTCGACGAAGGTGTGCATCGTCGACTCGATGTCGGTCAGCTTGCGCAGGTTGCGGAAGTTGACGAAGCCCTTGGTGATCTGATCGCCGGCGCGAACCTCGCAGCCGTCCTCGATCTCGGGCATAAAGCGCACCGAAGCGGGGACGCGACGCTCGTCGAGGACACGGGTGTGATCCTCGGAGTCGGTGAGCGTCAGCACGTACTCGGACTTCTCGGGCTTAATCGAGAGGTGGCCGGAGTACGGAGCCAGCTCGGCCTCGCGACCCAGAATCTTCTCGTTGACGTTGCCGACGATATCGAACATACGGCTGACCGTAGGCAGACCCTGCGTAATATCGTCGACGCCAGCGACGCCGCCGGAGTGAATGGTACGCATCGTAAGCTGCGTACCGGGCTCGCCGATGGACTGGGCGGCAATAATGCCGACCGCGGTACCGATGGCGACCGGACGACGGGTGGAAAGATCCCAGCCGTAGCACTTCTGGCACACGCCGTACTTGGAGCGGCAGGTGAGCAGCGCGCGGAGCTTGACCTTCTTGAGACCGGCATCGACCATCTTCTGGATGTCGGCGACCTTCTCGATGTAGCCGTCCTGCTCAAAGAGCACGGTGCCATCGGGAGCCACGACGTCCTCGATGAAGCAACGGCCGACGAGGTCGGTGTTGAGGTCGGTGGTGCCGGGAATGATGAGGTTGTAGGTAACGCCCTCGTGCGTACCGCAGTCCTCCTCGCGGACGATGACGTCCTGGGCCACGTCGACCAGACGGCGGGTCAGGTAACCAGAGTCCGAGGTGTGGGATGCGGTATCGACCAGGCCCTTACGGGCGCCGTAGGTCGAAATGAAGTACTCGAGCGGCAGCAGGCCCTCGCGGAAGTTCGCCTTAATGGGAAGGTCGATCGTCTCGCCGGACATGTCTGCCATCAGGCCACGCATGCCGCCGAGCTGACGCAGCTGGGTCTTAGAACCACGGGCGCCGGAGTCGGCCATCATGTACAGCGGGTTCTCCTCGTCGAACATGTCGAGCATGAGCGCTGCAACCTTATCGGTACAAGCGGTCCACTCGTTAACGACTTCGATGTGGCGCTCCGTCTCGTTGATGAAGCCCTCCTCGAAGTACTCGTTGATCTGGTCGACGTTGGCCTGGGCGCGATCGAGCAGCTCCTGCTTCTCGGCAGGGATGAGAGCGTCCCACACCGAGATGGTGAGGCCGGCGCGGGTAGCGTAGTGGAAGCCGGAGTACTTGATGGCGTCGAGGATCGGGCCGACCTTGGCCTCGGGGTAACGATCGCAGCAGTCCGCAACCAGCTTGGCCACGTCGCCCTTGACCATCTTGTAGTTCATGAACTCATAGTCTTCGGGCAGGCACTGGCGGTTGAAGATGATGCGACCGATGGAGGTCTCGAAGCGCGCGGTCTTGTTGCCGGTGACGTCGTAGTCGACAAACTCGTTCTTGCCGTTCTTGACGCGGAAGATACGGGTGCCGTCCTCGTTGATGACATTGGCGTCGGCAGCGGACACGCGGACCTGGATCTTGGCCTGCATGTCGACCTCGGAGCGGCAGTCATAGGCGTGCAGCGCGTCGTCGAAGCTGGCAAACACGTGGTTCTCGCCCGGCAGACCGTCGCGGACCTGGGTCAGGTAGTACACACCGATGATCATGTCCTGCGAGGGGATGTTGACCGGCTTGCCGGATGCCGGCGAGCGCAGGTTGTTCGCAGAAAGCATGAGCACGCGGGCCTCGGCCTGAGCCTGGCTGGACAGTGGCACGTGGACAGACATCTGGTCGCCGTCGAAGTCGGCGTTGAAGGGCGAGCAGACCAGCGGGTGCAGGTGGATAGCCTTGCCCTCGACCAGCACCGGCTCAAAGGCCTGGATGGACAGACGGTGCAGGGTCGGTGCACGGTTGAGCAGCACGACGCGGCCGTCGATGACCTCTTCGAGGATGTCCCACACAAAGGTGGCACCTCGGTCGATAGCGCGCTTGGCGCCCTTGATGTTCTCGACCTTGCCAAGCTCGACCAGGCGCTTCATGACGAAGGGCTTGAAGAGCTCCAGCGCCATGGTCTTGGGCAGACCGCACTGGTGCAGCAGCAGCTTGGGGTCGGTAACGATAACCGAACGGCCGGAGTAGTCGACACGCTTACCCAGCAGGTTCTGACGGAAACGGCCCTGCTTGCCCTTGAGGGCCTCGGCGAGCGACTTGAGCGGGCGACCGCCACGGCCAGAGACCGGGCGACCACGACGGCCGTTGTCGAACAGGGCGTCCACGGACTCCTGGAGCATGCGCTTCTCGTTGTTCACGATGATCGCAGGGGCGTCCAGGTCGAGCAGGCGCTTGAGTCGGTTGTTACGGTTGATCACGCGACGATACAGGTCGTTGAGGTCGGACGCGGCGAAGCGGCCGCCGTCGAGCTGGACCATCGGGCGCAAATCGGGCGGAATGACCGGGATGACGTCCAGGATCATGTTCGCGGGGCTGTTGCCGCCCTTCAGGAAGGCGTCAACGACCTCGAGGCGCTTGACGGCCTTCTCGCGCTTCTGCTTCTGGGAATCCTCGTCGGCGATGATGGCCTTGAGCTTCTCGGCCTCGGAGGGGAGGTCGATGGCAGCGAGCAGGTCGCGGACGGCCTCGGCACCCATACCACCCTTGAAGTACATGGAATAGTAACGGGTCATCTCGCGGAACAGCGGCTCATCAGAGATGAGGTCGCGCTCGGTGAGCTTCATGAAGGCGTTGAAGGCGTCCGTGCGGAGCTGCTTCTCGTCCTTGCACTCTTCCTCGATGTCGACGATGCCGGAGGCGATCTCCTCGGGGGTCAGCGGCTCCTCGTCGGAGAACTCGTCAAAGTTCTCGGGGTCGCCCTGCTCCTTGAGGGACTCGATCTGGCGGGCGCACTCGGCATCGATCTCTTCCAGATCGGCGGCGAGCTCCTCGCGCAGGTCGTCGGCATCGGCCTCGCGAGCCTCGTAGTCGACCTCGGTGATGATGTAGCTGGCAAAGTACAGAACCTTCTCGAGGTCCTTGGACTTGATGTCGAGCATACGGCTCATCGGGAAGCTCGTGGGGCTCTTGAAGTACCAGATGTGGGACACGGGAGCGGCGAGCTCGATGTGGCCCATGCGGTCGCGACGCACCTTGGCCGAGGTGACCTCGACGCCGCAGCGCTCGCAGACGATGCCCTTAAAGCGGATGCCCTTGTACTTGCCGCAGGAGCACTCCCAGTCCTTGGCGGGACCGAAGATCTTCTCGCAGAACAGGCCGTCCTTCTCGGGCTTGAGGGTGCGGTAATTGATGGTCTCCGGCTTCTTGACCTCACCGTGCGACCAGGAACGGATCTGGTCGGCGGAGGCAAGGGAGATCTTTACCGAGTCAAAATCAGTAGCTTCGAAATCTGCCACAGTCAACTACTCCTTATCAGTGGTCGTGGCGGCGACAGCCTCGGGTGCCTCGGCGGTCTCGGCATCCTGGGCCTCGACGTCGGCGTCAACGCCGGCGAGCGCAGCCAGGTCGTCGAGAGCAGAGGTCTCCTCGGCGGTCACAGGGGCGGAGGCGTCCTCGTCGGCATCGTGCATGGGCTCGATGTCCAGTGCGAGGGAGCGAATCTCCTTGACGAGAACCTTGAAGGACTCGGGGATACCCGGGACGGGAACGTTCTCGCCCTTGACGATGGACTCGTAGGTCTTGACGCGGCCCACGGTATCGTCGGACTTGACGGTCAGGATCTCCTGCAGGACGTTGGAAGCACCGTATGCGTACAGTGCCCAAACTTCCATCTCGCCGAAGCGCTGGCCGCCGAACTGGGCCTTGCCGCCCAGAGGCTGCTGGGTAACCAAGCTGTAAGGGCCGGTCGAACGGGCGTGGATCTTGTCGTCGACCATGTGGCCGAGCTTGAGGATGTAGGACGTACCCACGGTAATGGGCTCGCGGAACTCCTCGCCGGTGCGGCCGTCGAACAGACGGGTCTTGCCGCGCTCATCAAGCTGGGTGACGAACTCGGGGCGCATGTGATCGCCAAAGGCAGCGGTGGCCTTGTTGAGCATGTTCTTGTTGGCACGACGAATGACCTCGGCGATCTCGTCCTCCTTGGCGCCGTCGAAGACAGGCGTGGCGGTGAAGAACGGACCGGGGACGTACTTGTCGGAGTCGGCCTGCTCGGTATCCCAACCGCAGGCAGCAGCCCAGCCAAGGTGGCACTCGAGCAGCTGGCCGACGTTCATACGCGAAGGAACGCCCAGCGGGTTGAGGATAACGTCGATCGGGGTACCGTCAGCCATGTAGGGCATGTCCTCGACCGGCAGAACGTTGCAGATAACACCCTTGTTGCCGTGGCGGCCGGCGATCTTATCGCCCTGCTGGATCTTACGACGCTGGGCGACGTAGACGCGCACCTGCTCGTTGACGCCGGGGGCCAGGTCGTCGCCGTTCTCGCGGCTAAAGCGGACGACGTCGATGACGCGGCCGTAAGCGCCGTGAGGCATCTTAAGGGAGGTGTCGCGGACGTCATGGGCCTTGGCACCGAAGATGGCGCGCAGCAGGCGCTCCTCGGCGGTCAGAGCGCTCTCGCCCTTAGGCGTGACCTTGCCGACCAGGATGTCGCCAGGGCCGACCTCGGCGCCGATGCGGATGATGCCGTCCTCGTCGAGGTTGGCAAGCATATCCTCGGAGAGGTTCGGGATCTCGCGGGTGATCTCCTCGGGACCGAGCTTGGTGTCGCGGGCATCGATCTCGTGACGGGTGATGTTAATGGTCGTCAGCAGGTCCTCGGCCACCAGGCGCTCGGACACGACGATACCGTCCTCGTAGTTGAAGCCTTCCCACGGCATGTATGCCACGGTGAGGTTCTGGCCCAGTGCGAGCTCGCCATGATCGGTCGAAGGACCGTCAGCCAGGGGCTCGCCCTGCTCAACGGTGTCACCGACGCGCACGAGCGGACGGTGGTTGATGCAGGTGGACTGGTTGGAGCGCTGGTACTTGGCAAGGTGATACTCGTCCATGCCGCCGGCATGCTTGACGATGATCTTGGCGGCGTCGGCAAAGATGACCTCGCCGGCGTTCTTGGCCAGGGTGACCTCGCCGGAGTCCAGAGCGGCGCGACGCTCCATGCCGGTACCGACATAGGGAGCGGCGGGGTGAACCAGCGGCACGGCCTGACGCTGCATGTTGGCGCCCATCAGCGTACGCTTAGCGTCGTCGTGCTCAAGGAACGGAATCAGCGTGGCTGCGACGGAGAGCATCTGACGCGGCGAGACGTCCATGTAGTCGACGTCCTCGACAGGCACGTCGGCGGGAGCGCCGAAGGAGCCGTCGAAGTCGCGGGTACGGGCGATCACGGTGTGCGGACGGACGATCTTGCCCTCGGCATCGGTCGTGATGAACTCGTTGGTCTTGGGATCGAGCGGCGTGTTGGCCGGCGCGATGACGTGCTTCTCTTCCTCGTCAGCGGTCATCCAGTCGATCTGGTCGGTGGCAACGCCGTTCTCGACGCGACGGAACGGAGCCTCGATGAAGCCGTACTCGTTGACGCGGGCGTAGAGAGCGAGCGAGCCGATCAGGCCGATGTTGGGGCCTTCGGGGGTCTCGATCGGGCACATGCGGCTGTAGTGCGAGTTGTGAACGTCGCGGACGGCCGTCGGCACGTTGGTGCGGCGGCTGGAGCCGGACTTGTGGCCGGCAAGACCGCCAGGGCCGAGTGCGGACAGACGGCGCTTGTGGGTCAGACCGGTCAGGGGGTTCGCCTGGTCCATGAACTGCGAGAGCTGCGAGGAACCGAAGAACTCCTTGATGGAGGCCACGATCGGACGGATGTTGATGAGCGACTGCGGGGTAATCTCGTCGATGTCCTGGGAGCTCATGCGCTCACGGACGACGCGCTCCATACGGCTCATGCCGATACGGAACTGGTTGGCGACGAGCTCGCCGACGGTGCGGATGCGGCGGTTGCCAAAGTGGTCGATGTCGTCGACCTTGAAGCCCTGCTCGCCGGCAGCGAGGGACAGCAGGTAGCGCAGCGTCGCGACGATATCCTCGTCGGTGAGCACCGTGACCTCTTCCTCGGTGGTGAGGTTGAGCTTCTTGTTGACCTTGTAACGACCGACGCGGGCCAGATCGTAGCGCTGCGGGTTAAAGAGCAGGCCCTCGAGCAGGCTGCGGGAAGCGTCCACGGTGGGAGGCTCGCCCGGGCGCAGGCGACGGTAGATCTCGATAAGGGCATCCTCGCGGGTGAGGGCGGTGTCGCGCTCCAGGGTGCGCTTGATCACATCGGAGTTGCCGAGCAGCTCGATGATGTCGTCGTTGGTGACGGCGATGCCAAGGGCGCGCAGGAACATCGTGGCGCTCTGCTTACGCTTACGGTCGATGGAGACCATGAGCTGATCGCGCTTGTCGACCTCAAACTCGAGCCAGGCACCGCGGGACGGGATGATCTGGGCCTTGTAGATCTGCTTGCCCGAATCCATCTCGGAGCTGTAGTACACACCCGGGGAACGGACGAGCTGCGAAACGACGATACGCTCGGTACCGTTGATGATGAAGGTGCCCTGATCGGTCATCATGGGGAAGTCGCCCATAAAGACGAGCTGCTCCTTGATCTCGCCGGTCTCCTTGTTGGTGAGACGGACGTCGGTCAGAAGCGGAGCCTGATAGGTCATGTCCTTCTCGCGGCACTCCTCGACGGTGTGCGCGGGGTCGCCGAACTGATGCTCGCCGAAGGTAACCTCGAGAACATGGTTCTGACTCTGGATGGGGCTGGATTCCTTGAACGCCTCACGAAGGCCCTCGTCCTTAAAACGCTCAAAGGATTCCCTTTGAACAGAGATAAGGTTGGGGAGCTCCATGGCCTCCGGGATTTTCCCGAAGCTGACGCGCTTGCGCTCAGTGGCAGTGTATGCGTAGGTCACCAGGTTTTTCCTCCTTCACGGAAATGCTCGGTGGGTTGGCGAGGCATAGCTTCGCCAGTTATCGCAACCTAATAGTTTATCAGGTACCGACCGTTGGGCAAGAAAAGCCTTGACGCGATTGAGTTTTTGGAGTAGCAAAGTTTTTCGGCAGAAAACACGCAGGTAGATGTATGTGTATCGAACATCTGTTCATATATTTTCTGTGAACAGAGAGCCAGCAATCGCAGCTCTTATAAAAAACGGGTGCAGACCGAAGTCCGCACCCGTAAATGTCGATGCCCGAAGGCTTATTTGCGCATCAAGCCGCCGCGCTCGTCGATGGCGTCCCAGAAGGCGCTGGCAAAGCGAGGATCGCTTGCGGCCATGAGGGCGTTGGTGGCCATCCAGCCAGACGGGGTGCCGGTGTCGTAGCCCGAGAGCGGGTCGATGACGACAGCGTACATGGCCTCGCGATCGAGCGAGCGGGCCATGGCGTCGGTGAGCTGGATCTCGCCGCCCTTGCCGGCCTGCTGATCGGCGAGCAGGTCCATGACCAGCGGGCTCAGCAGATAACGGCCGACAATGTACAGGTTGGACGGAGCCGCCTCGGGAGCGGGCTTCTCGACCAGACCGCCGATGCGCCAGACAGCGCCCGGCTCTGCATCGGCAACGTCCTCGGCGCCCTCGAGCGAACCGACGCGCTCGCCGGCGATAACGCCGTAGCGGCTGACTTCCTCGGGCGAGCAAGCAGCGACGGCGATAACCGAAGCTCCACCGTGCTCCTTGGAAACGGCGAGCATCTTGTCGCAGATGTCGCGATTAGGCACAACGTAGTCGCCCAGAAGAACCAGGAAATTCTCCCCTGCCACGGCGTCGGCAGCAGAGCGGATAGCATGGCCGAGGCCCTTGGGCTCGTACTGATAGCGGAAGTCGACCGGCATACCGCCAGCGTGGGCGACGGCATCGGCATAGGCGTCCTTACCGCGCTCGCGCAGCAGATTCTCGAGCGAGCGATCGGGCTGGAAGTAGCTCAGCAGCTCGGGCTTACCGGGAGAGGTAACGATGATGGCGTCATCGACCTCCTCGGGGTCGAGCGCCTCCTCGACGACATACTGAATGACCGGCTTGTCGAGCACCGGCAGCATCTCTTTGGGCGTGCACTTGGTGCCAGGCAGAAAACGCGTGCCAAGACCGGCGGCGGGGATGATTGCCTTCATGTTATTCAAGGATCCTTTCGCAGGCGCAGAATGCGCCCTGTGCGTGCGGCACGGCGGCCGCAGACCAAATTGCGATACCGAAGTATCTTACCGCCGGAGACATACGTCGCCGTAAGGCAAACGCAATTCTTCAGCAGGTCAACGCAAATTATTGCTCGAATGGTGCAATTTTACGCCCCAGCGGTAACGGGAATGGCACGGCGAAGACAACGATGCTCTGCGTGCCGAGCAATGGGAATGAGGAGCCAAAAACAAAAAAGACGGGGCTCGCATAGCGAGCCCCGTCTGTAAAGAAATCTGGCGAGAAAGCCTGATTACTTGAGGGTGACAGCAGCGCCAGCAGCCTCGAGCTTCTCCTTGGCAGCCTCGGCGTCCTCCTTCTTGGCACCCTCGAGAACAGCCTTGGGAGCGCCCTCGACGACCTCCTTGGCCTCCTTCAGGCCAAGGTTGGTGAGCTCACGGACGGCCTTGATGACCTGGATCTTGTTGTCGCCGAAGCCCTCGAGCACGACGTCAAACTCGGTCTTCTCCTCGGCCTCAGCAGCGCCAGCAGCGGGAGCGGCGACAACAGCGGCAGGAGCAGCGGCGGAAACGCCGAAGGTGTCCTCGATAGCCTTAACGAGCTCGGAAGCCTCGAGAAGGGTCATTTCCTTAAGAGCATCGATGATCTCATCGGTGGTAAGCTTAGCCATTTCTAAGTCCTTTCGGTTTCCGTGCGGATGCACGGAGATCAGTTAAAACACGGCGCGAATGCGCCAGGGGTGCGGCGTTGCCGCCGCGGGTGAAAACAGCGACTAGGCTGCCTTCTGCTCGGAGACCTGCTGGATCGAACGAGCGAGACCAGAGGAAACGCCGTTGACGCAGACAGCGATGTCGCGAGCGAAACCGGAGATGAGACCGGCAATCTGGCCGAGAAGCTGATCCTTGGTGGGCAGCTCGGCGATAGCCTTAACATCATCAGCGGAAACGGCCTTGCCGTCGGAGATACCGCCCTTGATCTCAAGGACGCCCTTGGACTGAGCAGAGAAGTCCTTAAGGGCCTTAGCGGCCTCGACCGGCTCGGACTCGTAGAACACATAAGCGACGGGGCCGGCGAGGATCTCGTCGAGCTCGGGCTGCTCCTGGTTCTTGAGAGCGATCTTGACCAGGTTGTTCTTGTAGACCTTCATCTCGGCGCCGCACTCGCGAAGCTGATGACGCAGCTCCTGAGCCTGCTTAACCGTCAGACCGTTGTAGTTGACGACGAACAGACCGGCGTTCTCGGCGATACGGGACTCGATCTCTGCAACCTTGTCGATTTTGTACTGCTGGGGCATGAATTACACCTCCTCGAATTCTTTCCGGGCACGGTCCGCCACAAGGACGTGACGGGGGCATGTCCAAAAAGAAAGCCCCCGCGCTGCATGAGCGACGGGGGCGAGAAGACATATCTACTCGACCACCTCGGCTGGCGGGAAGTCCCATTAAGCTCGCGGGTAAGACCCGTTTGCGCCGGCTGTCTCTGGCAGCGGATTCGTGCGTGAACCGAAAGTATTATGGCGGGGACCCCGGCGTCGGTCAACGGACACGAGGATTCGTACACAAACCCTGCATACGCTCCGGCCGGGAGGGGCAGGGCGAGTTTTCCGCTCGGTCAAGTCCTGGGCTCGCACGAAGGCCACATTAAGTGGCCTTCGGCTCGTGCGGAATCTACGGAAAACTCGCCCTGCCCCTCCCGGCCGGAGCTGCGGTAACTTTGTTGCGAATCCTCGTGTCCGTTGAGCGACGCGCCCCACGCATAACTCTTATGCCGGTGGGCTGATGTGTTGCGTCCCTGAGGACTACAGGGTCGAAACGAAGGTTGACAGGCGGTGGAGGCCTTCGTCCAGGTCTTTGTCGGAAGCGCAGTAGCTGAGGCGGATGTGGCCTTCGGTTCCGAAGCAGTCTCCCGGGACTAGGGCTACGTTTGCTTCTTTGATGGCTTTGATGCAGAAGTCTTCGCTGGTTAGGCCGAACTTTTTGATGCTCGGGAAAGTATAGAAGGCTCCTGCGGGCTCTACTACGTCGAGGCCCATGGCGTTTAAGGCTTCGAGTACGCGCTCGCGGCGGGCTCGGTAGACTTTGAGCATGGGGGTTGGGTCGACGGTGAGGGCTCGGGCTGCGGCGTCCATTTCGAAGGAGACGGCGCTCGATACTAAGTATTGGTGGGCCTTTGCGATCTCGGCGATGACGGGGGTTGCCGCTGCGAGCCAGCCCAGGCGCCAACCGGTCATAGCCCAGGGCTTGGAAAAGCTCTCGATGACCACCGTCTGCTCGCGTAGCTCCGGGTGGCGCTGGGCAAAACGCTCATAGCCATCCACATAGACTAGGCGGCTGTATACGTCGTCGCAGACCACGTAGATGCCCGACTGTTCTGCTACGCGCGCCACGGCGTCGAGCGATGCCGCGTCGAGGATGCAGCCCGTAGGATTGTTGGGCGTGCAGATGACGATGGCCTTGGTCGCCGGCGTCACGCAAGCACGAAGTGCGTCCTCGTCAATCTGGAATTGCGCAGGCTCCGTATCCAAAAAGACCGCTTTGGCGTGATTGGCCACGACGATGCTCTCGTACAGGCCAAAGGCCGGCGTGGGGATGATGACCTCGTCGCCGGGGTTGAGCATAGCCATGAATGTTGCCGACAGGGCTTCGGTCGCGCCGTCGGTTAGGATGACCTCGTCGGCCGAAAACGTAAGGCCCGCGTCCCCCATGTAGGCAGATAACGCCTCACGCAGGGCGGGGCGACCGTTGTTGGGCGGATAGTGCGTGTCACCGCGGTCCAGTGCGGCGGTCACCTCGGCACTAATCACATCGGGCGTGGGAAAATCGGGCTCGCCAAGCGCAAGCGCGATGCACCCCGGGTGCTGGGCGGCGAGCGCGTTAATCCGGCGGATACCGGAGGGCTTGAGCATGGCAAGCGAGGTATTCATGGGCAGACGCATGGCGTTCCTTTCATAAGGGTTGCACTAGGATAGCGCGGCGGGGCGCCGCCGGACGGTGTAACCTAAACGGAAACCAACCGGAAAGGAGGCAGCATGGAGCCGACCGCGCGCAGCGATGTACCAAAAACGCTGCAAACCATTGCGTATATCAGCATTCCCAATAGTGCCGATCTTGAGTTTTTGCTCTGGGACTTGCAGGATGCCATCGCCGCCTATGCTCAGCTTTCTGGCACCGCGCTCCCCCGCCCAGTCGACTTGAAGGCAAATGACGCCGGCAGCGTTGCCGATGGCATCGTGCTGGCCATTGAAGATGTGGCTGACGATGAGACGTTGACAGCTATCGAGCAGGCGCTTGAGCGCTTTGGCAGTACGGGAGCGCGTGTCTATGCCGTGATTCGAGCCGCACAACGGGGCGCTGAGCAGGCGCGTGGGACCGCCGTTCGCCTGCACAAGGCATGTGAGCGCCATGACCAATTGTGGTGTGGCGGCGTTGCCATCTGCGCCGGCAGCGGCATCGCAGCGCTTCGTCGCTCCCCGCGCATGGGCCTCTTGCGCCGACCGTTTTCGGAAGCGATGGACAAGCTCGTGGG
This sequence comes from Collinsella sp. CLA-ER-H4, assembly GCF_040092395.1. NCBI lineage: Bacteria > Bacillati > Actinomycetota > Coriobacteriia > Coriobacteriales > Coriobacteriaceae > Collinsella > Collinsella sp. CLA-ER-H4. Next base: position 159,729 of record NZ_JBBNLQ010000002.1, read on the forward strand.
CGCTGTGCGCATGGGGTGTTCCGTCGAACACGCGCAGAAGCTCGGTGGCGCCGCAACGGGTGGCGTCGACACCGACGGCATGGTGCGCGCCACGTCTGCGCTGCCCACACCGATCTGGCACGCCGTTATGAGGCATCTTGCCGAGCACTCAAACTGCTAAATCGAAAAAGCCTGCCAATCAACGGCTTCACTCCAGCGCTCGACAAGGCGTTCCAGACGCCACGCCGCATTGGCGGGACTTGTCGACGGCAGAACGATGGCCGGCAGCCCGGTGCGCTCTTGTAGATAGCGCTTGTAGAGCCGGCCAGCTGTACCACCGTTGCATATCACCTGCTCAATGGGAGCTGCGCCGGTAATGCGCTCGATATGTGCCGGCACAACGTTACGAATGCTCGCATCGCTCGAGCCCTTAATGTCGCAGCTCTCGATCACGTCCCACAGGGCCACGCCGCCGTTCAGCAGCATAGCCCGCTTGGCGGCAATCGAGGCGTCAAGCGTCACGGGCTCGCCGCTCGCCAAAGAGTCTCCCTCGTTGGGCGGCACGGGCACACTAAGACACGCAGCCATCACGCGCCAAAAGCGGTTCTGAGGATTGCCGTAATAAAAGGCATTGGCGCGCGAAAGCACCGAGGGAAACGACCCCAGCACCAAAACGCGCGAGTGCTCGTCAAACACGGGTTCAAACCCATGCTCAATATGTTGATAGCCCTCGTCCGGCGCTGTCATGATCTAGGCCCTCAACAGATAGCGCACCTCGTAGGGTGCAAGCTCGAGAGTACCCGTCAGCTCGACCGTGGGCGCATCGTCGGCAAGCAAATCGACAAAGGAGCTGTTGAGCTCGCCGGCGCCAAAGGTGTAAGGCTCGTCCACGGCGTTCACCGCCACGAGCACCGTCGCGTCGTCGCAGGCGCGCTCGAACAGCAGCTGCTTGTTCTGGATCACCACGTTGCGATAGGCACCGTAGTTGAGAGCACGGGCAGCCGCGTCGTCGGCCGAGCGAAGGTGTGCGAGTTGCGTGATGAACGCCGTCAGCTCATTGGGCGCAGGCTCATCGAGCGCAGGGCGCAGCGCCCAGTCGCCATCGGGGCCGCCCTTTTCGCCAGCAATTCCCCACTCGCTGCCATAGTAGACGCACGGGATGCCTGGCATGCCAAAGAGCATGCCGTAGGCGGAACGCAGACAGGACTTGTCGGTGAGGATGCTCGCCAGGCGCGGCACATCGTGGTTGTCGACAAACGACAGCAGATGTTTGCCACGGTAGATGCACCAGGGGTCGCCGCCAAACTGACGGTGCAGCGAATGGGCGATCTCGAACATGTTGACCGAGTTAAAGCTGGAGTACAGGCCCTTGTAGCACTCGTAGTTGGTGCAGGAGTCGAGCATCTCGTCGTTGACGATTTGGTTGTAGTCGCCGTGGAGCGTCTCGCCGATCAGCACAAAGTCGGGCTTGAGCTCACGGGTAAAGGCGTGCAGGCGGCGCATAAAGTCGCGGTCGAGCATATAGGCAACGTCCAGGCGCAGGCCGTCGACGCCAAAGACCTCGGCCCAGCGGCGCACGGACTCGAGCAGGTAATCGACCACAGCGGGATTTTGCAGGTTGAGCTTCACAAGCTCAAAATGGCCTTCCCAGCCTTCGTACCAAAAGCCGTCGCCATAGCAAGAATCGCCGTCAAAGCTAATGTGGAACCAGTCCTTGTAGGGCGAGTCCCACTTGCGCTCCTGCACATCGCGGAAGGCCCAAAAACCGCGGCCGACGTGGTTGAAGACGGCATCGAGCACCACGCGGATGCCATGGGCATGCAGTGTGTCGCATACGGCGGCAAAGTCGGCGTCCCCACCCAGGCGGCGGTCGATGTGGCGCAGGCTGCGTGTATCGTAGCCGTGGCTATCAGATTCGAGCAGCGGGTTGATCAGCACAGCGCCAACGCCGAGTTCCTGCAGGTAGTCGACCCATTGGGCAATCTTCATGATGGGCGCATCGGGGTTGGGCGCGGCATTGGCAGCCTGGGCGAGCTCATCCTCGGCAACGGGCGCGGCGTTTTCGCGCGGAGCTCCGCAAAAGCCCAGCGGATAGATCTGATAGAACGTCGTCTCGTATGCCCACATAGCAACCTCCCGGTAAGCTCAACACAACGACATCCATTGTATGCCTGCCGTGCATCCCCTCCCCCAAAATAAGTTGCGGTGGAATAGTTCCTGCTTGAGCCTTCAAAGGCCTTAAACAGGAACTATTCCACCGCAACTGATGAGGGGACGTGGCTAGGCGACGGGCTTGGCGCGGCGGATGGCTGGGAACATCACCGTGATGGCGAGGATAACGCCCACGACGGCAATCGCCCCGCCCACAAAGCCGATCCAGGCGATACCGGGACCCGAAACCACGGCTCCGCCGATCGCGGTACCCGTGCCGATACCGAGGTTGAACAGGCCCGAGAAGATCGACATGGCGACGGCCGACGAATCTGCCGGCGTGTGCTTGATGAGCTCGGCCTGAAACGCCACGTTAAAGGCCGTGGCGCAGCAACCCCACAGTGCGCAGACGGCAAGCACTGTCACGAGCGACGATGCGGCCGGCCCCATGAGCAGCAGGGCCACCGGCACGCCGGAGAGCGTGATAGCCAAGAACGGGAAGCGATGCCCATCGAACAGGCGGCCAAACAGCCAGCTTCCGAGCAAACCAGAGCAGCCAAACGCCGTCAGCGTCATGGTAATGGCGCCCGCATCGACGTGCGCGACCTGCGCCAGGAAGGGCTCGATATAGCTGTAGCTTGCGTAATAGCCGGTCGCCATGAAGACCGTGACTGCGTAGAGCGCGATGAGGAGCGGGTTCTTGAGCAGCTCGGGCAGCTGTTTGACGGTAAAGCGCTCACCCGCCGGCATGGCCGGGAACACCGCTGCCTGGTAGACGACCGCGATGGCTGAGAGGCCCCCGACCACGGCAAACGTCATGCGCCAGCCCACGGCCAAGCCAATAGCGCGACCGAGCGGCAGGCCAAAGATCTGCGCGATGGACGAGCCCGTAGCGATCATGCTGATGGCGAGCGCGCCGTGGCGAGTGTCGACCAGGCGCGAGGCCATAATCGAGGCGACTGACCAGAACACGGCATGTGCGCAAGCGACCACCAGGCGCGCGCAGACCAGGATGGGATAGGTCGGCGCCACAGCGGACAGGAACTGACCGAGCGAGAACACGGCCAGCACGCCCAGCAGCATCCGCTTGAACTCAAAGCGCGAGGCGAACACCATGAGCGGCAGCGACAGCAGCATGACGCCCCAGGCATAGACCGAGATCATGATGCCCGCCTGGGCCTCGGTGAGCGAGAACGACGCGGCGATATCAGTCAAAAGGCCGATGGGCATAAACTCCGACGTGTTGAACACGAACGCACAGCAGGTGAGCCCGACGAGTGGGAGCCATTGCTTGAGCGTGATGCCGTCTTGCCTTGTCTGAGTCATATATAACGTCTCCAATCGTTTTGAGCGGAGGCGATTATATAGCAACGGCCCCGCATCCGTCAGTACAGATGCGGGGCCGAAAACAATTCGATACACAGAGGTTGCGCCGTCAATTCATAACTAAGCCAACCCCAGCAATATGCCCGCCGAATGCACGACAAACGCCACGATCCAGGCAACGGCGACCTGAAACGCGAATACGGCCACGGCATAGCGCGCGCCCAACTCGCTCTTGACGGCGCCGATTGCCGCCACACAAGGCGGATACAGCAACGTAAAGACCAAGAACACGTAGGCGGTAAACGGCGAAAACATGGTCGACAGCGCCGCGGGCGACGTTGCGCCCAAAAGCACCGTGAGCGTCGAGATGACGCTCTCCTTGGCAATGAGCCCCGTGACGAGCGCCGTCGAGGCGCGCCAGTCGCCAAAGCCGAGCGGGGCCAACACCGGCGCGATGATGCTACCCAGACCGGCAAGCAGGCTTTGCGACTGATCGGCGACCACATTAAAGCGAATGTCGAACGTCTGAAGGAACCAGATGACCACGGTAGCGGCAAAGATAATGGTAAAAGCCTTGGTAATAAAGTCCTTGGCCTTATCCCATGCCAGCATCACCGTCGTCTTGACGCTCGGCAGGCGGTAATTGGGAAGCTCCATGATAAACGGCACCGGGTCGCCCTTAAATGCCGTGCGGTTGAGCACCAAAGCCGCGATACAGCCGACCACGATACCGATCAGATAGAGCGAGACCATGGCGGGAACCGTCGCCTGCGGGAAAAACGCCCCGCACAGCAAGCCGTAAACCGGCAACTTGGCTGAGCAGCTCATAAACGGCGTGAGCATGACCGTCATCTTGCGGTCGTGCTCGGATGGGAGCGTACGGGTCGACATGATAGCCGGCACGGTACAGCCAAAACCGACGAGCATGGGCACGAAGCTGCGGCCCGACAAGCCAAAGCGACGCAACACCTTATCCATGACAAAGGCCACGCGCGCCATGTATCCGGAGTCTTCCAGAATGGAGAGGAACAAAAAGAGCACGACGATAATCGGCAGGAAGGTCAGCACGCTGCCCACACCCGTAAGCACGCCGTCGACAGCCAGCGAGCGCACCACGTCGTTGGTGCCGAACGCCTTGAGGCCTGCATCGGCCGAGGCGATGATGGCAGCGATGCCGTCCTCCATAAGTCCCTGTAACGCCGCGCCGATCACGCCAAACGTCAGCCAAAAGACGAGGCCCATGATCACCAGAAACGCCGGAATGGCTGTGTAACGACCTGTCAGGATGCGGTCAATCTTGACGGAGCGCACGTGCTCGCGGCTTTCGTGCGGCTTGACGACGCAACGCCCGCACACGTCGCCGATAAAGCTAAAACGCATATCGGCCAACGCAGATAGGCGGTCGGTGCCGGCCTCGCCCTCCATCTGGGTAATGATGTGCTCGATAGCGTCGAGCTCATTGCGATCCAGGTGAAGCGCCTCGGTTACCAGCTCATCGCCCTCGACCAGCTTGGTCGCCGCAAAGCGCACCGGGATGTGCGCCGTCACGGCATGGTCCTCGATCAGGTTAGCAATACCGTGGATGCAGCGATGCAGCGCACCGCCGTCCGGACCGTCGGGCGCGCAAAAGTCCAGGCGACCAGGGCGCTCGCGGAACCGCGCCACGTGCAGGGCGTGGTCCACCAGCTCGCCGATGCCCTCGTTGCGGGCAGCGCTAATGGGGACAACGGGCACGCCCAACAGGCTCTCGAGCAAGTTGACGTCTACGGCGCCGCCGTTGGCGGTCACCTCGTCCATCATGTTGAGCGCGATGACCATAGGACGGTCAAGCTCCATGAGCTGCAGTGTCAGGTACAGGTTGCGCTCGATGTTGGTGGCGTCAATGATGTCGATGATGGCGTCCGGACGCTCGTCGAGGATGAACTGACGGCTCACGACCTCCTCGCCTGTGTACGGCGACAGGGAGTAAATGCCGGGCAGGTCGGTAACGCTCGCCTCGGGATGGTTACGGATGGTGCCATCTTTGCGGTCGACCGTCACGCCGGGAAAGTTACCGACGTGCTGGTTGGAGCCCGTCAGCTGGTTGAATAACGTGGTCTTGCCGCAGTTTTGGTTGCCGGCGAGGGCAAAGTGCAGCGGCGCGCCCTCTGGCACGGCCGTCTTTGCCGCACGGGGCGAATACGTACCCTCGCCCAGGGCCGGATGCTCCGTCGTGCCGATTGCGGCGTTAGCGCGCGGACCCGTATCGGTGTCGTGAATACCCACGAGCTCGATGCGAGCGGCATCGTCCTTACGCAGTGTCAACTCGTAGCCACGCAGGCGGATCTCGAGCGGGTCGCCCATGGGGGCGTACTTCATCATGGTGACTTCGGTGCCCGGCGTTAGACCCATGTCCAAAATATGCTGTCGGAGTGCCTGATCGTCCGATGCCACCGATGCGACAACGGCGTCCTTTCCAATCTCGAGTGTATCGAGCTTCACGTCCGTGTTCCTCCCCCGGCGCCCACAGGGCGTTGTATTTATGTTCACCATGGCTAACCGTTTGCCATGGCTAACCAATTTTAACCATGCATGATAGCGCGAACATGCAACGATGTTCAATCAACAGATCGGTGCAAGGGGAATTCTGGGCCATTGCTTCCCAGACGGGCCTGCTGCGGAAACCGAATCCCACTCCGGAACACCTAAACGGGATGGGCTTTCCGGTTGAGGCATCTAGCGGAAACTGCAGCCCGGAATCGGCGCTCAGACTGGGATGCAATTTCCCAATGGGGCCCTCGGGGAAACTGCGGCCCGGAATCTGCTCTCGAAACGGGACGCGGTTTCCCCGAGGACCGAAACAGCCGCCCGCCCCTCGACAAAATGATCCGTTCCCTCCGTCGCATGCGGAACATCCAAGGAGTGTCCCAGGGTGCCGACACAATAGGAACGTCCCCAGCTGCCGGCAGCATTTCGCCGCAACAGCAAAAGCCCGCGCTGGCAACAAATGTCACCTGCGCGGGCTTGGTGGGCGCTCACAAAGGCACGTTACAGAGGCCCACGTCAGTTATGGATTACCGGACGGCACCGGCACGCGATGCCTCCGTCGGCTTACCAAGCGATGAAGATTGCCGCAGTCTTAGACTATCGGCGCAATGCCGGCAAAGTGCAGATACAGCGAAATGATTGCCACGACAATGACCACCGCTGCGATCAGCTTGTCGTGCAGATGCGGAAGCACCGGTTTACCGCGGCCTCGCTCGCCCAGCATATAAACGGGAATGGCCGGAGCAAAAAGAATCGTCGTGATCATAACGCCCTGAAGACCCGTCGACCACACCAGGAACAATGTGTAGATGAAGCCGAGCGTACCGAAGAAGCGGGCTTTGCCGACGCTGGGCGCATGCGGCCCGTCCAGATGCTCGTTCTTCCAGCCAATCACCATGTAATAGGCAGCCGAGCAGACATACGGAACCAGAATCGTGTTGACTGCGCAGCTATAGAAGAACTGGTAGGTGCTCGCCGCCACATACGACACGATCAAGAAGAGCTGCGTGATGCCGGAGCTCACGAGAACCGTTACCACCGGGGCGTCGTGCTTGTTCGTCTTGGCAAACGCCAGAGGGAAGGATCCCTGGCGCGCTGCCTCGAACGGCGTCTCGGACGCAATGATGACATAGCCCAGCAGCGCGCCGACCAACGAAAGGATAACGCCAAGGTTTACGATGGCAGCACCAACCGGACCGATTGCGCACTCGAGAATTCCCGCCATGGAGGGCGTTGCAAGCTGTGCCATCTCCTCGCGCGGCATAATGCCGAGCGACAGCATCGAGATGATCAGATACAGCGTGAATACAGCCGCAAATCCGAGCGCCGTCGAGCGACCGACGTCACGCACGTACTTTGCACGGCCCGAGATAACGACTGCGCCCTCGATGCCCGTGAAGACCCAGACAAGGGCGATCATGGTCGAGACAACCTGCTCGCCAAAGCCAGGACCAGCCGGCTCTCCCCAGAAGTTGTCCATAAAGATATCGACGTTGAACTTACCCAGGAGCACGATACTCAGCACAAAGAGCCCCAGCGGCACCAGCTTCGCCAACGTGACGATCGTGTTAATGCCCGCAGCCTCCTTAACGCCACGAAGCACAAGGGCGGTAAGGAACCACAAAAACACGCTGGCGCAGACGATAGAAAGCAGGTTGTTACCCGCGCCAAACGCGGGGAAGAAATAGCCCAGCGCGCTAAACAGCAAGAGCGCAAAGCTCACGTTGGAAAGACATGCGCTGATCCAGTAGCCCCAAGCGGAGTTGAATCCAATGTAATCGCCAAAACCGGCCGCAGCGTATGCATAGATGCCGCCGGTCAGGTCGGGACGGGCCTGAGACAAACCGTTGAACACCATCATCAGCGCAAAGACGCCAATAAAGCAAATTCCCCACGAGACGATAACCGCACCGGTATTTGCCCCGCCTGCTGCCATATCGCCGGCAAGCGAAAAGATGCCGCCACAAATACTGGCGGTAATGACCATCATGGTCAGACGAAAGAGATCGAGGCCATTAGGGTCGATAATCTCTTCATTTTGAGCTTTAGAGGCCATTGTATGTGCACCCCCTTCATCATGTGACCGAACGAAAGATGGCCCGGACGTCCCGAATCGGGTGCCGGGCCATCGGTCAAGCGATCATCAGACTGTTACAGCTATCGCGTTAGAAGCGCAGCGACAGGCAAGAAAGGCCGCCGTCGACCTTGCGATACTCGGAGGTGTCAACGACGAGTGTCTTGTAGCCCAGATCCTGCACGGCCTTGAGCACAGTCGGATAGCCCTCGGCAACGATGACCGTACCGTTGACCCAGATGCAGTTGGCGCCGTATGCCTCGTCCTCGGGCACGACGATCTTGTTGTACTGGGCAAAGTCGGGCTTATCGATGAACTCACCAGAGACGAGCATGTTGTTGTCCTCGATGTAGTTGACGCCCGTCTTGAGGTGCAGGACCTCCTCCAGCGGAACCTCAGAACCCTCGAGGCCCCAGCCCTCGAGAATCTCACAGAACTGGCGGATGCCCTCTTCGTTGGTACGAGCGGAGCGACCGACGTAGAAATGGTCACCGACCATCATGACGTCGCCGCCGTCGAGCGTGCCCGGAGAAACGATGTGCTTGACATGCTCGTCGTCAAAGAAGCGACGGACGACCGGCTCGATCTCGTCCTTCTCGCCGTTGCGGCTGTCGGCACCGGGGTTGGTAATGATGGCGCCGCAGCGAGTGATGACGGCCGGATCCTCGACGAAGCAGCTGTCGGGATACTGCTCGAGGGCAGGCAGCACCGACACGTCCACGCCACACTGCTCGAGCGCATGCTCGTAATCGTAGTGCTCCTCGATGGCGCGCTCGTAGATGGGCTGGCCAAGCTCGGGGGCACTCGTGATGCCATTGCTCAGGGACTTGCCGGGGCGGCGGATGATGACGTGGCTGAACTTGGTCATGATGATCCTCCTTGGATCTCTTAGCAGAGAGCGGGACTTCTTCGCGCCCGCCTTCCTTTCGATGGCTTTATCTTAGGGCGGTTTTCCTGTTTTGTATATTGTATACAATCCTGAACGGTAGGTATTCTTCGGTAAGCGTATTCTTACGTATCGGCGCAAAGTAGCATGATTTAGCTGGTCGTTCTATAATTCAACTGAGCTATTCAAGTGAAACGTATTTGCTTTTAGAAATATACCGTTAAGGAACATAGGCTCATGGAAACGCTCAGAAGGCCCCTGAAAGACCACGTATACGACTACATTTCGAGCCGTATTGACGCCGGCGAGCTTTCGGCCGGCGACCGGCTGAGCGAGCAAGCGATCTGCGACGCCATGGGCGTGTCGCGCACGCCGGTCCGCGAAGCGCTCATCCAGCTCGCAAGCGACGGTTATCTGGACAATCTCCCCCGCCGCGGATTCCGCGTCCGTGGGTTCGATCAGCAAAACGCCGTTGAAGTCTTTGAGATTATGGGGCCGCTCGACGGGCAGGCCGCATATCTCGCCTGTCCGAACCTAACCGACGATGACATTACGCAGCTTAAATTTCTCGTCGGCTCCATGGACCTCGCGATCCAAGGCGGTCTCATCCGAAAGTACGACGACATTCAGCGAGACTTTCATCTAACGTACTTCAACCGCTGTGGCAACGACCGTCTGCGCGATATGATCTCGCAGCTCGAACGCTGCTTTATCAAGCGCGATTACGAAACTGTCGACCAGGAAACGGCGTGTAAACTGCTCAATAAAGCCAACAGCGAACATGCTCATATTCTTGAGTTGTTCGAAGCACGAGATGCGACGGGCGTGCGCGACTACGTTCGCGATGTCCATTGGAACACAGAAAACGCCCAGTTCACCGTCTGGTAGGAAACGATGCCCTTGCGGAAAGCGTGTCCCGTTATTCCCGCTCGAAACGGGTCGCAGTTTCCCAACGGGGCCCCTCGGGGAAACTGCGACCCAGAATTTGAGCTCGAAACGGGATGTGGTTTCCAAATCGAGGCCCTATGGGAAACTGCATCCCGCCTTCGAGGGCAAAACAGGGACGTAGTTTCCGGACGGGACATCAAAAACAAAGTTGCGGTGGAATAGTTCCTGGATGGGCTGGTTGATGCCCCAGATCGGAACTATTTCACCGCAAGTTATTGAAGGGCTGGGATGCCCGTCCTCTTACAGATGGCGCTCCAGGAAGCGGAAGGCTAGGCGGATCCAGGGACGGACCGCCACCTGCTTGTCCTCGTTGTCGACCGCGGTGTTGGCGTTGCCGAGCGAAAGGCCGTGGCCGCCCTGGTCAAAAACGTGCATCTCGCATGCAACGCCCTCCTCGGCCATGCGCTGCGCAAACGGGTAGACCTGCGCGATCGGCGCCGTCTTGTCGTCGGACACGCCCCACACAAAGGTCGGCGGCATCTGACGCGAAACATGCGTGGTGGGGCAGATGTCGGCCAGATGCTCGTCAGTTGCCTCGCCGCCCGTCACCATCGACAGGTAGTCGTTGAGCAAATCGCGTCCCGTCTTGCCGCCCGTCTTGGGCACGCGCAAGTCAATGCGCGGATCGCGCGTCTGCATGTCGCGCACATAGGCAAAGTCGAGCAATGGATAGCCCAGCACCACGGCATCGGGACGAATGTCGTCCGGACGCGCCCCGGCAAGTGCCGCAAAGGGGCCGGTCTTCCACTGTGTTGCCAGCGAGGCGCAAATCATGCCGCCAGCAGAAAAGCCCACGACGCACACGCGCTTAGGATCGACATGCCACTCGTCGGCGTTGGCGCGCACCGTGGCGACCATCTTGGCAAGATCTGCCTGGGGGTGCGGAAAGCTCACGTCACCCGTAGAACTCGTGACATAGTTGAGCACAAAGGCCTGGTAGCCGCGATCCAAAAATGCAAACGCCACCGGGTCCTGCTCGTGCGGAGCGATATGCGTAAACCCGCCTCCGCCGCAGATGATCACCGCGGGGCGGCGGCCATTCGGTTTATCGGGCAGCGGCTCGGCACCCAAATACGTAAACGTCGCCGGATAATCCTCGGTCGGCTCCTCGCCCCACAGCGCATGGTTCTCGACAATCATATGTGCTCCCTTCGCGCAAATTATGCGCCCTTGTTTTTCGCCTTCAAGCGTACCCCACTTGAACCCGTGGCGCAGAAACACTCCGGCAATAAGTTTCCCTTCAACTGATATATCACATAATCCCAGTTCAGAGGTATCTTTGAGCAGCGTAGAATAGGGGCGTTGACCAAGCCGCGAAACACATATGAAACGTTTCCGGCAAACCAAACGCGCGATATGCGCCTATTTAAGTTGGAGGCAACTATGGGTCTGCTCGATTCGCTTAAGTCCACCTTCACCTCGACCGGCGAGGCGTCCGTTCCGCCCGCAGCAAGCTTCGCTACCCGCGAAGGCGTCATCTATGCCCCCGTCAACGGCGTGCTCGTCAACCTGAACGAGGTTCCCGACGAGACGATCGCCTCGGGCATGCTTGGCCAGGGCTATGGCATCGAGCCCATTACCGGCACCATCTATGCGCCCGCCAACGGCCGCATCGGTGCCACCACTGTCACCAACCACTCCATCGGCATGATCACCGAGGACGGCCTGCGCGTGTTCATCCATGTTGGCCTGGGCACCGTGGAAATGAACGGCAAGGGTTTTGCCCGCTTTGTCGAGATGGGCGATGTGGTCAAGGCAGGCCAGCCGCTCATCAGCTTCGACCGCGAGGCCATTAAGGCCGCTGGTCACGAGGACATCGTGACCGTCATCGTCTCCGAGCTCGATCGTCTTAAGAGCATCGACCATGTCGGCGAGTCTGGAACGCTTATCGGCGGCAACCCGCTCGTCAAGCTGGGCGATCCGCTGCTGGTTGCCAAGACCAAGTAGCCAGGCCCCGCGCCACACAGCCAAAAGGTACCTCGTCAAGCGCCCACGACCATTTGGCCGCGGGCGCTTTTCGTTTGAAAAACCATCCCGCCAATGCCTTATCTGTATAGCCCAAATGAGCCGAGCTGCTAGAATATCGAACTGTATGGATAACTATCATTCAACCGTTATGGGAGGATACGTGAACCGCACCAAAATCGCGCAGCTCTATGCCGATGCCGAGTCGCTCGGCGGCCAGACCGTCACCGTCGCCGGCTGGGTCAAGTCCGTCCGCGACATGAAGAACTTTGGCTTCGTTACGCTCAACGACGGCAGCTGCTTCCGCGACCTGCAGGTCGTCATGAACCGCGAGGCACTCGACAACTACGACGAGATCGCCCATCAAAACGTCTCGGCCGCACTCATTTGCACCGGCACCGTCAAGCTGACCCCCGATGCGCCCCAGCCTTTCGAGCTTTCTGCCACCTCCATCGAGGTCGAGGGCGTCAGCGCCCCGGATTACCCGCTGCAGAAGAAGCGCGCAACCGTCGAGTTCCTACGCACCCAGCAGCACCTGCGCCCGCGCACCAACCTGTTCCGCGCCGTGTTCCGCATCCGCTCTGTCGCGGCTGCCGCCATCCACCGCTTCTTCCAGGAGCAGGGCTTTGTCTACGTCAACACCCCCATCATCACCACGAGTGACTGCGAGGGCGCCGGCGAGATGTTCCGCGTGACCACGCTCGACCCCAAAAATCCGCCCCTCACCGAGTCCGGCGAGGTCGACTGGAGCCAGGACTTCTTTGGCAAGCATGCAAGCCTCACCGTGTCCGGCCAGCTCAATGCCGAGAACTTTGCCATGGCCTTTGGCGACGTGTACACCTTTGGCCCCACCTTCCGTGCCGAGAACTCCAACACCACGCGCCACGCCGCCGAGTTTTGGATGATCGAACCCGAGATGGCCTTTGCCGACCTTAACGACTACATGGATAACGCCGAGGCCATGCTCAAGTATGTCCTCAAGGACGTCATGGCAACCTGCCCCGACGAGCTCAATATGCTCAACAAGTTTGTGGACAAGGGTCTGCTCGAGCGCCTGGACCATGTCGCCAACTCCGACTTTGCCCGCGTTACCTACACCGAGGCCGTCGAAATCCTGGAGCAGGCCGTCGCCGCCGGTCACAAGTTTGACTATCCCGTGAGCTGGGGCATCGACCTGCAGACCGAGCACGAGCGCTTCCTGACCGAGGAGCACTTTAAGCGCCCGACCTTCGTGACCGACTACCCGGCCGAGATCAAGGCGTTCTACATGCGCATGAACGAAGACGGCAAGACCGTCGCCGCCGCCGACTGCCTAGTTCCCGGTATCGGCGAGATTATCGGCGGCTCCCAGCGCGAGGAGCGCCTGGATCTGCTCGAGGCCCGCATCAAGGACCTGGGCATGAATCCCGAGCAGTACAAGTACTACCTTGACCTGCGCCGCTACGGTTCCTGCAAGCACGCCGGCTACGGTCTGGGCTTCGAGCGCTTGGTCATGTATCTGACCGGCGTGGGCAACATCCGCGACGTCCTGCCGCACCCGCGCACCGTGGGCAACGCCGACTTCTAATCGTCGGACGCCAGCTCGCGTCGCCACACGCCAACGCTCATCGCATAAGCGTCTCTCGACATCGGTCGAGAGACGCTTTTTTCAACAGCATCCGTCAAGCTTTTGGCAAGTTTTTGGTCAGTTGAGCAGGGCTGTTGAAAACTCGACCCGCCGTTTGCCGACGACTACCGACCGCCCAGAGCGCCCTGCGCCCCTAGGAAAGCCCCACGTCCTAGGCTCCATACCGTCGCCACCCAAAACGGAAAGGACGTGGGCACGATGACCGAAGCCGCTGTTGAAACCTACGACACCACGACGAGGGGCGCCGCCTCGATGGCAGCCTATCGCGCCGTTCGCATCCTGCAACTATTAAGCGAAAACACCGGCGAGGACAAGGCCATGCTTTCCGATGAGCTAATCCGGCGCCTCGCCCATCCCGACGACCCCGCCCGCATGCCCATCTCGGCGGCGCGGCGCAGCATCTACACCGCCATCTCCGCGCTTCGCCATGCCGGATACGAAATTGAGTACAAACGCGGCGTGGGCTACAAACTTCTTACCCGCCCGCTCACCGATGAAGAGATCATCCGGCTCCACGGTATGGTCATGCGCAACCGCTCCACGCCTATCGCTATCCGCAAGAGCATGGCGCAGCACTTAGTTGCCATGGCGAGCGCCGACGTTCGCGGCTACCTCGATACACCCGAACCCGCTCCAAGCGCAGGCAGCAAGGCTACCAAGGCAACACGCACGCCCATCAAGCGCATCGACACGTGCGAGCTCGTCGAGCAGGCCATCGACCACGGAACCACGGTGAGTTTTGATATTTCGAGCGTCACGACACGCGGCGAAACCGAAGCAGCACGGATGACACTCCGTCCCTTTGCCATCAGGCAGCGCGATGGCATCTCGTATCTGCTGGGAACGGTCTACGACGCCCGAGGCACCGACGATACGCTGCGCACCGTCGAGATCGCCCGTATGAGAAACGTCAGCACGCGCCTGCTCGACGGCAAGAAACTCTTCGCCGCCCTGGACGAGGACGACGCCTCCTCCGCCGCATAAGACCCTCCGCCGCCCATTCGACTACCCGTACCGCCCATCCGATTCTGTATTAAAAAACCCGCCAGGCTGTTGTAAAAATGGACATCAGCGCTACTATAGTTCCACTTGCACTTTGTCCCAGTGCAGTGTTTCCAGCCATTTTTATACTGGGGGTAATGATATGAAGGACATCACCATCAGCCGCAGGAGCCTTCTGGTCTCCGCCGGCCTGCTCGCGCTCGCCCCGCTCGCCGGATGCGGCGGCAACTCTGGTTCCGGCTCCGCTGCCGCCGGTTCCGACTACACCATCGGCGTTCTGCAGCTCACCGAGCACTCCGCGCTCGATGCCGCCAACGACGGCTTTGTCAAGGCCATCAAGAAGAGCGGCCTTAAGGTCAAGATCGACCAGAAGAACGCCCAGAACGACCAGTCCACGTGTAAGTCCATTGCCGACAAGTTTGTGGGCGACAACGTCAACCTGATTTATGCCATCGCCACGCCCGCCGCGCAGGCTGCCGCCGGCGCCACGGCCGATATCCCCATCGTGGGCTGTGCCATCACCGACTACGCCGCCTCCGGCCTGGTCCAGGACAACGACAAGCCGGGCACCAACGTCACGGGCGCTTCCGACCTCACCCCGGTCGCCGAGCAGCTCGAGATGATGCAGAAGGTCCTGCCCGACGTTAAAAAGGTCGGCCTGCTCTACTGCACCGCCGAGTCCAACTCCGACGTCCAGATCAAGGCCGCCAAGAAGGAACTCGACAAGCTGGGCCTCGAGTACACCGATTTCACCGTCTCGAGCTCCAACGAGATTCAGTCCGTCGTCGAGTCTGCCGTGGGCAAGGTCGACGCGCTGTACTCCCCCACCGACAACACCATCGCCGCGGGTGCCTCGCAGGTCGGCCAGATCTGCAAGGAGAACAAGCTCCCCTTCGTGACTGGCGAGGAGGGTATGTGCATGGCCGGCGGCCTGTTCACCCTCTCCATCAACTATGAGGACCTGGGCTACGCCGCGGGCGAGATGGCCGTTAAGATCCTGAAGGGCGAGGCCAAGCCCGAAGACATGCCAATCAAGCACCTCTCGAGCAAGGACCTGGTCGTCGTCAAGAATGACGAGATGGCCGAGGCCCTGGGCATCGACCTTTCCGCTCTGGACGCGTAATGCCATACGCGGCATGCGTCTAGAGCCCGTGCTCGCGCTTTAGCCGCGTTATTCAATATCTGAGCCACAGGGGCGGGCGCTGTAGACCGGCGTCCGCCCTGCTTGTTTCAGGTAAAACAAAACGTCTGTCCGCAGCTCTTCTATGCATTGTTACCGCTATTATGGTGAATCACGTGTCCACCCTATCCTAGGAGGTATGAAGCATGCTCATTGCATTGCAGGGCGCCGTTTCGCAGGGCGTCCTCTGGGGCATTATGGTGCTTGGCGTGTTTATCACGTTCCGCCTGCTCGACATTCCCGATATGACCTGCGACGGCAGCTTTGCCCTCGGCGGCTGCGTCTGCGCTGTGCTCATCGTCAATAACAACGTCGACCCGCTGCTCGCCGTGCTGGCCGGCATGTGCGCCGGCGCCATCGCGGGCGCCGTCACGGGCATTTTGACCACCGTCTTTGAGATTCCCGCGATCCTCGCCGGAATCCTCACCCAGATCAGCCTGTGGTCCATCAACCTGCGCATCATGGGCAAGTCCAATACGCCCATTCTTGCCAAGGGCACCGTGTTCTCGGCCGTCAGCAATATGACCGGTCTGCCGCAGTCCACCGTTGCCATCATCTTGGGCATCCTGCTCGCCGTGGCTATCGTTGCCATCCTGTATTGGTTCTTTGGCACCGAGATCGGCTCGGCGCTGCGCGCCACCGGCAACAACGAGTACATGATCCGCGCTCTGGGCGTCAACACCAACTCCACCAAGATGATCGCCCTCGTGCTCTCCAACGCCCTCATCGGCCTTTCGGGCGCGCTCATCTGCCAGAGCCAAAAGTATGCCGACATTGGTATGGGCACCGGTGCCATCGTTATCGGTCTTGCCGCCATTGTTATCGGCGAGGTGCTCGGCCGCCTGCTGCCCGGCGGACTCACGCAGTTTAGCGTCCGCCTAGCCTCTGCCGTCTTTGGCTCCGTGGTCTACTTCCTTATCCGCGCCATCGTGCTGCAGTTGGGCATGGACGCCAACGACATGAAGCTGCTCTCCGCCGTGATCGTCGCCGTGGCCCTGTGCGTGCCCGTGGTTTGGGAGCGCTATAAGCTCCGCAGCTCCTACACGAAGGGAGATGAGGCAGATGCTTAAGCTCTCGCACGTCAAAAAGACCTTTAACAAGGGCACCGTCACCGAGAAGCGCGCTCTTACCGGTGTCGACCTCACCCTTAACGACGGCGACTTTGTAACCGTGATCGGCGGCAACGGCGCCGGCAAGTCCACGCTGCTCAACATGATCGCCGGCGTGTATCCGCTCGATTCGGGCGTTATCGAGCTTGACGGCACCGATATCTCGCGCCTGAGCGAGTCGCAGCGTGCCAAGTACCTGGGCCGCGTGTTCCAGGACCCCATGCGCGGCACCGCAGCCGACATGCAGATCGCCGAGAACCTGGCCCTCGCCAAGCGCCGTGGCCAGCGTCGCGGTCTTTCGTGGGGCGTCACCAAGGCCGAGAAGGACGAGTACGTTGAGCTGCTCAAGCGCCTGGACCTCGGTCTGGACACGCGCCTCAACGCCAAGGTCGGCCTGCTTTCGGGCGGTCAGCGCCAGGCACTCACCCTGCTCATGGCCACGCTCACCAAGCCGCGCCTGCTGCTGCTCGACGAGCACACCGCGGCGCTCGACCCCAAGACGGCCTCTAAGGTGCTCAACCTGACCGAGGAGATCGTCGACGAGAACCACCTGACCACGCTCATGGTCACGCACAACATGAACGATGCCATCCGTCTGGGCAACCGTCTGATCATGATGCACGAAGGCCACGTGATCTACGACGTGGCAGGCGATGAGAAGAAGTCGCTCACCGTAGCCGACCTGCTGCAGAAGTTCGAGGAGGTCTCGGGCGGCGAGCTCGCCAACGACCGCATGCTGCTGAGCTAAAACCTGCCAAAAAGGGACAGGTTTATTTTGGTAGGTTTTATCTGCGCAAACGTCAAAACCGCCGCAAAGGGACAGACGCCCTTGCGGCGGTTTTCGCATATTATGTCGATAATCCGATATTCAACCAGACATTCTGGCTAAGGACTAAGGAAACTGCCATGAAAAGACTCCCCCGCCTTGCGTTAGCCGCCGCGTTGTTTGCCGGCGCGCTCGCAGGCATCCCAAGCCTCGCTTTCGCGGGGAACCTGCCCGCCGCTATTGACGGCTCCGTGGCCGTCATGCACACCAACGACATCCACGGCAGCTACAAGTACAGCTACAACGCAAGCAAGGGCACCGGCACTGTCGGCTTTGACGGACTGGCGGTTCTCTATAGCGCCCAAGGCAGCGCCCCCGATCTTCTGCTCGATGCAGGCGACACCTTCCACGGGCAGTCCTTTGCCACCATGAGCGAGGGCAAGAGCATCGCCGAGCTCATGGACACCTTCTACGCCGACGGCTACGACGCGACCACGCCAGGCAACCACGACTGGAGCTACGGCGCGGGCAAACTCCGCACCATGACCGGCTACAGCACCACCGGCACGCCCTTCGCCATGCTCTGCGCGAACGCGAAGTCTACGAGCGGCGTATGGAGCTCGAGCATCACGAAGACGCTCGATCGCACCTGGGAGGATAGCGAAGATCACTCCACATTCGACTACAAAATCAAGGTCGGCGTCGTGGGTGCCATGGATGAGTCGCTGGGATCCTCGCTACGCGCGGACCTGGTCGCGGGCACCAGCTTCTCGAGTGCCGCGAACGCCATCAATGCCGAGGCAGAGCAGCTGCGCAAGGAGGGCTGCGATGTTGTTGTGTGTATTGCGCACACGCTCGACGCCAAGACCTTTGCCACGCGGCTCCGTGGCGTCGATGCCCTTATCGCAGGCCACGAGCACATCAACCTTAACGAAAAGGTGACGGGAGCCGACGGCAAGACGATCCACGTTGTCGAGGCGGGCAGCGCCTTTGCCGAGGTGGGGCTGCTTTCCATTCCGTACAAGTACAACACGAATGACACCGAGACGACCGACGATGACACGGTCACGGTCCCTGCAGACGGCAGCGACGAGAAGCTCTACACCGCCAAGAACGTCAACGACCTTTTGGCAGACCCCGACAAGGGCTCCGACTACCATAGCCGCCTTGAAGACGTCCGCAACAAGATCAAGCCGCTCGACGAGGCCTTTGAAAACGAATCGAACAAGGTGCTCGGCACATCCGCCACCAACTATTTCTACGGCGAGGACGCCGCAGGCACGCATGGTTGGGAAATGGTGCGCACCACTGATTTCCGCCCCAGCAAGGAGGGCGACACCACCAAGGCCCAGACCATCGGCCACGTGATTTGCGGCTCCTATCTTGCCCTGACGGGCGCGGACCTCGCTATCGAAAACGCTGGCGGCATCCGCGGCGGCATCGCGGCGGGCAACGTGACCGCCGGCAACCTCATCGCCATCTCGCCCTACGGCAACACCGTGGAGACCTGGACCATGACCGGCGCGGACTTCCTGGCAGCGCTCGAGCACTCACTGCAGATCAGCGACGAGTGCAATCACAGCTACGAGCTTCAGCAAGCCTACGTGGCAGCCGGCCATACCGAGCAGGAGGCGCAAGACAAGTACAAGTGGCGCGATGACTCTGGCAGCGTTCTCTCCTTTGGCGGCATCAACGTGACGATTGATTGGACGCAGCCCGAAGGCAAGCGCATTGTGAGTGCCACACTCACCAAGGACGGCAGTACGCTCGACCCCGCCAAGACCTATACCGTCGCCACCAACAACTACATCATCACCAACACGACCGACTTTCCCACCTTTGCACACGCCACCAAGTACACCGAGTGGGGCACGTGCGAGGCGGCGCTGAGGGCGCTGATTGGACAGAACGGCTGGGAGAGCAAGATGGCCGGGCTCGCCGGCACCATCGGCTTCGGTTCCGCAGCCGTGGACCCCACGCCCACACCGGCCCCGACGCCTAAGCCCTCGCCTAAGACGGACACGACGACCACGAAGGTCATCACCAAGAAGACGACCGGTAAGCTCGCCGCAACGGGAGACCGCACGCTGGCAGTAGTTGGCGCGTGCCTTATCGGCGGCATCATCGTCATCATGCTCGGCATTATCTGGAAGCGTCGACGCTAAGCTACACCGCCGGGCCTTACAGCCCCGCCGCGTAAACCTTATATCGAGCACAGAAGCCCGTCCGAATTTGATCGGACGGGCTTCTTGGTGGGTATCATGGTTGAACGATCATTAGGAGGTTTTCCCTACATGGAATTGTTTGAGCCGATTCTTCATTTCTTTGAGCAACGGTGGGTCCACAACATCATCTGGGCCGTCATCTTGGCGATAGGCACCGCCGTCGCCGCCAAGGTCGTATCCAAGACCCTGAACCATCTGCTCAACCGAGACGATAACCCGCTTCCGGCATCGAGTATCTTCATCAACATCGCGCGCGCCGTCATCTGGATGATTGGCGGCAGCTTTATCCTCGACAACTGTTTTGGCATTAACGCAAACGCCCTCGTCGCCGCTCTTGGCGTCGGCGGCATCGCCATCTCGCTCGGCTTTCAGGACACGCTGTCAAACCTTATCGGCGGCATGCAGGTGACGTTTATGGGCATCATCAAACCCGGCGACAATATCGAGGTCGGCGGCGTATCCGGCGTTGTCCAAGACATCACTTGGCGCCATACAACGATTGAGGATGCCTGTGGACAGACCATCATTGTGCCCAATTCCAACATCTCCAAGAACACGCTCGTGCATTTGATGCCCTTTGGGCGCGTGGCCGTGCCCGTTGCCGTAAAGGACACGTCTAAGTGGGCTTCCCTTGACGTGCTGGCAGACGAGCTCACGAGCGCAACCAAAACGGCCGTCTCGCCCATCTCGGGCTTTGACAAGGAGCCCTACGTACTCTTTAGCGAAATCGGCGACTTTGGCATCAAAGGAAAGATCATCTTTATCGTCAGCGACGACAGCACTACTTTCACGGCAGCCGACGCCTGCATCCGCGCCATCGCCCCCATCATCGCCTAAACCACCGCAAAGGGGACAGGCATCTTTGTAGTGGTTTTCATTCGTGGTACCATGGTTCATATCGTTGTTTAAACGACTAAGGGAGTAGACACCATGGAAGAGGCCTATCGTCAAGCACGCAAGCGCGGCGAACAGGGACGCCGTCGCGCCATTAGCCAAAGCGAGCATCCATACCTTACAGACCTCGATAGCTTGGTTGCTCAGCTCCCCTTAGGTCAGCGAGTGAGCGTCGGCCTGCGGGATATTCCGCTCGAAATGGTCGTCGGCACGGTCACCAAAGGCCGTCAGTCCGCCTTTTCATGCAACTTTATGCCCCTGCTGCCGTTTAACACCGAGTTCGCCCGCAAGTGGTCCAACCTCTACGACATCCAGGTAACCGAGGGCTATCGCGACCCCATCATCGTCACCGAGTTCATGCATCGGTTCTATGTCCAGGAAGGCAACAAACGCGTCAGTGTCCTCAAATTCCTGGACGCTCCAACGGTTTCGGCCAGGGTCACCCGTCTCTACCCCGGCACATGGGATTCCGTCGAAAGCCGCCTGTACGGTGAATTCTGCGCGTTTTGGCGCGTCTGCCCCCTATACGAGATCGAGTTCTCGCGTGAGGGAAGCTACGAGACGCTCGCCAAGATGCTCGGTCAGAACCTTATCGAAAAATGGCCGCAGAAAAAGGTCGACTACCTGCGCCACACCTTCCTGCTCTTTAAGCGCGCCTACCTTCGCGCAGGCGGCGACCACCTGGACATTACGCCCGCCGACCACATGCTCGTCTACCTCAATGTGTACAACCAGGACCGCCTACTGGATACGCCGACGGATATCGTCGTAAACCGCCTGTGCAAGATTTGGCGCGAGCTGGTCATTGCCGGCAAAAATGACGAGGACAAGGTCGATCTTGTCGAAGCGCCGAGCGTCGATGAGGAGGAGTCGCCCGCCAAGTCCACCTCCGGCGTGCTCAACTTCTTTATGGGCAAGACTGTCTATTCGGCGGCCAACCCCCTGCGTATCGCCTTTATCCATGAGTTCCCCTGTGCGGCGTCGAGCTGGGACAGTCTGCACAACCAAGGACGTCAGTATCTCGATGAGCACTTTGACGGTATCGTGCGCACCGAGGCGTTCGAGGACTGTCACGATCCGGACGTGTTCTACGCCGCCGTGGAAACGGCTGTCAAACATGGAGACAGCGTCATCTTCTCGACCTCGCACCGCCTGATGGAATACACGCTCAGAGCTGCCGTTGAGTATCCCCAGGTTCGGTTCCTTAACTGCTCTATCGGCCTTCCCCACCAAAGCGTTCGTTCGTACTTTGGCAAGATGTACGAGGCCAAGTTCCTCCTGGGCGCCCTTGCCGCCAGCATGGCGGACAACCATCGCATCGGCTACCACGCGTCGGTCTTCGCATCCGGCGCGCTCAGCGAGATCAATGCCTTTGCCATCGGCGCCTCGCTGCTCGACCCCCGCGCGCAAATTATCCTCACCTGGGGCGATGTGCCCGCCGGCGGTCTTGCCGAGGCCATGTGCCGCGAAGGCGTGAGCGTCATGACCGGCGCTGACATGTCAAAGTCGCTCGAAGACCCCACGGCCTACGGACTCCACCGCCTGGTCGATGGCAAGGTTTCCGGCATCGCCATGCCGGTATGGAACTGGGGCCGTTACTACGAGCTCATCGTTCGCAGCCTTCTGCACGGCACGTGGGACGAAACCAGCGATGACAACCAAGTGCGCGCCGTCAACTACTGGTACGGCATGAGCTCCGGCGTTATCGACATCCGTTACGCTCCGGGCCTACCCTACCAGACGCGCAAACTCGTGCAGTTGCTCCGCAACGGCATTGTCGAGGGATCCATCAACCCCTTTGGCGGCGAGCTCCACAGCCAGAACGGCGTGGTACAGATCGAAGGCTTTCCTCCGCTGCCGAGCACGCAGATTGTCGAGATGAATTGGCTGGCGGATAACGTGGTAGGCACCATTCCGCAGCTCGACGATGAGCCGAAAGTCCCTGCCCTATGAAAATCCTTGCCATAGCCGATACCGAAGAACGATGCCTTTGGGAGTGCTTTCGCAAGGAACGCTTTGAGGGAGTCGACCTGATTTTGTCCGCCGGCGATCTGGACCCGGACTATCTTGAGTTTTTGGTTACGGTCATCAACAAGCCGCTCATCTACGTGCGCGGCAATCACGATGACCGCTACGCACGTCATGCACCGGGCGGATGTATCTGCGTGGAAGACAGCGTGTACACGTACCGAGGGATTCGCATTGCGGGCCTTGGCGGGTCCATGCGTTATCGCGACGGCGCCAACATGTACACCGAACGCGAGATGTCCAAGCGCATGCGTAAGCTGTCGCGTAAGGTTAGGATGGTCGGCGGGTGCGACATTCTGCTTACCCATGCACCCGCCGCCGGTATGGGTGATCTGGACAATCTGCCGCATCGAGGGTTTGAGTGCTTTAACACGGCGCTTGAGTCCTGGGGGGCCGACTACATGGTGCATGGGCATGTACACCAAAGCTACGGTTACGATTTTCAGCGCAAGCGGCAGCATGTGTGTGGAACGACGATCATCAACGCCTGCGGCTATACGCAGTTTGAGCTCGACCAGACGCGCTACCCCATCCGTGGCTGGCAGGCAGCCTGGCTCAATTCGCAAACCATGCGCCGCGAGCTCAAACGCCACGATGCCATCGAGTCCTCAACAGCCAGAACACCCTGGTAACCACCTCAAAGGTGCCTGTCCCTTCGTGTTGGTTTTGCCACGAGACAGCAAGAAACCCGGTCCTGCGCAGGGCAGAGCCGGGTTTCTTTAGCAATGCTTGCTTTGCTCAGGCAATAACTAGCAGTTACTCAGCCAGGAAGTCACGCTGGACAGCGGGATCGACCTTGACGCCAGGGCCCATGGTGGAAGACACGGAGATGGACTTGACGTACTTACCCTTAGCAGAAGAGGGCTTGACGCGCAGAATCTCGGTGTACAGGGCAGCGTAGTTCTCGACGAGCTGCTGCTCAGAGAAGGACTTCTTGCCCAGGGGCACGTGGCAGATGCCGTAGCGGTCGGCGCGGTACTCAACGCGGCCAGCCTTGAGCTCGGAGACCATCTTGGCGACGTCCATGGTCACGGTGCCGAGCTTGGGGTTCGGCATGAGGCCACGGGGACCAAGGATCTTACCGATGCGGCCAACCTTGGCCATCATGTTCGGCGTAGCGATAGCGGCGTCGAAGTTGATCTCGCCCTTCTGGATCTGGGCGACGAGCTCGTCGGAACCGATGATGTCGGCGCCGGCAGCCTCGGCCTCACGGGCCTTCTCGCCCTCGGCGAAGACGGCAACACGAATGGTCTTGCCGGTGCCGTGGGGCAGGGAGATGGAACCGCGGATGTTCTGGTCGGCCTTACGAGTATCAACGCCCAGACGGAAGTGGGCCTCGACGGTCTCGTCGAACTTGGCAGTGTCGAGCTCCTTGATGAGCTTGGCAGCCTGAAGGGGGGTGTAGAGCGTGGCGCGGTCGATCTTCTCGGCAGCGGCGTTATAGCTCTTACCATGCTTAGCCATGTGCATTACCTCCTGTGGTTAAACGGGCGTGAGCCCTCCCACATCGTATCGTGTGCCCTATTGCACACATTAAACGGGCGCCCCGGTCGGAGCACCCGTCGTTACCATAAGAAATCGCTACTCAGCGATGGTGACGCCCATGGAACGGGCAGTACCGGCGATGATCTTCTTGGCCGCGTCAATGTCGTTGGCATTGAGGTCCGGCATCTTGATTTCGGCGATCTTGGTGAGCTGCTCCTGGGAGAGCTGACCAACCTTGTCGGCCTGGGGCTTAGCGGAACCAGACTTGAGGTTCAGCTCCTTCTTGATGAGGTGAGCCGCCGGCGGGGTCTTGGTGATGAAGGAGAAGGACTTATCCTCGTAGACAGTGATCTCAACGGGGATGATGTCGCCCTTCTTGTCCTGCGTCTCGGCGTTAAAGGCCTGGCAGAACTGCATGATGTTCACGCCAGCAGCGCCCAGGGCGGGGCCGACGGGAGGAGCGGGGTTAGCTGCACCAGCAGGAATCTGGAGCTTAATGACGTTGGCAACCTTCTTCTCAGCCATGGTCATTCCTTTCGAATCACGAGTGTGAAGTACTTGCTATATCGTAAGCACGCACGTGTTAGAAGCACTCCTGAGATGAGCAGTCACAGAAGAAGCACGCTCGCGCGAACGGACGAAAACTTAAGCGATGACAGCGACCTGGTTAAAGTCGAGCTCGACCGGCGTCTCGCGGCCAAAGATCATCAGCGTGACCTTGAGCTTGCCAGCCTCGGTGTTAACCTCGGAGACCTTGCCATCAAAGTCGGTAAGCGGGCCATCGGTGACGCGGACGGACGTACCGACCTCAATATCAACCGAGGTGCGCTTGGGCGAATCGCCCTTACCGGGACGACGAGTCATCTTGTTGTACTCGTCGCGGGAAAGCGGAGCGGGCTTGCCGTTGCCGCCTAGGAAACCGGTGACGCCAGGCGTGTTACGAACACACGTCCAAGCATCATCATCCATCTCCATGCGGACCAGGACATAACCCGGGAAGATCTTGGAATCCTTGGTCTCACGCTTGCCACCCTCTTTAATCTCGGTGACGCGCTCCATAGGAATCTCGATATCAAAGATACGGTCCTGCATGCCCATAGTCTCGATGCGATGCTCGAGATCGGACTTAACGCGGTTCTCGTATCCAGAGTAAGTGTGAACGACGTACCAACGCTTAGACATGGTTTAGCCCCTCAATCCAGAGAACAGAGCAAGAGCCTCGCCAAAGCCAGCATCGAGCAGAGCGATGACGACGCCGACGACAATCAGAGAAGCGCAAACGACAACCGAGTAGTTCACGAGCTCCTTCTTATCGGGCCACGTGACACGCTTCATCTCGGACTTGACCGAAGCGAAATACTTCTTGGTGCGGGCGAAGAAACCAGGCTTCTCATTCTTCTTGGACTTCGCAGCCTTCTCGTTCTTCTTGGCAACGGCCTTCTTGGCCTCAACCTTGGAGTTGGCGGCAGCTTTGTTGGCAGGTGCCGGCTGCTGAGCCTTCTTCTTGTTCTTCTTGTTGGCCATTTGGGTTACCTCCGCGCAATGCGCTTATACATGAGTAAACCGTAAGCCCCCAAGTGGGAGCTTACGGAATAATGACTGGCACGCCAGGAAGGACTCGAACCCTCAACACTCGGTTTTGGAGACCGATGCTCTACCAATTGAACTACTGGCGTATGTGACTAGAGACTAGCGAGTCTCTTTGTGCAGCGTGTGGTGACGGCACCAGGGGCAATACTTCTTGATCTCCATACGATCAGGCATGGTCGACTTGTTCTTGGTGGTCGTATAGTTGCGGCGCTTGCACTCAGTGCACGCAAGAGTAACTAGAGTACGCATGTATCCTGAACCTTTCATTTCCGCCCCGTACGGGCACGAGTTGTTACTTTATCAGCTCCACGTAAGTGCTGTCAATGAAAACCTCGAGTCAATTGGTTCTCGGTGGATCCATTCATATTTGGAACACATCAATGAAGCCATCGAGAGCTAATCGACGGTGCATCCAGGACCATTATCGATCCTCTCGACACCAGCAACGGCTCAATATCCATTGCAGAAAAGAACCCGGCACCCATATAAGTGCCGGGTTCTCTAAGTCAGCTATATCAAAGAGCTAATTTACTCAATGATCGTGGAGACAATGCCCGAACCGACGGTGTGGCCACCCTCGCGGATAGCGAAGCGCAGGCCCTCCTCCATGGCGATCGGGTGGATGAGGTCGCCCTCGATGGTGATGTGGTCACCAGGCATAGCCATCTCGGTGCCCTCGGGGAGCTTGACCGTACCGGTAACGTCGGTGGTACGGAAGTAGAACTGAGGACGATAACCATCGAAGAACGGGGTGTGACGGCCGCCCTCCTCCTTGGTCAGAACGTAGATCTCGCCGGTGAACTTGGTGTGCGGGGTAACCGAACCGGGCTTGCAGAGAACCTGACCGCGCTCGATGTCCTCGCGCTTGATGCCGCGGAGCAGCAGACCGACGTTGTCGCCAGCCTCGCAGAAGTCCATGGACTTACGGAACATCTCGATACCGGTAACGACGGTGTTCTGGGTATCCTTGATGCCGACGATCTCGACGGGCTCGTTGAGCTTGAGCTCACCGCGCTCGACACGGCCGGTAGCAACGGTACCACGGCCGGAGATGGTCATAACGTCCTCAACGGCCATCAGGAAGGGGAGGTCGTTGTTACGAGCAGGCGTCGGGATGTACTCGTCGACGGCCTTCATGAGCTCGCGGATAGCGTCCATCCACTTGGCGTCGCCCTCGAGAGCGCCCAGAGCGGAACCACGGATGACGGGGATGTCGTCACCGGGGAAATCGTACTCGGAGAGGAGCTCACGGGTCTCCATCTCGACGAGGTCGATGAGCTCGTCATCGTCGACCATGTCGCACTTGTTCAGGAAGACGACGATGTAGGGAACGCCGACCTGACGGGCGAGCAGGATGTGCTCGCGGGTCTGAGCCATGGGGCCGTCGGTAGCGGCGATGACCAGAATAGCGCCGTCCATCTGAGCAGCGCCGGAGATCATGTTCTTGACGTAGTCAGCGTGGCCCGGGCAGTCAACGTGAGCGTAGTGACGGGCAGCGGTCTCGTACTCAACGTGGGAGACGGAAATCGTAATGCCGCGCTCGCGCTCCTCGGGAGCCTTGTCGATGTTCTCGAACGCAGTGAAGTCAGCCTTGCAGCCCTCGGTCTCGGAGAGAACCTTGGTGATGGCAGCGGTCAGCGTGGTCTTGCCGTGGTCGACGTGACCAATGGTGCCGATGTTAACATGCGGCTTAGTGCGCTCAAACTTCTCTTTGGCCATAAAGCCCTCCTCTAAACAGGTCGTCCCCGGACGGGACTTTGCCTTTATACCATAGTGGCTTCTCAACATACTATTGAGAAGCCACCGTGTTACCTATGGTAGCGGTGACTGGATTCGAACCAGTGACGCCACGGGTATGAACCGTGTGCTCTAACCAACTGAGCTACACCGCCGGATGGAGCCTGCAACCAGACTTGAACTGGTGACCTCTTCGTTACCAACGAAGTGCTCTACCGACTGAGCTATACAGGCACTTGACGGGTGGGAGCTATAGGATTCGAACCTATGTAGGCAGAGCCAACGGGTTTACAGCCCGTCCCCATTAACCACTCGGGCAAACTCCCAATCGTTCAAGTATCCGCAGGTCCTTTGGTCTTTTGGACCGCCGCCCCCGCGAACGAAAAAGATAATACGATGCAACCTTGGGGGCTGTCAACGAAAACCTCTAGATACACGGCCCCGGGCGTATCTATATAGCCGTGACCTGCTGTTTTGTTGAGTTTGGATATGAAGGACGGTGGTTTTGGATACTGAGGTGACGTTTCCCGAGGTAACACTTTGGTGTAGTAGAGTACACCTTCAGGATCGAGCTTCGATAACGGCTTATTTGCACCTATATATAGGTCGAGATCGGAGCTTCCCCGGTGCGATCAAGTAGACCAGGGGCCTCACCGTTTTCATCTCAATCTGTAACAGTAAGAGGGTCATTCCTCTCCTATCTGTTACAGATCGAGATACTACGCGGCGACCCCGGCTTACGTCTCATTCTGTAACAACTAGAACGGTTTTCCGCCCCTTCGTGTTACAGATCGAGACAAACCTGAAGCTTGGTTGGCGCCACACCCGCTGACTTATAGACATAAATAGAAACGGGCCCTGTCCCACAAGGGAACAGAGCCCGAAACTCTCATGGAGCCAGTGACAGGAATCGAACCTGCAACCCACTGATTACAAATCAGTTGCGCTACCGTTGCGCCACACTGGCACACTTGGCGCTTTCGCGCGAAGCCAGTTAAGAATAAAGGAAATGAGGACGGGGCGCAACAGACCCTTCGACCGATCATATCTTAAAACTATTCGCAAGAACGAATAGTTTTAATTACAATTGCTATATATAAAACTGTTCGTTCTAACGAAGGGTTTCGCGATGCTTACCACCAAGGAAGCCGCCGAACTGCTCGGCATCACTCCGCGCAGGGTGCAGGAGCTCATAAAAAACGGAGCACTTGAGGCCCGCAAGGCTTCTGGTGTATGGCTCATCGACAAAGACAGCGTTGACACGCGACTCCGCTCCGTGACCAAAACGGGGGGACGTCCCCGCCGCGGCCACGGTAAGAGCGAGATCGCGTTCACCCTCATGAACCGCACGCACGAAGTCGCTCAGCTGGTCTACAGCACATCGCGAAAAGACTTTACCCACATCGGCGCCGACATCGATTACGCCCACGCCCCTATTGGGGTATTTGGCCCTAATAGCCCCATATCGCTCGACTCCTTCCGCATCTGGTGGCGCGGCCGCGGTATCCCGCTCGCACGCATTGGGCTAGCCTCCCTGCTTGCAGAAGCCGCAGTCGATGTTCCCGATGAACTCGTCCAGCGAAATCTCGGCCTCTCCCTATCCGACCAGTATTGGATTAGACCCCAAGATTCCGGTCTCGCCTGGGAGGATATCAACTTCTTCAATAACGCCTTTGATGACGTCTCGCTGTCCATTGCGCCCTTTGCCCCAGAGGGAAAAGCGGCTGCCGCAAAGCCCGATAACACCTCGGACGGCAATCTTCAAAAGTACTGGACGTGCGAGGGCGAGCGTCGAATTCTGCATAAGGCAGGAGCGCACCTGAACCAGGAACCTTATAACGAGCTGGTGGCGACCGCGCTCCACCGTCGCATCCTAAACGCCTGCGATTATGTACCTTACTCGCTCGAGGGCACGGGCACTTCTGCCCTGAGCATATGCGATGTCTTCTTAACTGATGAAGAAGAGTATGTCCCTGCGTTCTATGTAAACCAGCACGCAAACGCAGATGAACGGCTAACCGACTACGAGCGATATGTAGCAAACTGCGAGGAGCTCGGGGTGACAGGCGTCAAGGATGCCCTTGACCGCATGATCGTATGTGACGACATCATTGCCAACTACGATCGTCATTGGCGCAACTTCGGCCTCGTGCGAAACGTCAACTCACTAGTCTGCAGACCAGCCCCCATCTTCGATTCAGGCTCATCACTCTGGTGCAACATATCACTAGAGGAGCTTAGGGCAGGAGAGCACAGTTTTACCAGCGCACAATTTCATTCAAGCCCCGCCAAACAAATGTTGCTTGTTGAGGATATGAGCTGGTTTGACGGGGGCAAACTCGAAGGTTTTGTCGACGAGGCAATCGAGATTCTGTCTAAAAACGATGCCCTAGCAGCGAGACTGCCTTATCTAAAAGAGGCGCTAACGTGGCGCCTCGAAAGAATGATCGACATCGCTGAATGGAGTTAGCAAGGCAGCATTGCCCCGCCAACTCCCCTACCGTCCGCGCAGGGCCTTGAGCTTGGCCAGGGCATCGGGACTCAGGCGGCTGCCCAGAGTCATCTTGATTTGCGGAGCTTCCTCTGCCTCGTGAACGTCGTTATCGATCTGTTTGATCTCGTCCACCAGCATACGGCTCGAGATGCGCGTGACGCCCTTGCCCATGACGACGGCCTGGATCGTGCCGTCGCTCGATACCACGGAGCACGCGCGACCTTCCTCGCGTGCCTCGATGCAGAGCTTCTGCACCACGGTATCGGCCGAAACACCCGTCGGCGAAAATTCGACGCGCACGCCGCGGGCCGGCAGGTTGGGGCGCTCGTTGGAGATATTGCCCGCGCCGTCGAACACGATCACGGCCTCGTAGCGGCCCTGGGCAAACGCCGCCACGTCGTTAATGAGGGCGGTGCGCGCCATATCGTGAACGTCGCTGGAATACGGATCGTCAGAATGGTCGTACACGAGCTTTTCGTAGCGCGGCGTACAGTGGATCACGTTGTAGCCGTCGACCACCAGCAGCTCGGGCTTGTTGGAGTGCACCGTCGAGACCGGATCGGCGATGGCCTGCGCAAACGCATTGCCGCCCACGCCATAGGTCGCGGCCGAAACAATCGGCTTGGCCGAGCCCTCGCCAAAGCGCTTGGCCTTGGACTTGGCACGGTTCTTTTTGGACATGCGCTACTCCTCCCCCATGAGCTCGCCGGCGTTGCGGCGCAGCCACTCAAAGCACAGCGCCGTGGTCGCCTGGGCAACATTGAGGCTCTCGGTCATGCCGCGCTGGGGAAGCTTGGTCAAAAAGTCGCATTTCTCGAGCACCAGGCGCGAGATGCCGTCGCCCTCGGAGCCCATGACGAGCGCCACGCGGCCCTCGAAGGGAGCATCCCAGCAACTGCCTTCGGCGTGCTCGGAGGCACCGCCCACCCAAAAGCCAGCGTCCTTAAGATCGTCGAGTGCGCGGGCGATGTTGGGCACCTGCGCGATAGGCAGATGCATGACGGCGCCGGCTGAAGTCTTGTAGCTGCCCACGGTCACGCCGGCGGCGCGCTTGTTGGCGATGATGACGCCGGCCGCGCCCACAACCTCGGCGGAACGCACGATGGCACCAAAGTTGCCGTCGTCAGTCACATGGTCGAGCACGACGACGAGCGCCGGTCCGTCACCCGCGCGGTCGAGGATGTCGGCGACATCGGCGTAAGGGAAGTTACCAACCTCGAGCGCGATACCCTGGTGAGCGCCATGGCTCGACAGTGCGTCGAGCTGCGCGCGCGGCACATACTTGATGCGGACGCCCGCAGCGTTGAGGTCGTCGACCAGGCGCGACAAGGCGGCATCGCGCTCCCCGCCCTCGGCAATGAGCGCGCACTTGATGGGAAAACCGGTGCGCAGCGCCTCGGCAGCAGCACGGCGACCCTCGATGAACTCACCCTTGGGAGCCTGGGCAGCGTCGCGGTTGCGATCGCGCTGCGGACGCGCAGCCTGGGCTTGGGAGCGCTCGCGCTGGCCCTTGGGAGTGGCAGCGCGGTCGTTGCGGCGAATCGGACGCGAGCCAGAAGCAGCCTGCTTGCCTCCACGCGGTGCGCGCTTGCGATTGTCGGCCATAAAGCGGCCTCCTTAAATAGATAACGAACAAGAATCGACCGTCCGAGCCACGGCACCTTGCCTTTCAATCGTCGGGCATGGCCACAAGGCCTATGCCCTCCTCTTTCAAGGCAATCTGCCGCACCTCGAACGGTCGACAAATACTAGAGACTCTTAATACGAGTACCTGCGGCCGTATCCTCAATGGTGAGGCCCAGGTCCTTGAGCTGATCGCGAATGGCATCTGCCAGATCCCAGTTCTTGGCGGCACGGGCCTCGGCGCGAGCCTCGAGAATCTTGGAAGCTGCCTCGTCCACGTCGTCACCAGTGTAGGCGACCAGGCCGGCGGCAACGCCCAGCAGGCCCAGCGGCAGCTCGAGCTTGGGCTCGGGAAGCTCGACGCCAAACGTATCGAGCAGCTCGGTCAGCGTATCGGCGGCAGTCCGGACTGCGGCCTTGTCGGCAGCATCGCCCGCCTGCTCCAAATACTGGTTGCACTCGGTGACAAAGCCAAAGGCGGCACCCATGGCACCGGCGGTGTTAAAGTCGTCGTCCATGCACTCCTTAAAGGCGGCGCGGGTCTCGGCGGCCTTGGCGGCAAATGCCTCGGATGCTGCCTCATCGGCATCGGCCGTCGCATGGTTCGCGGCCCAGCGCAGGTTCTCGACCGTACCGGCGATACGCGTGAGCGAGTTCTCGGCACCCTCCAGACGTTCCCAGGAGAAGTCGAGCGGCGAGCGATAGCTCGTCTGCAGCATCAGCAGGCGCAGAGCCGCGGCAGAGTGCTGCTCGAGCACCTCGGCCAGCGTAAAGAAGTTTCCGAGCGACTTGGACATCTTCTCGCCGTCGACCAGCAGCATGCCCGTGTGCATCCAGGTGTTGGAGAAACCCTGGTGCCAAGCGCAGGTGGCCTGGGCGCACTCGTTCTCGTGATGCGGGAAGGCAAGGTCGGAGCCGCCGCCATGAATGTCGATCGGGGTGCCCAGGTAGCGGTGCACCATGGCGGCGCACTCGGTGTGCCAACCGGGACGGCCCTCGCCCCAGGGGCTCGGCCAGCTGGGCTCGCCGGGCTTGGCGGCCTTCCACAGGGCAAAGTCGAGCGGGTCGTTCTTGTCCTCGTTCTCCTCGATGCGCGCACCCACCATAAGGTCGTCGATGTTGCGGCCCGAGACCTGACCATAGTTGGAATCGCTGCGCACAGCAAAGTACACATCGCCGTTATCGGCTGCGTAAGCGTGGCCCTGCTCGATAAGCGTCTTGATCATGGCGATCATGGGGCCGATCTCCTTGGTGGCGCGGGGGCGCACATCGGGATCGAGCACGTTGGCAGCGCGCATAACGCCGATGAACTTGTCGGAGAACTCCGTCGCGACCTCGGCGGCCGTACGGCCCTGCTCGTTGGCGCGCTTGATGATCTTGTCGTCGACGTCGGTGAGGTTCTGGGCGAACGTGACCTCGTAGCCGCTCGCGATGAGCCAGCGACGAATCACGTCAAAGCTGATGAACGTGCGGGCATTGCCGATGTGGATGTTGTCGTAGACCGTGGGGCCGCACACGTACATGCGAACCTTGCCGGACTCGATGGGCTGGAACTCTTCCTTTTTATGGGTAGCGCTGTTGTAGATACGCATTCGTTACTCCTTAACGGTTTTCTGTAGCAGGCAGACGGCCCAGGCGCCAATTCCCTCGCCCTGGCCTTCCCAACCGAGCTTTTCGGTCGTAGTGGCGGCGACGCCCACGTTTTCGACGTCAACGCCCAGGGCATGGGCAAGGTTGGCGCGCATGGCATCGCGGTGCGGGGTGATCTTGGGTTGCTGACAGGCAATGGTGCAATCGGCATCGACAAACTCAAAGCCCAGCTCGCGCGCATAGTCCATCACGCGAGCGAGCAGCACCATCGAATCAGCACCCTCATAGGCGGGGTCGGTATCGGGGAATAGCTTGCCGATGTCTCCCCCGCGGCAGGCGCCCAGAATGGCGTCGGCCAAGGCGTGCGCGAGCACATCGGCATCCGAGTGGCCCAGCAGGCCGCGCTCGTAGGGAATGTCGACACCGCCGATGATACATCGACGCCCCTCCACCAGACGGTGGACGTCGTAGCCATGGCCAATGCGCAGGTTACTGAACATGGGGAAGGTCCTCTCCCTCGGCCATGCGGCCAAGCAGAATCGCGGTTACGGGACGCAGGTCCTCGGGCACCGTCACCTTAAGGTTATCGCGCGGGCTCTGAACGCAACGGACGCGTCCGCCCATGCGCTCGACCAGTGACGAATCATCCGTGCCGATAAAGCCCTCGGCAATCGCCGCGGCATGGGCGCGCTTCATGGCGTCGACACTAAAGATCTGCGGCGTCTGCGCGGCCCAATAGAGCTCACGCGGCGGCGTCTCGACGATATTATCGCCGTCGACGATCTTGAGCGTGTCGATCGCGGGCTGTCCACACACGACACCGTCGAGAGCACGGTCGCTCACGAGCACGTCGATAGCGTGGTCGATAGCCTCGGTCGTGATGAGCGGACGGGCGCCGTCGTGGATAGCGACATATTCGAAACCCGCCGGCACCGCATGCACGCCGGCGCGGGTGGAATCCTGACGAGTATCGCCGGCATCGGCAAAGCTGATGGGCGTGTCATAGTCAAACGGGTCGATGGCCAGGCGGCGCATCTCGGCACGGCGCTCGGCAGGACACACCACCACAATGTGGCCGACCTTGTCGCTACGATCGAACGCGCGGATGGACCAGCTCATGAGCGGACGGCCCGCTACATTGACGAGCTGCTTGCCACCGGGGTTACCAAAGCGCTGGCCGCTGCCACCGGCAACGACCACGGCACATACGGGCGCCATTATGCGTTCCCCTGTTTGGTGCCCTTCATGCGGTACAGCGAGTCCGCAAGAATGGCAGGGTTGTTAACGCCAAAGTCGCCCAGGCGCTCCGGATCCTCGCTGATGTCGTCCATGAGCTCCTGCAGTGAGCCGTACTCGTCGACGATCTTCTCGGCCACGCCGTCGCGCACGACGGACACGCGCGAAAGCGTACGCAGGCCCAGCGGCGTCATGACGGAGTCCTCGTCCAGGTCGTCATAGCCCAGAACTGCCGCCACGTGCTGCGGGTCGGATAGGTCCTTAGGCGTCATGCGGCTCAGCTCAGCGCGAATCTTCTCGGCGTTGGCCTCAGAGGAATCGCTTGCGTAGTCGCGGATCATCAAGTCGTATTCGGTATCCATGCTGGAGCCCGCGAGCTGCTCGAGCTGCATCTGCACGAGCTTGCCCTGGTTGCCCAGCTTGACAATGCAATCCTTAAGCTCGGTCTTTGCCTGCTGCATGATCTCGAAGCTCGAGAAAATACCGGTAATGTCGGCGAGCGTGACGTAGTCGTCGAGCTCGAGGGCCGTCAGGCGCAGCAGGGAGCGGTCGAGCGACTGACGGGTAGTCTGGAGCGTGGCGACGAGCTGGTTGACCGAGCTCATGATGGTGGTGACGGGCTGGATCTCGTAACTCTTGCCGTGGACGTACACGTTAACGACGGCGCGACGAGCCGAGACCGAGATCACGATGGCGTCGGTGAGCACCGACATGCGAGCGGCAGTACGGTGACGCATGCCCGTCTCACTCGTGGCGAGCGAGGGATCGGGATTGAGGTGGAAGTTGGCGCGCAGGATCTGGGTGAGGTCGCCATCGATAACGATGGCGCCGTCCATCTTGGAAAGCTCGAACAAGCGGTTCGAGGTAAACGAAATGTTGAGCGGGAAGCCGTCGTTACCGGCGGCGAGCACGTTTTCGGTGTCGCCGACGCAGATAAGGGCGCCCAGGTGACCGGCAATGATCATGTCGAGGGCGGTGCGGATCGGCTGGCCAGGTGCCGTCAGGCGAATGGCCTGTTCCATACGCTTTTGCAGCTCGTTCTTATCCAAGGCATCGCTCCCATCGTATACGCTCCATAAACGCTAAATAGTTTCTCACGGTTTGTCCCCACGGCGCTCGCGAAATCCGATGCTTACAGAATGAGCGAACACAGCTGAGAGCCCCAATCCAAATGAGCTGCTTATGTGGTAGCATCGGGATTCGCATAAATGAGGGAGTAGTCGCGTGATCGGGTTCGCCTCCGGTGGCGCGGCAAGTCAACACACTGGCCGATGCGGCCTGGCTTGCCTTAATGAACGAGACTCGTGGCTGTGCGCGCAACGCGTACGCCACGGGTCTTTTTTGTTACTCCCCCAAGAGGTACACGCGGGCCCGCCCGCAGAGAGGGAGCCAGACTATGGGACTCGCAGAGCTCGTGTTGCTCGCCGTTGGCCTTTCGATGGACGCCTTTGCCGTTTCCATCTGCAAGGGCCTTGGCATGAAGAAGATCAACCTTAAAGTCGCCGTGGTGCTCGGCCTGTTCTTTGGCGGCTTTCAGGCCGGCATGCCCGTAATCGGATGGGCGCTCGGCAGTCAATTCATGGGCATCATCGGACCCATCGACCATTGGATCGCCTTTATCCTTTTGGCCTTCATCGGCGGCAAAATGCTGTGGGAAGCCTTTACCGAAGACGAGGATGAAGACGACGGCAAGGATGCCGAAAAGATTGACCTGGGCGAATACCTGATCCTCGCCATCGCCACCTCAATCGACGCCCTAGCCGTAGGCATCTCATTTGCGGCGCTCTCGGTTTACATCGTTCCCGCTGTATCGCTTATCGGCGTCACAACGTTTATCTTCTCCGTTGCCGGCGTAGCGATCGGCCACACCTTTGGCGCGCGCTACGAAAAACCCGCCACCATCGTGGGTGGCGTCGTGCTCATCCTCATCGGGCTTAAGATCTTGCTCGAGCATCTGGGGATCCTCGCGATATAAAAAACGCCTCTCATAAGCCAACGTCAATGTAGGAGTCTCATGCAGAGTTTTGCATAATGCCTATTCGTGCAGACTTTTGCATGTCATACTGATATGCAAAAGTCTGCACGTTAGGAGATAGCCGTGGATACCCTTCCCATCACCACACCGCGCCAAGCTGGCATCTACGTGCGCCAGGCACGCGAGACTCAGGGTCTCACCCGTGCCGCCCTCGCCAAAAAGGCCGGTGTTTCGGAGCGCCTGCTCGCATCGCTCGAGCTAGGAGACGCCACCGGCATTCGACTCGACAAGTTGCTGGCGATTTTCGACGCTCTTGGACTGGTACTCGCAGCACAAGGGGATATCGACGAAGCGAAAAACGAGCGACCAGTCGACGCCCCGCATGCCAATCCGCTGCCTCGCAGCATCCCCAGGCGCCATCACACTCAACGTCCTCATCATCGCAACCGTCGTAGTACCGCCATTCCGGCTCTTCCAGATACCCCCTTTACATCCGCACTCTACGACGAGATCTTCGCCGATTTCGCCATGTCCAATCTCGGAGTCTCGATTGCCGCAAACGCATCTAGCCAAACCATGTCCGAAGGGAAATAGCCAATGGCCAGAACATCACTTCGGACCATTATTTGCGGCGTGCCTGCTGGAACGCTCACGCAAGATGAGAACGGTCTTATCAGCTTTACCTACGATCATGACTATGACGGGCCAGCCCTATCGACCAACATACCCGTATCGAATCGCACATACGGACAACAGGTCATGAACCCGTACCTGTTTGGCCTTCTACCCGACAGCGAGGACCAACGAAAAGCGATTGCCGCCGAATTCGACGTTAGGCCCAACAATCCCGTTGCGTTGCTCAGCCATATCGGACTCGACTGTCCGGGCGGAGTGCAGTTTTGTGCCGAAGAAGATGCCGACGCCGTCCTGTATCGCGCTGGCGAATACCGCCCTATAGACGACCACGAAATTGCTCTTCGTCTCAAGTCGATCAGAGATGACCGCGATGCATCGTGGATGGGTCTAGATGAAAGTTGGTCACTTGGAGGCAACCAGGGCAAGTTCGCGCTCGCGTTCATAAACGGCCGCTGGTGCGAATGCATGGGCTCCTCGCCCACGACGCATATTTTCAAAAATGGCGTTATCGGATTTAAACTCGAGGCTCTCAATGAGTTTGTCTGCATGAAAAGCGCCCAGCGCGCCGGCATCGCAACGGCAAACGTCGAATATCGTATGTTTGAGGACGAACCTGCCCTCATTGTTGAGCGCTATGACCGCGTGAAAGTCAAAGACGGAACGATCAGGCGCCTACATCAAGAAGACCTCTGTCAGGCACTTGGGGTGATGCCCGCTCAAAAGTACACGGCAGACGGCGGCCCGACCACACGCGACATTCAAGAGCTCCTCGTAAATACGAGCCACCATCAACTTAACCTGTATCTGTTTACGCAGATACTTTTCTTTAACGCCATCATCGGCGCACCGGATGCGCACGCGAAAAACTATTCCCTGCTCCTTGGAAACGACGGCGCAGCCATGATGGCTCGAATGTACGATGTCGCGTCGGGTTTGGCGTATGAGCGCATGCGCCGCCGGGCGCGCCTTGCCATGAGCATTGGCGGCGAAAATCGTGTGGGGTGCATCGGTCCAGGCGCTATCCGCCGATACCACGGTATGGGCGACCCCACGCTGGAGGCGACGCTCATCGATGCCGGGCTATCCGAGAAGTTTTGCTTTGCGACCATGATGGACCTCGCCTACGAGGTACCCATTTGCATGGAAGAGGTCATGGACGAATACGCCGACCTGCCCGGCATGGCGGACCTGCGCGAGCATATGCTCGGCCCCGTCCGCGAAAACTGCCAGCGCACCCTCGACCTCATCAGGGCAGAAATGGACTAGGTGGCCGTAATTTCGCAATTATCAAACAAAAAAGAGGGGGGGCACCCGTCGCAAAAGCTCGGATGCCCCCCTCATAATTTCATTTGCAATCCGCTAGCACGTGGCTCGGACTGCTGCTAGCGCAACCTTTACGCAGCGAGGCGCTTGAGGACGTCGATGAGCAGCTCGTAGAAGCGCTCAGCAGAAGCGAGCTCCATGCTCTCGTCCGGGGTGTGGACATCGGAGAGCGTCGGGCCCACGGCGATGGCGTCCAGGCCGTGCAGGGCCTCGGCAAACAGGCCGCACTCAAGGCCGGCGTGAATGGACTCGATGCGCAGCTCGGAGCCAAAGAGCTCGCGATAGCTCTCGACAAAGACGTCGCGGACCGGCGAATGCTCGGCATAGCTCCAGCCGGGATACTCAAACTCAAACTTGGCATCGAAGCCCAGGACATCGGCCAGCGTCTGCAGGCGGTCCTTGAACTCGTTCTGCAGCGAGGTGATCGAGGAGCGCGGGGACAGCATGATCTTGACCTCGTCGTCAGAAGTGGCAACCACACCGATGTTGGAGGAAACCTCGACGGAGCCGTCGGTGGCGACGTTGCGGCGAATCACGCCGTTAGGGGCAAGACGCAGGGCGCGGATGAGGGCAAGCGCGGACTTCTGGTCCATGGCCTCGACCTCGGCGTCGTCGGCAATCTCGACAGTGCAGGTAAAGCCGGGGTCGAAGACCTCGAGCTCGGCAGTGACGTCAGCGATGATGCCACGGGCGATCTCGGCCGCAGCCTCGGCGGCAGCGTGGTCGGCGTAGACCAGAACAGCCTTGCACTCACGGTTGATGGCGTTGTCCTTGGTGCCGCCGTTAAAGCTGACGATGGCGGGCTCGCCGGCAACCATCAGGCGGTCGATGATGCGGGCCATGATGAGGTTGCCATTGCCGCGCTCCAGGTGGATATCGCTGCCGGAGTGACCGCCCAGCAGGCCGGAGATGTCGAGCGTGAGGGTGCTACCGGTCTTGTGCTCGCGCGCGATCGGGCAGGTGTAGGTAACGACGACGCCGCCGGCGCAGCTGACGGTAGCCACGCCCTCCTCCTCGGAATCGAGGTTGATCATGGTTCGGGCGCTGATCTGGGACTTGTCGAGCGTCTCGGCGCCGACCAGGCCGGTCTCCTCGTCGGTGGTGAATACGCACTCGAGGGCCGGATGGGCAATCGAATCGTCGTTGAGCACGGTAAGCATAAGCGCGACGGCGATGCCGTTGTCGGCGCCCAGGGTGGTGCCGTTGGCGGTGAGGACGCCGTCCTTGACGACCAAGTCGATACCATCGGTCGTGAAGTCGTGCTCAACGGAGCCCAACTTGTCGCACACCATATCGATGTGGCCCTGCAGCATTACGGTCGGGGCATTCTCGGCGCCGGCAGATGCGGGCTTGCGAATGATGACGTTGTAGACCTCGTCCTGATACACATCGAGGCCGCGCTCCTTGGCAAACGCGACCAGGAAATCGCTGATGCCCTTCTCATTGCCAGACCCACGGGGGATCGCGCTGACCTCCTCAAAGAAATGGAACAGCTGGGCGGGCTCATAGCCGGTGATCTTGTAGTCCATGGTGCCTCCTTGGCGCAACTGGTTAGACAGTAAGATATGCGACTTGTATATTCCCAGACTTTGCGTGCATAAACCAGTCGAAAACGCCGAGCGCCCTCGCATCATCGGCTAACGGTGGACCGTATAGCGTAACGGTCACAACTTCCGCAGCTCTACAAATCGAGGCGCCCTTTCCGGAGCGCCTCGATTGCGCGTATCAAATTGTCGCCACGCCCTACAGCGCGCCGGAACCGGCTTGCATCATGCCGCCGGGGCCCGAGTTCACGCCACTGCTCACAGGTGCGGCGTTTCCGGTGTGCGGCGCCGCCGGAGCGGTATCGCCCCCGAGTGCACCCGCCGGACGCGGCGCCGGAATCTCACCCGTGCCGTGGCTAAAGACAAACTTGCCGTCGACCACGTCGCACAGGACGGTATCGCCCTCGCCCCACTCGCCGGCCAGCAGCTCCTCGGACAGCGGATCCTCGATGAGCTTTTGGATGGCACGACGCAGAGGACGCGCGCCGTTGGTGAGGTCGGTGCCCTCGGCCACGATCTTGTCATAGGCCGCATCGGTGAGCTTGATGTTCATGCCGTTTGCGATCAGGCGCTGGCGCAGATCGTCCACCAGCAGGTGCGCAATCTTAGTCAGGTTCTCGCCCGAAAGCTTCTGGAACACCACGATGTCATCGATACGGTTGAGCAGCTCGGGACGGAACAGGCGCTTGAGCTCGCCCATCGCACGGCCGCGGATCTCACTCGACGTGAGACCCTGCTCGCCGGTGGTGCCAAAGCCCACGCTCGCATCCTGCGCAATCTCGCGGGCGCCCACGTTGGACGTCATGATGATCACGGTGTTGCGGAAATCGACCGTCTTGCCCTGACTATCGGTCAGGCGGCCCTCCTCCAGCACCTGCAGCAGGATATTGAAGATGTCGGGGTGCGCCTTCTCGATCTCGTCGAACAGCACAACCGAGTACGGGTGGCGACGCACAGCCTTGGTGAGCTGGCCGCCCTCGTCGTGGCCCACGTAACCCGGAGGGCTACCGATGAGCTTGGAGACCTCGAACTCGCTGCCGAACTCCGACATGTCAAAGCTGATGAGCGCATCCTTGCTGCCAAAGAGATACTCGGCGAGCGTCTTGGCGAGCTCGGTCTTGCCCGTGCCGGTGGGACCCAGGAAGATAAAGCTGCCGCCGGGACGACGCGGGTCCTTGAGCGGCGAGCGGCTGCGGCGCACGGCCTTGGCGACGGCCTCGACGGCCTCGTCCTGGCCGATAATGCGGGTCTTGAGCACGCTTTCGGTCTGCAGCAGGCGACGGCTCTCGCTCTCGGTGAGCGAGGAAACCGGCACGCCAGAGGTCACGGACACGATGTCGGCAATCTGACTCACGTCGATGGTGAGCGGGCTGGCGTCGAGCTCGGCGGTCCAGGCGGCCTTGGCTTCGGCGAGTTCAATCTCAGCGGCCTTCTGCTGCTCGGTGATCTCGGCGGCCTTGTTCATGTCATCGCTCTCGGTGGCCTCCTGCGCGGCGGCCTTGAGCTCCTCCATACGATGCTCGGCCTCGCGCACCGGCTCGGGCGCGCGATTCGCGGCGATGCGAGCGCGGGCACCGGCCTCGTCGATGAGGTCGATGGCCTTATCGGGCAGGAAGCGATCCTGGATGTAGCGGTTGGAAAGGTTCGCGGCGGCCTCGATAGCACCCTGCGTATAGCGCACATGGTGGTGCTCCTCGTAGCGCGGCTTGAGCGCGGTCAGGATCTTGACCGTGTCCTCGACGCTCGGCTCCTCGACATCAATGGTCTGGAAGCGACGCTCGAAGGCCGGGTCCTTGGTGAGGTACTTGCGGAACTCCTCGGCCGTGGTGGCACCGATGATCTGGAAAGCACCGCGCGCGAGCACGGGCTTGAGCATAGAGCTCGCATCGATAGAACCCTCGGCAGAACCGGCACCGATGATGGTGTGCATCTCGTCGATAAACAAGATGACGTCGTCGGCTTCGGTCGCCTCCTGGATCACGTTCTTGAGGCGCTCCTCAAACTCACCGCGATACTTGGCGCCCGCAACGAGGCCCGGCAGGTCGAGCGTCCAGATATTCTGGTTCATGAGGTTCTCGGGCACGTTGCCGGCAGCGATCTGCTGCGCCAGGCCCTCGACGATGGCCGTCTTGCCCACGCCGGGATCGCCCAGGATAAGCGGGTTGTTCTTGGTGCGGCGCGAAAGGATCTCCATCATGCGCTGGACTTCCTTTTCGCGGCCAATCACGGGATCGAGCTCGCCGTCGCGCGCCTTTTGAGTGAGGTTGGTGGCGAACTGCTTGAGCGTGTCGGTGCCGCTCCCCTTTTGCTGAGAGGCATCCGAGCCGCTAAAGAACGGCAGGCCCGCACCGGGACGACCAGCACCGGCGCCGGCGAGCGGACGCTTCTTATCCTGGTCCTTGGCAGTGAGTTTCTCGATAGCCTTTTTGATGGAGGCGGACGACACACCCAGACGCATGAGGATGTCCATGGCCATGCCGTTGCCCTCTTCGACGATGCCGATCAGCAAGTGCTCGGTCGAAACGTAGGTCTGGTTGTTCTCGCGTGCCACGCGGAAGGAGCGCTCCATCACGCTGATGACGAGCGGCGTAAAGGCGAGCTTGGCAGCCTCGGTCTCCTCGCTGGGCTCGGGAACCGTGGTCTGGACCTCTTTGAGGGTATCCATGATGTCATCGTAGGAGATATCGAGCGAGCGCAGTGCCTCGGCGGCAATACCCTCGTCCTCCTTAGCGAGCGCAAGCAGCAGGTGCTCGGTGCCCACCTTATTTGAGTGCAGATCGAGCGCCTCTTGCTTGGCCATGGACATGACCTTGCGCGCGCGATCGGTAAAACGGTCTAACATGCTAGTTCCTCTTAGACGAGCTAGTTTTTCAAACGCAAAGCGCCACTCGTGGCGGCGCTTTGGTCTCTTTACCCATATGGAGTATATGTTAACCGCTGGGGCCTTTTCCGCATGCAGCCATACGACAACGTCTACAAAAAAGGAATCGCCGGGTGCGGCGGGCGCTCTAGGTTAGAGGCTGTTGCCTAGCAGGCAGGCTCGGCGTCCATGCTCTCGGCAACGTCATTGACGGCATCGGCAACGGGAGCGCCAGGCATGCGCACGAGCTCCATATGCTGTTCTTCAAAGACGGTTCCCATAGGGAAGGCGCGACGGAAGACAAAACGAGCAACCGGACCGGCCACCAGCAGGTTCCAAGGAAGAGCCATGATAAAGTTGCGCGGGATGTTGATGAACCACATCATCGGCAGCATCTGCAGATTTGCAAGCGGGCCGCCGGGCATATGGAGCAGGCCTTCGCACGCGCCGTAGAGCGACATGATGATGACCATGGGGACAACCATGCAGGAGCTGACGGCGAGCGTCATGGCAAGCGGCGAGCTCTTGCCCGGAGTAACCAGGAACTTGAAGGCGAAGCCCTTGGCAAGGTGGCTGGCGATAAACCAGTCGCAGCACATGGCAAAGATGTAGGCAACGGGGAAGCCGAGCCACGCGGCGGCAACAACCTCGCCGTTGATGGCCCCATGCTGCAGGGCAACGTTGTAGATGCTCATCCAGAGCACCATGCAAAAGCACATGATAAAGGTGAACAGCAGGCTCTCTCGTTTGTTGATAGGCATAAAGGGCATGGTCCTTTCCGTGTTACGCCGCGGCACCACGCAACAAAAACGGGCGGGCAAGATGGAGCTGTTGGGACTTCATCTCGCCCGCCCGTGGTACGTGCGTCTGCGACTACTTATGTGGTGAAACCAGCCTAGCATGAAAGGGCTGCGCTTCGTAAGCGTTGAGTTTATGAAGATGCAGGGCACCAATAATCCCCGACCCCATAAGATGCGGTGGAATACGGACTGTTTTGACC
Organism: Collinsella sp. CLA-ER-H4; assembly: GCF_040092395.1. Taxonomy (NCBI): domain Bacteria; kingdom Bacillati; phylum Actinomycetota; class Coriobacteriia; order Coriobacteriales; family Coriobacteriaceae; genus Collinsella; species Collinsella sp. CLA-ER-H4. The sequence continues at coordinate 203,508 of NZ_JBBNLQ010000002.1, forward strand.
CTTTAAGCAGCAATTCAGTCTTTATTTCACCGCAACTCATTTGATGCAAAGTGACCTGTCCTCCTTGCACCAATTAGCTGGTGTGGCGCCAGCGAGGGTCGGTGAGTGTACGTGCCACACCCAGACCAACGGGCAAAAACGCCACGATGAGCACTGCACGCACAAACCAACCGAGCATATTGACCGTATCGAAGGTGCACATGTAGTACATCGAGCGATACAGATACAGGCCCGGCACCATAATGACAATTGATGGCACCGTGAGGGCGATACGTGGGTAGGTGAGCTTGACTTCGGCCAAGCTTGCCAGCAGCCCCGATACCAGCGCGCCGATAAACGCTGCCGCCTCGGGAGGCATTCCCACGCTGAGGCCCAGGAAGGGAAGCATCGTCGGCGCATCGACGAGCGTAAGGCGCAAGGTATTGGACACGGCGCCGATCAGCCCAGCTGCCGCGGCCATCTTTACCGGGCTGTTGAACATCACCGAGAAGCCGAATACGCCAACGAAGCTCATCACCACGCGCAGGAGCGTAAGGGCAAGCGGCGAAAGGCCGAGCGGGGCAAAATCATCCGGTGCCAGCCCCACACACTCGGCAACCATCCAGCCCACAAGGGTCGCCATCACAATAATCGACACGGCATACGAAAGACGCTCGATGCCGCTTCGCATATCGAGCTTAGCGATGTCGAGGCCTGCCGTAATGAGGGGAAAGCCGGGAATCACAAAGAGCATGGCACCGATATAGCCTTCTTGGTGCGACATTGCCCTCGGTACGACCTGGCCAAGGCCGAGCAATGCCAGCAGATACGAAACGCAAGCGAGCGCAACGCCCGTCGTCAGCGCGCTAAACTGGCCAAGACCCTGCTTGAGAATATGGGAGCGAGCAAAGTTGCCGACACCAGCGCCTACGAATGCGCAGGCCATCTCGATAGGGCCGCCGCCGAGCAAAAAGACGAAGGCGCCGCAAGCACAGGCTGCCGCAAGGCCCTGTTGCCAGGGAGAGTAATCGGGCTTTGAGCTCTCGACGGTCTTAAGCATCTCGTGGTATTCGTGCACGGTAAACCGGCGCCCATACGTCTCGATTTCCTTTAAGAAGCTCTCCATCATCCAAATGCGATGGGTATTGACTCCCGTTGTGGGCAGGCTGACAACCTCGTTAAAGCAGTGGCCATCTTCGATGCAGGTGCACTCAAACGACAGAAGACTCAGGTCGACGTGAATCGTGACGCCCAGTACGGCAGCAACACGATTCATGGTATCGCGCACGCGCCAGGCACCCGTTCCGCTTGCCAGCATAAGCATGCCGGTACGGCAGATGATGGATGACTTATCGGTGAGCGGCGCATCGACGGCAAGCTCATCGCCTGCCGTCACGATCTGGTGCCAGTCAGTTTTCATATGGAGCGCGCCGGCACGAACGCCGTGGTGCATGGGGGCTCTCGAAAGCAGTGAGTCAAGGCGCGGAGGCTGTGGGGGCTCCACTGATTCACCCTCAACCTCATCAGCCTCTTCATCGACCAGATCAAAGGAATCAAGCGGCGCTGGCTCGCGACGGTCAATCAGCTCCTCGTCCTCATCGTCAAAGTAATTGAACTGATCGAGCATGTCCTCTTCAATCGCGCGCTCGCTCGCATCGTCCATCCCGGTGCTCCCTTCCTGTCGACTAACCCCCATCCTAGACAGCGACGGCTAAAGGAAACATAAAAGAGACGGCTGTCATGCGAGCCATGCGCGCAATAGCCGTTGGATAGTCGTTTAAGAGCGTCCCTAATGACTACATCGATGTTCTAAGTATCAATCAAGTCAACGCCGCAGGTAGAGGACGGACAGCGAGCGACGTCCAGGGCGAACAAGTTGGCATGAAAAAGGCAAGGCATAGACCTTCTGGTCATGCCTTGCCTTTTGAATGACAAATTGTCGCCCTGGGCGGCGCGCAGCGTCAACTGGTTACGCGGTTCGTAGAACCGCGTAACCAGTTAGTACATCTTTGCGCCGGCGGGGATGGAGGCGTCGAGTTGGATCAGGTTGAGGCGTTCCTCGCCCTCCTCCTCGTGGACAGCGCTGATCAGCATGCCGCAGCTGGGAATACCCATCATCTTGCGCGGAGGCAGGTTGGTGATGGCGAGCAAGGTCTTGCCGACCAGGTCCTCGGGCTCGTAATAAGCGTGAATACCGGAGAGGATGGTGCGGTCGGTACCGGTACCGTCGTCGAGCGTAAAGTTCAGCAGCTTCTTGGACTTCTTGACGGCCTCGCATGCCTTGACCTTCACAGCGCGGAAATCGCTCTTGGAGAAGGTATCGAAGTCGACGAACTCCTCGAACAGCGGCTCAACAGCGATCTTGGAGTAATCGAGCGTGGGCTTAAGCGACTTAACGAACGGGCTCGCGGCGTTGCCGGCCTCGGCAGCCTTGGCGGCAGCGGCACCGGACTGGAAACCCTTCTCGGGCTTCATATGCGGGAACAGCAGCACGTCGCGGATGGAAGCCTGGTTGGTGAGCAGCATGACCACGCGGTCGATACCGATGCCAATGCCGCCCGCGGGAGGCATACCGTACTCGAGGGCGCGCACGTAGTCCTCGTCATACTCCATGGCCTCATCGTCGCCGCCGGCCTTCTCGGCCATTTGGGCAGCAAAGCGCTTAGCCTGGTCGACCGGGTCGTTGAGCTCGGAGAATGCGTTGGCGTACTCGTGACCGGCAATAACCAGCTCAAAGCGGTGAGTCAGGCGCGGGTCGTCCTCAAAGCGCTTGGCAAGCGGGCTGACCTCGATGGGGTAATCGCACACGAACGTGGGGTTGACGATGGTGTCCTCGCCCAGCTCATCGTAAATCTCGGCGATGATCTTGCCAGCAGTCCACTCGGGCTTGATCTCCAGGCCCTTCTCGCGCGCGGCGGCAGCAAGCTCCTCGACCGGTGTGTCAATGGTAACCTGCTTGCCGAGCACGTCGGAGACGATGTCGGTCATGGGACGGCTGGCCCACTCACCAGAAAGGTCGATGGTCTGGCCCTGGTACTCGATGACCTCGGGGTTGCCGATGGCCTTGTTAGCCGCCTTAATGACACCCTGGGCGAGCGCCTTCATTCCCTCGAGGTCGGAGAAGGCACGGTAGGCCTCCATCGTGGTGAACTCGGGGTTGTGGGTAAGGTCCATGCCCTCATTACGGAAGATACGGCCGATCTCGAACACGCGCTCAAAACCACCGACAATGCAGCGCTTGAGGTGCAGCTCGGTAGCAATACGCAGGTAGCACTCCTGATCGAGCGCGTTGAAGTGCGTGATGAACGGCTTGGCAGTAGCGCCGCCCTGGATGGTCTGCAAGATGGGGGTCTCGACCTCCATGTAGCCGTCGGACTCCATAAAGCGACGGAAAGTGGAGAGAATCTGCGAACGCTTACGGAAGGTCTCGCGAACGTCGTCGTTGGCGATCAGGTCGACATAGCGCTGGCGATAGCGGGTCTCCTTGTCGGAAAGACCGTGGAACTTCTCGGGCAGCGGACGAACGGCCTTGGCAAGCAGGGTCGCGCTCTTAGGGGCAACGGAAAGCTGGCCGCGCTGGGTGCGCACGACCACGCCGGTCACGCCCAGGATGTCGCCCAGGTCGAGGGCCTTGAGCGTATTCCAGGCAGCCTCGTCCATGTCGTTGATGCGGCAGAACAGCTGAATCTCGGCAGTCGCATCGCGCACGACGATGAACATGATCTTGCCCTGACCGCGCTTGGCGACCACGCGGCCGGCGATCTTCACGACGTCCTCGGTGTCCTCGCCATCGGCAAGCTCGGCGTACTTAGCCTCGATATCGGCGACGTAGTCCTCAAGCTCAGAGTGCTCGGGATAGGGGTTCTGGCCCGCCTCGAACAGGGCGGCGCGCTTGGCCAGGCGGGTGGCGCGCTCGTCGTTGAGCGTCGATGCCTGATCGGCGGCGTTCTGGTTCTCTGCCATAAGTTAGCTCCTCAAACTAAAACGCTCCCCAGGATTCGGTCCCAGGGAGCGAAAACATACCTTTACGCGGGACCGTGGTCTAGCGTGCGATCTTGGCGATGGTGTAGACGCGAGTCTTGCCGGAAGGCGTAACGACCTCGACGGAGTCGCCCTCGCCGTGACCGATGATGGCGTGGCCAACCGGCGACTCGTTGGAGATCTTGTGCTCGAGCGAGTTGGTCTCGGTGGTACCGACGAGCGTGACTTCCATGACCTCACCGTTGGGATCAATCAGAGAAACGGTGGAACCGATGGAAACGGTCAGATCGCCCGTGGTGGCAGCAACCTGAGCGTTGGCGAGGATGGCCTGGATCTCGGCAATACGAGCGGCGTTCTGGGCCTGCTTGTCCTTGGCGGCATCGTACTCGGAGTTCTCCGAAAGGTCGCCGAACGCGCGGGCTTCCTTGATGTCCTCGACGATCTCCTTGGCGTAATCGCCCTCACGCCAAGCGAGCTCCTCGACGAGCTTCTGGCGGCCCTCAGCGGTCAGTACGATCTGGCTTGCGTCCATACGGATATCTCCCCAACTCTGATCAAACAATCAACTGTCAACAAAACGAAAAAGACCGGCTAGCCTGCGGGCAAGCCGGTCAGGTGCTCACCCCAAAGGGATGGGACTACTCTGCGTCCGCGTCGCTGTCCTCCGCCTGCTTCTTCTTGGCAGCAGCGAGCTTGGCCTCGAGCTCAGCGATCTCCTTGTCCTCCTCGGACTGCTCGACCACGACCTCCTCGGCCTGCTTGGTCTCGGCCTTATCGTCGCCCTCCATACCCTCGCGGATATTCTTGACGGTAGAGCCGAGGGACTTGCCGAGCTTCGGCAGGTTCTTGGGCCCGAAGATAATCAGGACAACGACGAGAATAATGATGAGCTCAGGAGCCCTCAGTCCAAACATGTAGACCTCCACAATACAGCGAGACAAGCTCGAATGAGTATACCGCGGGTATCGCGGTATCACAACAATAGCTAAAAAAAGGGACCGCAAGAAGCGGTCCCTCCTCATGCTCTGGTCGGGTTGACTGGATTTGAACCAGCGACCCCTGCGTCCCGAACGCAGTGCTCTACCAAACTGAGCCACAACCCGTTAGCTCGACTATAGTAACAAAGATTTCCGTCGTGTGCTAGAGAAATTTTTACTTCTTTGGCACTTCGACGCGAACCGTGTTGGGAATGAGCTCCGTCGCGCAGGACCACCAGCCGTTTTGCTGGGCAGCGTCGGCAAGCCTTTCGGCCATGGCGGCGGTGTGGCAAATGGCAAACGAGCAGGCACCCGATCCGCACACATCTACAGCAACGGTGCCGTCCTGTTTACGCAGCCAATCAAGAACCGATTGAATCTGCGGCTCCATCTGTGCGGAAATGACACCCAAGTTGTTATGGATGAGCGCATATGCCGTCTCGGCATCACCAGCACGCAAGGCAGAAGCTATCGCGCCGGGCTTCTCCGCAGGCACCGGGGCCTCGTCAAAACGTCGATAGGCCTCAATTGTCGAAACGCTCGCCTCGCGCGGCTTAACCAGCACGACGGGCGTCACGGGCAGTGCGGGGTACTCAGTTGCCAGCACGTCTCCCCCACCTACGTAGAACGCAGGGCTCGCGTGCAAAAAGAACGGGACGTCAGCACCAATGCCCCGCGCAATGTCGTCGAGCGCTGGGTCGGTGCGATCAATGCCCCAGAGCTCCGCCAAGGCGACAATGACCGCGGCCGCATCCGTCGAGGGGCCGCCCAAGCCGGCGCACAATGGAATGCGCTTCTCAATCGTCACGCAGATGTTTGCCTCGCGACCATAATGATCGGCCATAGCAGCCGCAGCCCGATACGCCGTATTCTTTTGCATGGGAAAATCTGATGCCGGAACCGTCTGAACGGTCAGCGCCTGCGCCGGCGTGACCGTCACGGTATCGGAAAGACCGACGGCTGCCATCAGGGAATCGACCCTGTGGTAGCCGCGGTCATCGCGCTCGGTATGAACCCCCAGGTAGAGGTTAATCTTTGCCGGCGCGGAAAGAGTCAGGGACCAATCGGTCACCGTTAGTGCTCCTCGAGCTGATTGCCGAGCGGGGTAAAGATATGCTCGCCGCTCTCGGGGTCGAACAGCTCGACCTGACCGGTGAGGACATCGATATACTGATAGGACTGACGCGACTTGCGGCCGCGACGCTCGTCAACCTCGACGATAAAGACGGCGGGGTGGACGCTCTTGATGGTGCCCATGCGCTCGACAACGCGGGTGCGGCCCATGTTGGCCTTAACCTTGACGCGATCGCCCACCATATCGGTCAGCTTCTCGTGGATGTCGTCGACGTGATTGACTTCCATCTCTTCCATGAACAGGGCCTCCAGAAGGTGCAATTCAAAAAGGGGATAATACCCCTAAGATAGACAAAACTCTAATACTATAGCACCCTGTTGTGGCCATACGCAAGCAGCTAAATACCCGGTCCCAAATTGACTACTTACAGACTATCGGTGTCCAAGACGATGGTGAATGGGCCGTCGTTGACCAAGTCGACTTTCATATCGGCGCCAAAAATGCCGTGCGCCACGTGTTCGACATCTTGACGAACGAGCGTCAGGAAGTACTCGTAGAGCTCGTTGGCAACATCGGGTGCGCCGGCATCCGTAAACGACGGACGGCGACCGTGGCGGCAGTCGGCGAACAGCGTGAACTGCGACACCACGAGCACCTCGCCGTCGACATCGGCAAGCGCCAAGTTGGTCTTGCCGTTCTCGTCCTCGTTGATACGCAACCCGCGGAGCTTGCCCCACAGCTTGTCGGCCTCGGCACGCGTATCGCCATGGCCCACACCCAGCAGCACCAGGTAGCCTCGTCCAATGCGGCCCACGCACTCGCCATCGACCGTCACGCCGGCGTTGAGTACGCGCTGCACCACCGCACGCACGGCCTACTCCTCGCCCGTCAGTTTGGCAGATAGGTGTTCGAGCGCATGGAATCGATGGCTGATGGCGTTCTTCTCGTCCGCCGTGAGCTCGGCCATGGTCTTGCCCGGCGTGTCGACCGGCAGGAACAGCGGGTCGTAGCCAAAGCCGTGATCGCCGCGGCCCTCGTGCGCGATAACGCCCTCGCAGGCGCCCTCGCCATAGGTAACCAGACCGTCCGTGTCGATGAGCGCGACGACGCTCATAAAGCGCGCGGTGCGGTCCTCATCTGCCACGCCTTCCAGGTTAACGAGAAGCTTGGCGTTGTTGGCGGCATCGTCGCCGTGCACGCCCGCGTAGCGTGCGCTGTACACGCCAGGCTCACCGTCCAGCGCGTCGACGACCAAGCCAGAATCGTCGGCAATGGCCATAAGGCCCGTCTCCTCAACCGCGGCTTGGGCCTTGATGATGGCGTTCTCCAAAAACGTCGTGCCGTTTTCCTCGGGATCCTCAAAATCACCCAGCTGGCCGAGCGCCACAAAGCGCACCTCGGGCATGACCTTGCCCAAAATGGCCTCGATCTCGGTGAGCTTATGGGCGTTGCCCGTTGCCACGACGATGGTCGCCGCCGGGTCGAGAGTGTCGATGTCAATCTTCTCAAGTGCCATGACTGGCCTCCTTGTCTCTATAGCAATGCCGCGCCGAGGGCGACGAGGGTCTCCGCCTCTCCCCTCTCAATCAACGGCAGTCTTGTGTCTAGACGTCTCCGCAGATAAAACCTACCAAAATAAACCTGTCCCTTTTTGGCAGGTTAGGCGATGGCTTGGCGCTGAAGCTCGATGAGCTCGGCGATACCCTTGTCGCCCAGGTCAAGCAGGGCGTTGAGGCGCTTACGGTCAAAGGGCGCCTGCTCGCCGGTACCCTGGAGCTCGATCATCTCACCGGTGTCGGTGGCGACAAGGTTCATGTCGACCTCGGCATGGCTGTCCTCGGAATAATCGAGGTCAAGCAGCGTATTGCCGTCGACAACGCCCATGGAGATGGCAGCCACCTGGCCGGTAAGCGGGATGTGATCGATCTTTCCCGCCTCGACCCACATGGCGAGGGCGTCGTGCAGCGCCACCCAGGCGCCGGTGATGCTCGCTGTACGCGTGCCGCCATCGGCCTGAATCACATCGCAGTCGACGGTGACGGTGTACTCGCCGAGCGCCTTCATGTTGACGACGGTACGCAGGCTGCGGCCAATGAGGCGCTCGATCTCCATGGAGCGGCCCTTGCGGTTGGCGTGCTCGCGCTTGCAGCGCTTGCCGGTCGACGCCGGCAGCATGGCGTATTCCGCGGTCACCCAGCCGGCCTTAGCTCCCTTTCGCCAGCCCGGCACGCCCTCCTCGATAGTGGCGGCGCACAGCACGCGCGTGTCGCCGAACTCGGCCAAACACGAGCCGTGGGCGTGCTTCATGACGCCACGGGTGAGCTTAACGGGGCGCAACTCGTTGGCGGCGCGACCGTTGGCGCGGTTGACCTGCATGTACTCCATAGAAATTTCCTTTCGGCAAAAGATGTGGCGAAGGCTTTGGCGGCTGCCTTACATCTATTTCAGCTCATCGATATCGATATGTTCGATGCTCTTGAGCGGCTGACCAAAGATAAAGCTGCCCGCCACCGCAAACTCGGCAATGTTATCGGCCGTCGTGGCAAAACGATGCTGCGGCTCGGCGGCGTCGCCCGCCAGCTGCTCGCGGCGCGTGAGGATATCGGTCAGCTCGCGCGTGGTCTCCTCGGCGGAACTCACGACGCGCACCCCAGGCCCCAGCGCATGGCGGATAGGTCCCACCAACAGCGGGAAATGCGTACAGCCGAGCACCACGGTATCGATACCGTGGTCGCGCAGCGGCTCAACCGTGGCACCCACCAGCGCACGCACGGCAGGCGTATCGAAGATGTCCTCGTTCTCAAGCCACTGTTCCTGCAGATGTGCACCCGAGGCGAGCTCGTGTTCGACAACCTCGACAAAGCTCGAGGCAGGACAGCCGTATACATCGACGCCGGCATCCAGGTCCTGAATGGCGCGCGTGTAGGCGCCCGAGCGAATAGTAAGGTTGGTGGCGAGCACGCCCACGCGACGCGTACGCGTGCTGTTGATTGCCGCACGGGCACCCGGCGCGATCACGCCGATCACGGGAACGTCGAGCACCTGCTGGGCCAGACGCAAGGCCGCAGCAGTCGCCGTATTGCAGGCGATGACCATAATCTTGACGTCGTGCTTCGAAAGCCAACGACCCGCCTGCAACGCAAACGAGCGCACCTCATCCTCGGTGCGCGTGCCGTAGGGGCAGCGTTTGGTGTCGCCAAAGTAGTAGACGGACTCGTGCGGCAGCGCCGTCGCGATGGCGCGCGCAACCGTCAGACCGCCCAAACCAGAATCGAACACGCCAATCGGGCGCGTGTCGCCTGCCGAATTCTCGATATCGGACATTACCTCACCAGTCTCTCTCGAAAAGACATGTCCAAGTGCAGCGACGCCGCACTACGAACGCGCCGCGACCAGCAGCTCTGCCGTCGCCGCCCAACCGTCGACAATTTTGCCGCGCGTAACGAAAGCGTTCTCGCAAGCAGCCAGGAACTCGGGTGCGCCGGCGCTCGTCAGGCCATTCTCGACCAGGCAGAACGTACCCACGTGATCGGCCATGTAGAAGTCGGACTCGGAGTCGCCGAGCGCCAACGTCTCCTCGCGCTCGATCCCTAGGTGCTCGCAGAAGCGCGCAATGGCGACGCCTTTGTTGAGGCCCGCGGGGTTGATGTTGAATGCGCGACCGTCCTCGACGCAATCGAGCTCGAGCGTCGTCGGCTTGGACAGGTGAGTCAGATGACCGTTGCAAGCCCAGATCAGACCGCAGCCGGCCTCGTCCAGGATGGCCTGGACCTCATCGTCGGGCACATCGCCGCGCATGCCGACGGTGACCTCACGGTACTTGTAACCGGTAGACATGTCGTTGTGGTACTCGATCTTGTGCGGCCAGCGGGCGAGGATCTTCTCGCACACGCCGGTCTGCTCGATTACCTGGTGCGGAGTAAGGCCGCAGGCGGGGTCGTAAGGCATGTCACCGGTCAGATACTCCCAATCGTTGGCTTTGAGGTCGTACATAACCAGGCCGCCCATCTCACCAATGTAGGAGTTGAGGCCGAGCACGCGCGCGTCCTCGTGGATCATGGTACGGTTGCGGCCCGAGGTGGGAACCACCTGAATACCAGCGCGAGCGAGCGCCACGACGGCCTCGACGAGTTTGGTCGAGGGGTTGCCGTCGTTGTCGCGCAGCACGCACGAGCCGGGCGCGAGCATCGTGGCATCCAGGTCGGTAAAGACGTACTTGACCTTGGACAAGCGCTCGCGCATCTCGCCCGAAAGCTCGGCAACGGTCGGCAGGGTGTTGTGGGACATGGTTACTCCGTTTACGTAGAGGGGTTTGGACTTGGACGGCATGTTTTGATTGAGGGAACACGCTTATGGCGACAGCGCACTCAGGGCGCCGCCGCCATCATGGTTCATTAGTCAAACTGGGTAACATCGATCAGGCGATTGGCCAACGAAAGGTCGCTCTCGATGGGCACAAACTCGTCGCCCACGTGCATGAGCTCCTCGTCACCCTTTGCCAGCAGCAAGACAATGGTGGGAGCATCGGGGTTGACGTACTCCTCGCGCGCCGCCTTGAACGCCGCATGCACAGCGGCTTCGCGATCGAGGATGATCTTGTTCGGCGTATCGTCGGGAACATGTTCGGCAAGCTCGCGACAGACCTTCATCGGGTCTTCGTGAGCTGGATCCTCGTTGGCAAAGATCATCAGGTCGGAATACGGTGCGGCCTCGCGTGGTAATTGCTCGCGGCGCTCCTGAGCCTTGCCGCCGGCGGCGCCAAACAGCGCAATGACGGGGCTGGCGGGAAACGCGCGCTTGACCGACGAGAAAAGCGAACGGAACGAAAGCTGGTTGTGTGCATAGTCAACGACGCAGATCACGCGGCCGTCCTTCGACTCCACGACCTCCATGCGGCCCGGCACACGCAGTTTGGAGAGGCCCTTCTTGATAGCCTCGATACCGATGCCGATCTCGCGCGCAGCGGCGATAGCGACCAGCGCGTTTTCCACGTTAAAGTCGCCCGCGATACCCAGCAGGACCTTCTCCCCCGCCTCGGGCTCGTCGGCGCTCATGCCGTGCAAGTTGAACTCGATGTTAAAGCCGAGCATGCGGACATCGCTCGCCCACAGGCTTGCCTCGGGACGCTCGACCCCAACGGTCACCAAGCGATCGGCCGTCGACGCTGCCTCCAGCACACGGTCGACCTCTTCGGTGCCCAGATTCACCACGGCGGTCTTTGCCTGGTCAAAGATCCTGAGTTTGCTCTCAAAATAATCCTCAAACGTGGGGTGTTCGATCGGCGAGATGTGGTCGCGGCCGATGTTGAGGAAGCACGCCACGTCAAACGGCAGATTCTCGACGCGTTGGTACTTGAGCGCCTGGCTCGAGACCTCCATGACCATGGACTGGCGACCGGACGTGCGGCAGTTGGCGATATGGCGCCAAACCTCGGGGGCCTCGGGCGTGGTGTTGGTGCTCTCGTAGCACTCGATACCATCGTCGGTACTCACCGAGCCGATCATGCCGCAGGACTCGCCCGCCGCCTTGATGATGGACTGGAGCATAAAAGCGGCCGTGGTCTTTCCCTTGGTGCCGGTGATGCCCACGATCTTGACGTTGTGGTCGGGACGGTCGTAGACCTCCGGCGGCAACAGGGCCATGGCCGTGCGAACACTATCAACAACCAGCATCGCAGCACCGCTCTCCTTCGCCAGCGGCTCCAGAGACTCGACCAGCGACTCCTCGCACACAAATGCGACGGCGCCCGCATCGAGCGCCATGCTCAAAAACGCGGGCTTAAAGGCAGCACCTTTGCAAAAGAATACGTCACCTGCCGAGACCACGCGCGAATCAAACGAGCAGCCGGTCACGGCACGCTCGTCAACCTGCTCTGATGCGCGCAGCTCGCCGCACACGTCGAGCAGCTTGGCAAGCGTATCGACCGTGGTCACGGTCGCGGAATCCGAATGGTGCATCTTTCACCTTTCTCAGCCATTTGGCAGGGACGGTTTTTATAGTAACTGAAACGCACCCACGCAAAAACGGCTCCCGGAGGAGCCGTTACGCGCAGGCGTTCGTAAGCCGAGGCTAGGCAGCCTGAACAGAAGGCTGGCCCTCGTCGATAAAGAAGCGCTTGTACCACACTAGGAACACGAGCGGCGTATAGATCTTGCGCTGGAAATCGCCCTTGCCCGCAAAGTGCAGATCGAGCAGGTGCATGAGCTCGTCGGTATTGAAGAACTCGCTTGCCCACGGCGCGGTGAAGTACTCCTTGACATAGTCGTACCACTTTTGCTCGCGCAGCCAGTAGACAATCGGCACCGGGAAGCCCACCTTGGGACGGGTGGCCCACTCATCGGGCAGCGACTTGTTGGCAGCGTGGCGGAGTACCTGTTTGTTGCCGTTCTCGTTGATGCGGTAGCGGTCGGGAATGTGCTCGGCGAACTCCATGACTTTGCGGTCCAGGAAGGGCACGCGCAGCTCCAGTGAGTGTGCCATGCACATCTTGTCGGCCTTGAGCAGAATGTCGCCCGGGAGCCACATGTTCATGTCCAGGTACTGCTTCTTGACCAGCTCGGGCTGACCCTTCACGCGTGCGTAGATGGGTGCAGCGAGCTCAAAGGCGCCGTCGCCGGTGTTGTACTCGGGCTTGAGCACGCCGTCGACCTCGCGCTCCGGCCATACCAGAGCCTGTCCCAGGAACGACTTCTCGGGGATCTCGGCACCCTTGACCAGGAAGTTATGTCCCTTGAAGTACGGCATATGCAGCGCCAGGTTACCGAGCGCGCGACGGATGGGCAGCGGCACCATCTTTTTGTACTTGCGCACCGGAACCGTATCCTCGTAGTAGGCGTAGCCGCCAAAGAGTTCGTCGGCGCCTTCGCCCGAAAGCACGACGGTAACGTCCTTGCGGGCCATCTCGGCCAAGAACCACAGCGGCACGGAAGACAGGTTGGACTGCGGCTCGTCCATGTGATACTGGATGTCCTCGAGCGCACCGAAGAACTCGTCGGCGGTGATCATCTTGCGAACGTTCTCGACGCCGAGCTTATCGGAAAGCTCCTTGGCGTAGTTGGTCTCGTTGAAGTTCTTGTAGTCAAAGCCCACCGAGAAGGTCTTGTCGGGCATGAGGCAAGCGGCGATGTAGCTGGAGTCGACGCCACCGGAGAGGAACGACGCGACCTTGACGTCGGCGATGCGATGGGCCTCGACGCTCTCGTGCACGACCTCGTCCAGCTCATCGACATACTCTTCGAACGGCTTCTCGACGGCAGAGTAATCGCAATCCCAGTAGCGCTCGATGTTCATCTTGCCGGTCGGGATATCGACGGTAAAGTAGTGCGCCGGCGGCAGCTTGTAGACACCCTCGAAGAAGGTCTCCTCAGTCGCCGAATACTGCAGCGTCATGTACGGACGTAGAGCCTTTTTGTTGACCGCCTTGTGGAAGTGCGGGTAGTCCAGGAAGCTCTTGATCTCGGAACCAAAGAGCACGCCCGGAGCGCCGTCGCCCGCATCGGCCATGGGATAGTAGTAGAGCGGCTTGATGCCAAAGATGTCGCGGGCGCCAAAAAGCTTGTTCTTCTTTTTGTCCCAGATGACGAAGGCGTACATACCGCGTAAGCGATCGAGGACGGCCTCGCCCCACTCCTCGTAGCCGTGCAGGAGGCTCTCGGTGTCGGCGCCGCAGTGGAACTTGTAGCCCTTGGCCTCGAGCTCGGAACGGAGTTCTTGGAAGTTGTAGATCTCACCGTTGAAGACAATGACGACGCTGCCGTCCTCGTTGGCCATGGGTTGAGCGCCGGCCTCGGTCAGGTCGAGGATCGACAGGCGGCGGAAGCCCAGGGCAACGCGGCCGTCGATAAACTGACCGCCCATGTCGGGACCGCGATGGACGATGCGGTCCATCATCTTGGTGAGCACCTCGGATTGGTTATCCGTCCCACCGACAAAACCGACAAAACCGCACATATACTATCCCCTCTGCTGTTGCTGGGCATCAAATCGAATCAGTAGCTTTTGAGTATACCCGAGGGCGTAAAGAGGGGCGGAATGTTCAGGCAATCTCAACTGAATCAGCTCCGCGTGGACACGCGCCAGTTACCTTTAATGGATATGAGGTGAATGAGGCGATTGTTTTGCTATACTCTCTCCGCACGGGCGATTGGCGCAACGGTTAGCGCAGGTGCTTTACACGCACAAGGCTGGGGGTTCGAATCCCTCATCGCCCACCACTGATTTGATAGGCTCCCAGCAATGGGAGCCTTTCTTTTTTGGGCCCAGTGCATGGGATTCGAACCCGACAGGGTGCGGAGCTGAGGAAACGCGCAAGCGTTTTCCAGCGCAGCACGCGAGGAGCGGAGCGACGAAGCGGGACGCGGGCGGCGCCAGCCGCACGCGGACATCCCTCATCGCCCACCATTGAATTGATAGGCTCCCAGCGATGGGAGCCTATCTTTTTTGGGCCCATCGCAGAGGGATTCGAACCCGCCAGCACGTCTGTCACAAAGGCTGTGGCCAAAAAATGGCAAAAATGAGTACTGTTACTAATTTTGTAGCAGCGATTTTTGGGTTTCGCTGGGTAAATCTAGCCCTGAATCAGCGATTTGAAGCCTTTGCTAGCTGTTTTCCCATTAACATAACTGAACATGTGTGGTCTAACTAATCCTAGATAGTCGGTTTCATATGATATTCAACTGGTAACAGTACTCATATTTAATGTTTTTTGACCAGCAGGTCTCCCTGCCTTAGCAAATCTAAGGCAAAACGGGCTCCAGACCGCTGAATCATGCCACATAGGGCACGCCCGCAGTCCGGAACCCGGTCCAAATTGAGTTATTGCGCTGCGTTAGACCAAGACACCCGACAGGATCTCGATCAGACTGTCCACGTCGGCTTCCTCGCAGACGAGCGGCGGCAAGAAACGCAGCGTATGAGCACCCGTAGCGTTAATCACGGCACCGGCGGCCAGCGCGCGGGCAACAATATCATGTGCGTCGCCCGCGGCATCATCCAAATCACAGCCGAGCATCAGGCCACGGCCACGCACCTCTACCACATGCGGAAGCTTAGCCAGCGCCTGCTCCATATAGGCACCCACCTTGGCAGCATGCTCGGCATAATCGCCGCGCACAAGCGCGGAGAGCGTCGCGGCACACGCCGCGACGGCCAAGCAGCTACCGCCAAAGGTCGAGCCGTGGTCGCCCGGCTTAAACACGTCGGCAATCTCCTTCTTTGCCACGACGGCACCCATGGGTACGCCGTCGGCAATGCCCTTGGCAAGACTCATAATGTCGGGCTCCACGCCATAGGTCTGGAACGCAAACGGCTTACCCGTGCGGAAGATACCGCACTGGACCTCGTCGGCGATAAGCACGGCGCCCACTTCGTGTGCTAGGTCGCGCGCTGCCGCCATAAACTCCTCGGTCATGGGGTGCACGCCACTCTCACCCTGGATCGGTTCGAGCATCACGGCACAAATTTCGCTCCCCAGCTGCTTAAAGATCGCACGCAGCTCATCGACATCGTTGGGCGTGCAGGCCACAAAGCCACCCGGCAGCGGACGGAAACTATCCTGCAGCCAATCCTGCATGGTGGCGGCAATGGTCTCGAGCGTACGGCCGTGGAAGCCGCCGCGCATGCACACGATGGTGTTGCCGCCGTTACCGGCACGCTTGGCGTACAAGCGCGCGAGCTTCATCGAGCCCTCGTTGGCCTCGGCGCCGGAATTGGCAAAGAACGTCTCCCACACCTGCTCGCCCGCAGCCGGGGCACCAAGAGCAGCTGCCGTGGTCTCATCGCCGGCGGCAATGGCATCGGCAAGCACGCGCGCACCATCTACGTCGTCGTTAGCAAGCTTGGACAGCAGCGCCGCGACCTGTCCACGCTGCTCGATGTAGAAGTAATTGGAGACATGCATGAGCTTTTTGGTCTGTGCCTCGAGCGCCGAGAGCACAGCCAGGTTGCCATGACCTAGGCTGCACACGCCGATGCCGGCAAGAAAGTCGAGGTACTCACGGCCATCGTCGCCGGTGAGCTTCATGCCATGGCCCTCGACAAACTCGACCGGAGAGCGGCCAAAGGTATGCATAACGTAATGGGATTCAAGCGATTGCTGAGCTGCAAGTGACATGGGATGCCTTTCGTTGAGCGCCGGACGGCGCGGGGCTATGGATGCAGGAATGGGGCGGCTGCGGGTCAGCTAGACCGTCTGAAGCTTCTCGACCTCGTCGAGGTTCTCGGTCAGACGCGCAGCAAACGTCGAAAGCGGATGCGGATGCGTATCGAACTCGTAAGCCGTCTCGGTGGAATGGATCACGGTACCGACGCCGGCATCGGTCAGCAGCTCCAGCAGCAGCGAATGCGGCGTAGTACCGTTAATGATGTGGGCACGAAATACGCCGCCGGTAAGCGCATCGACGGCCGCACGCAGCTTGGGAATCATGCCCTTATCGACCTCGCCGCCGTAGAGCATTTCGTTAACCTCGTCGAGCGTTAGGTTGGAGATAAGCGAGTCCTTGTCGCTAAAGTCCTTGTACAGGCCATCGACATCGGTCAAAAAGATCGCCTTATGCGCGTGGAGCGCCGCGGCAACGGCACCGGCGGCGGTATCGGCGTTGATGTTGAAGAAACCGCCGTCCTCCCCCGCCGCGACGGTGGCGATGACGGGAATGTACTCGCTATCGAGCAAGCGCTCGATATAGTCGGTGTTGACGTGCGTCACTTTGCCCACGCGACCGAGCTCGGGGTCGAGCGGCTCGGCGATGAGCGTGCCGGCATCGCTGCCCGACACGCCCACGGCCAGGTTGCCGTGGTGGTTGATGGCAGCAACCAGCTCCTGGTTAACCTTGCCGCCCAGCACCTCGCGCACGATATCCATAGTCGCCGGCGAGGTCACGCGCTGGCCGTTCTTAAACTCGACGGGAATATCGTAATGGCTCAGCGCCTCGTTGATAGCCTTGCCGCCGCCGTGCACGATGACGGGGCGCATACCGATGATCTTGAGCAAAACGATGTCGCTCATCACGTCGCGGCGCAGCTGCTCATCAACCATGGCGGCTCCGCCATATTTGATAACAACCGTCTTGCCGGTCAGGTTCTTAATCCACGGCAGCGCTTCGAACAGCAGCTGCGCGGTTGCTTCGTTGGATTCGCTCGAACGACAATCGCGTGCGAATTTCATAATCTGCCTCGTCTTTCATATCGTTATCGCGCCGTGCTCCGCTGTCCGCAATCGCGGCAAGATACGCAGCGTGCCCGGAATCTAGGAACGGTAGTCGCCGTTGATGGAGATGTACTCATGCGTGAGGTCGCAGGTCCACACGGTCGTTGCCGCGTCGCCTGCGCCCAGGTCGGCCGAGATCACGATCTCTGGCGCCTCGAAACGTCGTAGAGCCTCGTCCTCGTCAAAGGGAACAGTCAGACCGTCGCGACAGACGGGCATGCCCATCATGTCGATGGAAACGTCTTCCTGATTAAACTTCACGCCGCACTTGCCAAGCGCCATAGCAACGCGACCCCAGTTGCAGTCGTGGCCGGCGATGCAGGTCTTAACGAGCGGCGAGTTGGCAACGGCACGGGCGGCGATATCGGCTTCCTCGTCGTTCACGGCGCCGGTAACGTTGACCGTAACAAGCTTGGATGCGCCCTCGCCATCGGCGGCGATATTGCGTGCCAGGCTCTCGCACACCTCGTGCACGGCAAATGCCAACTCGTCGAAGGCATCGGAGCCCTCGACGATAGGCTCGGCATCTGCGGCAGCGGCACCGGAGGCAAGCATGATGCAGGTGTCGTTGGTCGAGGTGTCGGAATCGACCGTTACCTTGTTAAAGGTCTGCTTGACGGTCGAGAGCAGCAGGGCATGAAGTGCCGCAGGCTCGACGGGGGCATCGGTGGTGATAACTGCGATCATGGTGGCCATGTTGGGCATGATCATGCCCGAGCCCTTGCACATTCCGCCTACCGTATAGACATTGCCCGCATGACCCGCAGCCTCACTGACGTAGGACACGGCGTACTCCTTGGAGTGCGTGTCGGTCGTCATGATGGCGCGAGCGGCATCGGCGCCACCGTGGGCGGAGAGCGCCTCGTAGGCAGCAGGAATGGCGGTCTCAAACGTGTCGATCGGCAGAATCTGGCCAATCACACCCGTGGAGGCAACCAGAATCTGCTGGGGCTCACAGCCGATGACCTGCGATGCGATGCTGCACGTCTCGCGCGCGCATGCAAGGCCGGTCTCACCCGTAGCGGCGTTGGCATTGCCAGAGTTGACCGAAACGCCGGCGATGATACCGTAGCCCTTGTCGGCACCGCCCAGGTTGGCACGGCTCACCTGCACGGGCGCCGCGCAAAAGCGATTGGTGGTAAACACGCCGGCACCGGGACAGGGTTTATCGGGCACGACGAGCGCGTAATCCAGACGCTCGGGGTTCTTGCGGAACCCAGCGTGGATGCCTGCAGCCTTAAAACCAGCCGCAGCCGTAACGCCACCCTCGACGGCGCGAATCTTGATATCAAACAGCTCGGTATTCATCGTCTTTATGACTCCTTATGTCAAACAAAAAACGGACATCGGTTGGTGCGCCATGCCAGTCGTGATCATGAGACCAGCTTAAGAGTGGCGCCCCACTCGATGCCCGACTACCAAATCGTTAACAATCGAATGTGCTACACCGGGCACGCCACTGTGGGCAAGCCTCGTCGCTCGTCAAAGCCAAAGACGATATTGGCGCACTGGACCGCTTGGCCCGCAGCGCCCTTGCACAGATTGTCGATGGCGCCCGTCGCCACCAGCACGCCCGCGCGTTTGTTGAACGCAAGGCCAATCTGGGCGGCGTTGGTGCCGACGACCGAAGCCGTCTTGGGCTGCTGGCCGGCATCGAGCACGCGCACGAAGGTGCGTCCAGCGTAGAACTGCTTGTAATAGTCGACGACATCCTCAAGAGCCAGGGAGTCGATGGCCTGCGGCGTGAGCGGCAGCGTCACCGTGGAGAGCAGGCCGCGCTTGAGCGGTGCCAGGTGCGGGGTAAAGACGACGCGATCGGTCAGGCCAAGGATTTGCTCAATCTCGGGCGTGTGGCGATGCTTGCCCACGCCGTAGGCCTCCAAGTTCTCGTCGGCGCTGCAAAAATGCGTACGAGCGTTGCAGGACTTGCCGGCACCCGTCACACCGCTGATGGCATCAACGATCACGGGGCCGCTCTGGGCAACCCAGCCAGCGCGCACGGCGGGCGCGGCGGCAAGGCTCGTTGCGGTGGGATAGCAACCGGCGCAGGCGACCAACACGGGCTTTCCGGTGGCATGGTCGGATGCGGCGGTCTCCAAATCCTGGGAGAACAGCTCGGGCAGACCGAAAGCGCGGGTCTTGAGCAACTCGGGGCTCGTGTGCTCGGCGGCATACCAGGCCTCAAAGGTGGCTGGATCGCTCAGGCGATAATCGGCCGAGAGGTCAATGCAGGAGACTCCCGCGGCAAGCAGGGCGGGCACCTGAGCCATGGCAGCCGTGTGCGGCACGGCCAAAAATACCGCGTCGCAGTTCTTGAGTTCGGGGGCATCATGCGTCGTGAAGACAAGATCGCTTACGCCGGTGAAGCTCGGGTACACCGCAGACAACGGCTGGCCGGCATCGGCGTTGGACGTAATGGCAACAAGTTCAAACTCGGGATGGCCGAGCACGAGGCGAATGAGCTCGGCTCCGGCATATCCAGCCGCGCCGACGATTCCAACCTTCAAAGACATATCAGACTCCTTGTCTGCGATTTATGCACCGATGCGCATTTCGCAGCGGTCGTTATGAAGTGGGTTGAAACTTTAGCACCAAAAGATGCATTTACACGTAAATGGCTTGCATATTCATGCATTGAAACATTCCCGACACATTCGCTTGAAGGAATTGACAAATAGAGCGGGCCCCGTATTGACCGGCACTCCTTACGGTGCCGGGCAACACGGGGCCCGCCCATGCGAAAACTAAGTTGTTAGGATGAGCCAGCTGGCTAGAGCTCGACCGGCACCCATTCGTCGTGATTGCAGATAAAAGCCTCGGGATCTTCGACGCTAAAGAAGACGAGCGTGGGGTCGTTAGGCCCCTCATAGTGCTCGCCCAGGCGCTCTAGATGCTTCCACCCGGCTTCGCGCATTTCGTCTAAAGCCCGGTCATCCAAGCCGGCACGCCCGCGCAAGATGAGCCAGCCATGGCCCGGCCACCAACTCGTGGCCTCAAAGCGCTGGTTTTGCAGCAGTTCCTGCCACACATCTTTAGTGCGCGCTGTCACAAACCACAGCTTGCCGTCCTGAATCTGTGCAAACGAGAACGGACGCACATGTGGCTGCCCGTCCACGCTCGTCGCCAAGTACCACGCCGGCACCGACGTCAGATACTCCAACACCGTATTCAATCCGTCCACGTTTCCTCCTGTACTAGCCAGTTTGAGAGCCTGGTTTGTGTGAGCTAAAGCTCCAGGCGCTCCTCGCTGCCGTCGATATCACAGAAGCGGGCGGCGATATTTCGCACCGAGAAAAACGCAAGGCGACCGTCGTTGGCACTATCGTGTTGCTCGCCGATGCCCACCATGTGCTTAAAGCCGGCTTGGCGCACCCGGTCGCTCACGACCGCGTCGTCCTCGAGCGCGGCCTCGCCGGTCAGCACGATCCAACACTCCCCCGGTTTCCAACCCGAAACCTCAAACTTGGGGTTCGCGCTGAGCTCGGCCCACACGTCCTTATCGCGCGAGGTGCAAAACCACAGCTTGCCATCATCGACCATGGCAAACGAGAACGGCCTCACGCGCGGCTGATATCCGTCCGTCACGTCGATCGTGGCGAGATACCACGCCGGAATACGCCTAAGATACGAACAGGCGCGCTCGAGCTGCGCCGTGCGATCGTTGTCGGTCATAGGGACCCCTTTCCTGCGCTCGAATCGCGCCTAAACAAGTTGAAGATTGATGACGATGACGCAGATGAGCAGCAGCGTCGTCACCACCGCTGCCAGCGCATCCCCGCGGCCAAACGCAAGCGTATGCAGGCGTGTGCGGCCCTGCTCGCCGTGATAGCAGCGTGCATCCATGGCGGCAGACAACGTTTCGGCATGACGGAACACACCCGTGAACAGCGGAATCGCCACACTGCCGAGCATACGCACACCGCCGAGCAGGCCTCCCGTCACGCGCGCGCCGCGACTCGCCTGTGCATCGGCCGTCTGCTTCATCTCGGTGGCAAACTGCGGCATAAAGCGCAGCGCGATACCCATGATCATACCGAGCTCGTGCGCAGGAAGTCCCACACGCGCAAACGGCGCGAGCAGGCGCTCAAAGCCCGCGGTGAGGTCGAGCGTCGGTGTGGTGAGCGTGATGGCACTCATACCAGCCATCATCAAGGTCAGACGGCACGCCATAAAGGCAGCGGAATGCAGCGAGCCCTCGCTTATCTGCAAAAAGCCGAGCTGCCACAGGATGCGCCCGCTCTGGTCGGAAAACAGGTTGAGCACCGCGACCACGATGACGATCGCCAGCAGCGGCGCCATCGATGACAGGACGCGACGAGCCGGCACCCGAGACACGGTATAGATCAGGACAACGAAGATTGCGACCGGGACCAGTCCGCGGAAGCTACTGACCGTGAGCGTCGTGATCAGAAACACAAAGCCCAAGAGCAACTTAGTTCGCGGGTCCAGGCGGTGGATTGCACTATCGCCGGAATAGTAGCTGCCAAACGAAAACGCCTCCATTAGCAGCCCTCCTCTCGCTCGACCGTCTTGGATTTAGCAATGTCCGCGACGTTAGAAGGACCGTCCGAGCGGCCGATTAGCAGGTCCACCAACTCGTCTGTCAGCGACTCAACCGTATAGAGGCCGTCAAAGCGCAGCGGCACGCCTGCCTTCGCAAGCGCCAGCGCCATGCGCTGGGCAGCGGGAACACCCAAGCCGATTGATTTAAGCTCATCGGCATGCGCAAAAACCTGAGCGGGCCTGCCCTCGGCAAATACCGTGCCCTCGTTCATTACGACGATACGGTCGCAGCAATTGGCCAGGTCATCCATGCTGTGCGAAACCATGACGACGGTCAGGCCCCCATGGTGAAGTCGATCGATGAGCTCCAGGAAATCACTGCGCGCCGCCGGATCGAGCCCTGCCATAGGCTCATCGAGCACCAGGACCTCAGGCTCCATGGCAAGCACGCCAGCAAACGCCACGCGCCGCTGCTGCCCGCCGGAGAGCTCAAAGGGGTTCTTGTCGCCCACCGTAGCCAGGTCGAGACCCACGCGCGCGAGCGATGACTCAACGCGGCGGGCGACCTCGGCCTGCGACAAGCCAAGGTTACGCGGACCAAATGCCACGTCCTGTGTCACGGTCTCGGCAAACAGCTGACGCTCTGGATACTGAAACACCACGCCGACCTTTGCCTTAACCGCGGCGGCATCTTTCTTGCTTGAAAGGTCGAGCCCCAGCGCGCAAACGCTCCCCTCCTGCGGGCGGATTAATCCGTTGAGATGCTGAACCAGCGTCGACTTACCCGAACCGGTATGGCCCGCAAGGCCCAAGAACTCGCCACGACGCACCGTCAGCGATACATCACGCAGTGCCCACGGACTGCTGGGGTCGTTGCCCCAGAGAGCCTGTTTGTTCGATGCGCCCTCGACGGCTGAGCGCTTGTGCCAACGGCGACGCTCGCGGGCGCTCAGCGAATAGCTATGCGAGAGATGCGAAATCTCGATAACGGGCTCCGACGCGGCCATCCCGTCGGCTGCAGAGGATGCATTGTCAAGCATACGAGAATCGGATGCGGAAGGCTGCACTGCGACGTCCGCCCCGCTCCGCTCGGCATAAACCTGTGCAATCTCGGCGACCATATCTGCCTCGCGCGCCTGCGCGCAAACGGGCACGCCCTTCTCACGAAGTGCCCTACCTAGACAGCACGACGCCGGCATATCCAGGTTGAGCTGCGCAAGTTCGTCTGCCCGCGTCAAGATTTCCTCGGGCGTACCGAGCATGGCAACGCGCCCCGCCCGAAACACCGCGACACGATCGGCCTCGGCGGCCTCTTCCATAAAGTGCGTAATCATCACGATGGTCATGCCGCGATTGTGCAACGCGCGGCAAGCCTTCATAAGGCCCTGACGTCCACGCGGATCGAGCATCGAGGAAGCCTCGTCCAATATGAGCACGCGCGGTTCCATGGCGAGCACGCCGGCAAGCGCCATGCGCTGCTTTTGGCCGCCCGAAAGCGCGTGGGTCTCATGGCGCTCAAAGCCCACCAGGCCCACGCCCTTCAGCGCCTCGCGTACGCGCTGCGCAATTTGTACCGATGGCACGCCAAGGTTTTCGGGACCAAACGCAACGTCATCTTCGACAAGCGTTGCCACCAGCTGGTCGTCGGGATTCTGGAATACCATGCCCGCGGTCGAACGAATGTCGTAGACCAGCTCGGGGTCGGACGCATCCATGCCGTTGATGCGTACCGTGCCCGCATCGGGTTGCAACAGCGCATTCAGATGCTTGGCAAACGTCGACTTGCCCGACCCATTGCCACCGAGGATGCAGAAAAACTCACCGTCCTCGATGTTCAGATCGACACCGTCGAGTGCCGACACGGCACCGTCATAGCTAAAGGAAACGCCCCGACACTCAATCATGCGCGGCCTTTGACCTGGTCCTTTTTAGGCGTGATGAGGTTGGAGACTGCTTTATACACCGCCAGCGTCAACACCGAGTTAAGCACGGTCTTGATAAGGTTGAACGGCAGTACGGCAGGAATCATGAGCGGGGCGATCACATCGACCGAGCCATACCAGAACCATACGCCAATGGTAAGGTTTGCGACCATAGACAGCGCTGTAGCGGCAATGACGCCGAGCACCAGGCCAATCACGGCACCCTTATAGGTGTGCATCTTCTGGTAAACGATAGCCGCGGGCAGAATATAGCCCAGCGTGGCAACCAAGTTCATAAGCGCGCCGACCCAGTCACCCGTGGTGAGCGCATGGATAACGATAGCCATAGCGGCAACAGCGGTACCGGCGCCGGGACCATACGCAAACCCGCACACCATCGCCGGCACCAGCGACGGGTCATACGTCAAAAACGGCGCCGAGGGAAGGATGGGTAGCTGCACATACATAAACAGGGCGCCCAAGGCGCACATCAGCGCCATGGTAACGAGCTGTTTGGTGCTCCACCTATTCGTGT
This sequence comes from Collinsella sp. CLA-ER-H4, assembly GCF_040092395.1. NCBI lineage: Bacteria > Bacillati > Actinomycetota > Coriobacteriia > Coriobacteriales > Coriobacteriaceae > Collinsella > Collinsella sp. CLA-ER-H4. Next base: position 227,683 of record NZ_JBBNLQ010000002.1, read on the forward strand.
TCTCAAAATGGATATGCTGCGACTGTTCAGACATAAGATCACCTGCCTCTTTCATCCGGACTCTAACCGTTGGTACTGGGATCTCACCAGTTCAGCCGGCATGCGAACCAACACACGCTCGGGTCGCGGACTCATCGGCTCGGTCGCAGACACCTCGCCTGCGCCACGGCACCCCTTTGGCACCGCCCGATTTACCGCCAGTGGGGAATTTCACCCCGCCCTGAAACAGCAATTGCAAGTGTAGCACGAGGGAAGAGAGGCGCAAGTACACCAAGGGTAATTTCTGGCGAGGACCAGTTGCCGCAACAACCGCGTTCCCCACCCATCCCAAAGTAACGCGCCTTTCGCGGCAAAGCCGCGAAACAGCGAAAGGGACACGTACTCCCATCAACCACGACTTTCTCCGCGAGCCGACCTCAAGGCCGTAAACGCAGGGAATCCGGGGGCGGGACGGGGACTTCTCTCCGGAATATTCCGCAGGACGCAAAGAGGCTCCGCAGCGCGAAGCGCGATGCGGAGCCTCTTTGCATGTCCGAGGACGTTCCGGAGAGAAGTCCCCGTCCCGCCCCCGGATTCCCGGTGGGAGTTCTAGACCTTGTCGGCCTTAGTACATACCGCCGCCCTGCTGACCAGCGGTAGCAGCAGCGATTGCGTCCTCAAGCTGAGTGTTCTTGGGCACATCGGAGACGGTGGCCTCGGTGATGAGGATCAGGCTGGCGACAGAAGCAGCGTTCTGCAGGGTGACGCGGCTGACCTTGACGGGGTCGAGGACGCCCATCTCGATCATGTCGCCCCACTCGCCGTTGGCAGAGTTGAGACCCTGGCCGGCGGGCAGCTCGGCGACCTTGTCGACCACGACAGCGCCCTCAAAGCCAGCGTTCTTGGCGATGGTGGCGACCGGAGCGGTCAGAGCCTTCTTGACGATGTCGACGCCGATCTTCTCCTCGGGGTCATCGATCTCGACGGCATCGAGCGCAGGAGCAGCGTCCATGAAGGCGACGCCGCCGCCAGCGACAATGCCCTCCTCGACAGCAGCGCGGGTGGCCTGCAGGGCGTCCTCGACGCGATGTTTGATCTCCTTGAGCTCGGACTCGGTAGCAGCGCCGACCTTGATGACGGCAACGCCACCGGAGAGCTTGGCCAGGCGCTCCTGGAGCTTCTCACGGTCGAAGTCAGAGGTGGTGTTCTCCATCTCGCCCTTAATCTGAGCGATACGGGCGTCGATGGCCTCCTTGGAGCCAGCGCCGCCGACGACGACGGTGTTGTCCTTAGAGATGGTGACGGACTTAGCGGTACCGAGCATATCGGCGGTGATGTCAGCGACCTTCACGCCCAACTCGTCCAGGGCAGCCTGGCCACCGGTGAGGACGGCGATGTCCTCGAGAATGCGCTTGCGGCGATCGCCGTAGCCCGGGGCCTTGACGGCGCAGACGTTGAGGGCGCCACGGATCTTGTTGAGGACCAGGGTAGGCAGAGCCTCGCCGTCGATGTCCTCAGCGATGATGAGCAGGCCACGGCCAGCGCGCTGGACAGCCTCGAGAACGGGCATGATGTCCTGAACGCTGGAGATCTTCTGGTCGGTGATGAGGATGTACGGATCCTTCATCACGGCCTCCATGCGGTCGTTATCCGTGACGAAGTAAGCGGAGACATAGCCCTTGTCGAACTGCATGCCCTCGACGGTGTCGATGGTGATGTCGAACGTCTGGGAATCCTCGACGGTGATGACGCCGTCCTTGCCCACGACCTCCATAGCCTCGGCGATCTTCTCGCCGACCTCGGGGTCACCGGCGGAGATGGTACCGACGGAAGCAATCTGCTCCTTGGTCTCGACCGGCTTGGCCTGCTTCTTCATCTCGGCGACGGCGGCGTTGACGGCCTTGTCGATGCCGCGACGGATGGCCAGCGGGTTGGCGCCAGCGGCGACGTTGCGCAGGCCGTCGTTGACGATGGCCTGGGCGAGCAGGGTTGCGGTGGTGGTGCCGTCACCCACGGTGTCGTTGGTCTTGGTGGCGACCTCCTTCACCAGCTGAGCGCCCATGTTCTCGATGTTGTCCTCGAGCTCGATCTCCTTGGCGACGGAAACTCCGTCGTTGGTGATGGTCGGGGCACCGAACGTGCGCTGCAGCGCAACGTAGCGACCCTTGGGGCCCATGGTGACGGTAACGGCGTCGGCCAGAGTGTTGACGCCCTTGGCAAGCTTAGCGCGGGCATCGGTGTTGAACGTAATGTTCTTTGCCATGGTAGATAATCCTCCAAAAGAAATGTGACTCGCGTCGCCGCTTCCGAGTCCTATGCGGCGGGCGCGTTCAAAGACGAATCAGAGATTCTGACGAGACTAGGCCTCGACGACGGCGTAGATGTCGTCGGCGCGCATCAGCAGATACTTCTCGCCGTCGACCTTGACCTCGTTGCCACCGAACTTACCGTAGATGACAACGTCACCGACCTTGACGTCCATGGGGATGCGCTCACCCTTGTCGTTGACCTTGCCGGCGCCAACGGCAACGATGGTGCCACGCTGCGGCTTCTCCTGAGCGTTGCTGGCGATATACAGACCAGAAGCGGTCTTCTGCTCGGCCTCGTCGGGCTTGACCAGAACACGATCTGCAAGCGGCTTCAAAGACGACATGCTTGTCTCCTCCTTTTTGGGCCGCGCGGTTATACCACGCGAATTAACCCTTTTTGTTTGCGTACGCGTTGAATGGTACCCACGAATGGCTGGTTATACAACACAGAGTCAAAAAATCTTATTTTTTGGCACTTAGATTTTCTGAATGCCGGGGGATAACTTAGCAGTGGCTCCCGTGTGGCTCCGGAGGCAGGTTAACTAATTCGAGCCCGGCATTCAGAAAAGTCAGTGCAGCAAAAAGGCGATGCGGATAGCGACATGGGCATGGTTTTCGTTGCGAGCACGGGTCCCCTGGGGAGCACCGTGCATTTTTGGGAGTTTTCAGCAGGCCGGGACAAATGCATACGCACCGGGCGCATCTAATTAGTCCCACGGTAGCCTTCGACCGGCGATTTGGGTCGGCAGACAGGCCTCGTCGAGACAAACAAGCATGCCTCGCGCCACGTCGGACCCCAAAATGACGTCGATCTCCGCAATGCTACCCGACTGCAGCGGCACCGGCAGAGCTCGCGGTGCTGAATACTCCGTTTTTTGCACGGCACGGGCGGGGGTACATCAGGATCATGAAAAATATCCCAGCCTTTTTATGCAATCTGTAATGGGAAGTATGCAAAACACCAAGAGATAGCATTGCTGGTGTCCAAATTGAGCGCGCAGGGCAGCGGCGCGTCCGCCCTGCGCCCAAATCCAGCAGAGCGGGGACGCTCCTAACAAATCCTCACCGGCAAACAAACGCGGCTCGAGCGTTATCCCAAAATTGGCTGCCCGAGCCGCGCTTAACGGTACGGCATGAATACTTAGCGCTCGTAAATCAAGTTACCTGCCAGGTAGGTTGCTTGAACCTTGGTAGCCTGGAGCTCTTGGGGGTCGATGGTGAGCGGGTTTTGGTCCAGGACTACCAGATCGGCGTATTTGCCGGGCTCCAGGCTGCCGAGATTTTGTTCGTCGCCCGCTGCATAGGCGCTGCCCAGGGTGTAGTTGCGCAGGGCTGTTGCTGCATCGATGCGCTCGCTCGGCAACCAGCCGCCCTCGGGCCAGTGGCTTTTGGGGTCCTGGCGCGTGATGGCCGTGTAGAGCACGTTCATGCTGGTAACAGCTGTTATGGGGCTATCGGTGCCGAAGGCTTGGCGAATGCCGCGCTGCTTATAGGTTGCGAACGGCCACATGATGCGGCTGCGCTCCAAGCCCAGGTCGCGCTCCGGACCACCCGGGTCGAGCGTGATATGGCAGGGCTGGCTCGAGGCAACCACGTCGAGCTTGCGCAGGCGGTCGATGTCCTCGGGCAAGAGGTTCTCCAGATGCTCAAGCGTGTTATGACCGTGCTGGGGCAGGCCGTACAGGTCGGCCGCTTCCTCGAAGATATCCAGCGCGGCATGAATCGCGCCGTCACCAATGACGTGGATGCGCACGGTGTGACCGCGCTCCGCGGCCGCCAGAACCAGTTTGCGCATGCGCTCAGCCGGAACCGTCAGACGGCCCTGGTCGCCCGGGAAGCGCGGATTGGTATAGGGCTCGGTGAGATATGCCGTGTGTTCGCTCGACACGCCATCGAAGAACTGCTTAAAACCAGGCGCCGAGAGCAGCGCGTTGTTCGCGTAGCGGGTCTGTAGCTCTTCCAAGCGCGATTGGTCATCCAGCAGTGTGGGGAATAGATGGGCTCGGATGCCCAGTTTGCCGGCTGCCTGCAGTTTGTCGTAGACGTCGTCGCGGATAAAATCGCAGCCCGGCATGGGCATGAGCGACATATCGCAGATCGAGGTGATGCCCTGCTCGGCCATACGCTTCATCTGGTCGGCGTAAGCGCTCGCGATGCGGTCCTCGCCCAGCCACTCCAGGCAGCGCGGTAGCAGCTGCATGGCAGCCGCCTCGTGAGCAATGCCCGTGAGCTCGCCGTTTGCATCCTTGTCGTAGCTGCCGCCCGCTGGCGGCTCGCTGTCGCGTGTGACGCCGAGCGCCTCGAGTGCGCGGCTGTTGAGCCAAAGCGTATGCCCGTCGCCCGAATACATAACGCAGGGACGATCGGGGAATGCCGCATCGAGCGACGCCTTGGTAGGATGCTCGGGCGGGTCCCAACGGTAGTCGCGCCAGCCCTGCGTCACAACCCAAGCGTCATCGGGCAGGTCCTGGGAAAACTCGAGCGCGTGCTGCACCAGCGCAGCCTCGGACGTGCCCATATCCATGAGCATGTACGGCGAGGAGCCGACCGAGGTATGGAAGAAGTGCAGATGAGCGTCATGGAAACCTGGGCAGACAAACTGCTCGCCGTAGTCGATAACCGGCGTGGCGGCAGGCGCGGCGGCAATCACGTCATCGGGCGCACCGACTGCGACGATACGGTCGCCTGCGATGGCAATCGCCAGCTCGCGGGCGGTATCGATGCCGTCTTGCGCGGTAAAGACGTTCTTGGAGCGGATAATCCGATCGATATGTTGCATGGGCATCCCCATCTCTGGCAGGAAATTCAACACCCCCGAGTGTACTCCCCCGCCCTTGTAACAAAACCCCAAGCGGCAAACGGCAACTTTACCAGCCCTAGCGGCAGGTGGCATACTGGAGAGAGCCTGTACGATTTTGCGATCAACCCAGCAAGGAGCAAATCGACCATGACGAAGACCAAGGCACAGCAGATTATGGCGGCGACCGAGGCTCGCGCGGCAGACGACGTCACCGCGGCCATCCAAGATATCGCTACCGAGTTTGAACCCTACATCATCAAGCAGCGCCGGCACTTCCATAAGCACCCGGAGCTGAGCCTTGCCGAGGAGCGCACGACCTCCGACATCGCCAACCAGCTCGACGCCATGAATATCCCCTACGAGCGTCCGCTCAAGACCGGCTTGGTGGCAACGCTTCGCGGTACCGCGCCGGATGCCTACCGCGAGGACGGCACGCCACGCCGCCGCATCCTGCTGCGCGCCGACATCGACGCCCTGCCCGTCACCGAGCAGACCGGCGAGGAGTTCGCCAGCGTCAACGAGGGCTGCATGCACGCCTGCGGCCACGACTGCCATATCGCCATGATGCTCGGAACGCTGCAAATCCTGCGCCATATGACCGACGACATCCACGGCGAAGTCCGCATCGTATTCCAGCCCAGCGAGGAAAACGGCCAGGGCGCTAAGCTCATGATCGGCACGGGTGTGCTCGACGGCGTCGATGGCGCCTACGCCGCGCACATCTGGAGTGAGGTCGACGCCGGCACCGTGAGCTGCGAGCCCGGACCGCGCATGGCCAATACCGACTGGTTCCGTATCGATGTACGCGGCACCTCGTGCCACGGCGCCATGCCCCAGCGCGGTCACGACGCCGTCATGGTGGCCGCAGAGATCGTCAACGCCCTGCAGACCATCGTCTCGCGCGAGATCAGCCCCTACGAGCCGGCTGTCATCACTGTCGGCGAGCTGCACGGCGGCACCGCACGCAACGTTATCGCCGGCACGGCCTACCTCGCCGGCACGGTGCGCACCTACGGCGATTCGACCCACGAGGAAATGCCGGAGCTTATGCGCCGCATCGTGGAGCATACCGCGGCCGCCTTGGGCGCCGAGGCAGAGCTCACCGACTACACCATCGCCAACTACAAGGTCGAAAACGACGCCGCCTCGAGCGAGCGCTGCCGTCATGCTGTAATCAAGTGCCTGGGCCCCACCGGCCAAGGCCATTATCGCGGCACGCTTTCGGGCGAGGATTTTTCGGAGTACCTGCGTCGCGTACCGGGCGTGCTCGCCTTTGTAGGTACGCGCAACCCCAAGATTGGCGCCACGTACGCCCAACATTCCTGCTTCTACAAGATCGACGAGACCGTGCTGGCCAAGGGCTCCATGGTGGCAGCCCAATATGCCATCGACTTTTTGGCCGAGCCCACGCAAGAGGAGCTCGACGGCCCCACGATCGCCGCGGTTGCCGAGACCAACCCCGACTTGGCCGCCAAGCTGCGCTCTGCCAAGGCAACGGCCGCTGAGGCGCGCGACGCCATGCACGATGCTCGCACCGCCCGCCATGCTGCAATCAAGGGCATCCACGATGCGCGGGCTGCCGCTCGCCACGAGGAGAAGCGCGACGAGTAGCCATCACGCCCACCCATAACAACCTGGCTAGAGCAAAGCGGGGGCGAACGTTATCTCAACGTTCGCCCCCGCTTATGTGTCGACCGCCTTTCTAGCGCGTCCTCCATCACGACAGGAAAGAGCGAAGGATGGTGAGCCAGCGTGGGGGTTCGAGGTGGATGATGTCGTCGGGGACTCCGGCGGGCGCATGGCCGCCAAAGAGTAGGCCGGCATCTACCGGATTGATGAGGCGCACGATCCATACGGCGATGACCAGCATGCACAACACGGTGACTGCAATGTCGACACCACGCTTTAGCTTGCTCGATGCCACCTCCTCGCGCACGAACGCGAGCACAAACGCAATCGGCACCACCCAAAACAGCGGATGGTAGGCAAAGGCCGCCGCAAAATCGAGACGCAGCGCCGCCAGCCACGCCCTCGTCATGCCGCATCCCGGACAAGGAGCGCCCGTCATCATTCGAAAAATGCAGCCGATATCGAGCAGGTAGAGCGCGAGCCAGGCGACAAAGAGCGCGCCGGTGCAAAAAAGGGCGCGGCGAAGGAGCTCTGCCGTGCCCCTATGTCCCTGGGAGCTGTTCACGCCGCCCTTATTGTTAGTCACGAGCGCCAAGGCGAGTGTTGTAAGCCGTTGCCATGGCATTGGTATTATTGATGATGATGTTCATAGCGAAGATGGGACCAAGGCCGCACAGGAGCGCGCCGAAGATCTGCCACAGAAGAACGGTGGTGCCGTTTTCCTGGAACACCAGGCCGTAGCGAGGAGCGTTGGCCTGCAGGCGGTTGCCAATCTTGTAATACCAGTAGTACGCGTAGAAGCCGCAGGTCACAAACGATAGAAGGATGAATTCCGCCAGACCCGGCGTGTAATCGCCGTCATCCTGACACAACGTGTTGACGTCGCGTGCCAAGCAATACAGGAAGTAGAACGAATAGATACCGCAGGTCACAAGAGAGAGCAGCAGCCAGCCGATCAGGCTGCGGTCAGCCTTAATGGGGCCATAGCCCATCGGAGCGGATGCGGACTGTTGGGCGTATTGACCGGTGTACTGCTGCTGAGGCTGGGGCGCGGGCTGAATAGCCTGGGCCGGAGCGGGCTGGGGCTGCGGGGCCGCAGCGGCAGAAGCGGCACCAACGGCGGATCCGCAAACAGGGCAGAATTTGGCATCATCCGAAATGGGAGAACCACAAGTGGGACAGAACATGAGCCTCTCCTTTTCCTAAGGCGTCGCACGCCTTCAAACCTTACACGTCTACGTTCTCAACAATAGCCGCGACGTTGTTGCGCAACATTGACCAATTTCCGAGAAATTTTGCTGCAACCGTTTTCCCAGGCATTTTCTTGCTTTCGCAGTAGAAAAAGGCACCCCGGGCTCAGTTGCCCAGGGCGCCTCGACCGACTATTCGGTTTGATTGTTTTCGGCAGCAGGATTATCGCCCGGCTCATCCGCCGGCGTGGCAACGGCATCCCAATCGGGCTCCGCAGGCGTCGCCTCGGACGCCGGTGCGGGGACAGGAGCAGGTGCCGGGGCAGGGGCAGGCGCGGGTGCCGGGGCAGGTGCAGGCGCGGGTGCCGGGGCAGGCGCAGCACCAGTGGCTGCCGTGGGATTGAATCCCGCAGGAGCAGGCTTCTTCTCACCCGGGAGCACAAAAGTCAAAACGTCGTCCTTGTCCTCATCGGTCCATTCGCTTGCATAACGTGCAGCCCAATAGCCAACGGCACGGTGCTTGAGCATCTTGCCAAAGACCGTAAGGAACACCGTGACGAATGCAATCAGCATCAGGAACAATACGAGCGTGACACCACCGGCGGTAACAATCGCCTCGATACCCGTGGGGCGATAGTAATAGCCGTACGCGCCAATTCCGGCGATGGCACCAAAGACAGCTGTCAAGATCCACGTAATGGCGTTGGAAACCAGGCCCGTCAAAAACTCCGGAAGGAACGAAGCGCAGAACAGCTTGGTCTTGTTGTGCTTAAACGCCGCCCAGACCTTGTCGAGCGAAAACGCGCTCTCGACGCGACCGGTCACCGCAAAGTGCATCACGGCGATGTCGGCGAACATCTTAAAGAAGACACCCAGAATCGCCGAGGCAATTAGCGCCAGGACAAGCAGGCCAAGCGAGCCAAACAGCGCAGCTTCGAGCGCATAAGAGCCGTAATACGAATACGAGCCTGCGGCGCCAATTACCACGCCCTCCACCAGCGAAAGCACTACACCGATAACGGGAATGGCAGCGATAACCTCGAGCACGACCGAAATAACGCTCGAAAAGACTCCGAGACCAAACGACGTGGAACGTATCAGCGGACGGTCCATGCCGTCATCGACCTTGAGCGACAGATCGCGACCCCACTCGATACCAAAGCCGGAACCGCACACGCTCGCAATGCAAGCTGCCAAAAAGCCGATGGCAGCCGCAATGCCGCCAATAACGGGAATAAACAACACGAGCACCACACAACGCAAATCAGCGCCGGCAAAAACGCGATTTGGCATACACGCTGAAGCACGCCCGGAGTCTTAGTCATATCCTCAAACGCCTGAGCCACACAGCCCTTGGACGCGTTCATGGGAGGCTGAGGGACAAACTGCTGAGGCTGAGGCTGACCCTGAGGGGTGGAAGCTGCAGCACCAGCATTAGGAGCACCGCACACACCGCAGAACTTGTCGTTATCGCCCATAGGAGCGCCACACTGCGAACAGAACATCGAAATCATCCCTTCGTATCTAGAGCGAATCACCTGGATCGCAAACGATGTCTTTGGCATCATTATCACCCAATGTGAGGACAAATACTCTTAGATGACGTATTTGCAACGCGCGAGGCGCTTTTCGATTGTTTGATAGATGCGTTCGCACTAGTTCGTGCCGCGAAAACCCTTGCCGACAATCTCGGAACTGTCGACGATCGTGATAAAGGCACCCGGATCGACCTCGCGCGCATAACGGCGCAGCTGCACGGCCTCGCGACGGCTCAGCACGCTCATGATCACCGTCACGCACTTGCCCGAGAAGGCACCGTAGCCGCGACTGATGGTCGCCGTACGGTTGAGATGCTTGACGATAAACTCCTCGACCTTAAGGGGCTCGGAACAAATGACCGTGCAGACCTTACGAAGGTGAATGCTCTCGATGGCCTTGTCGACCACGAGCGTCTTGGCAAACAGGCCGAGCACACAATACAGACCGACACGCGGGCCATACAAAAAGGCCGCGATGGTCACGATACCGATATCGACCAGCAGCAGGGCGCGGCCAATCTCGAGCGTGGTGCGGCGCTTGAGGATCATGGCAAGAATGTCCGTGCCACCCGTCGAGGCGCCGATGTCAAAGACAATAGCGCTGCCGAGCGCCGGCAAGATGACGGCAAAGCACAGGTCGAGCCACATATCGCCCGTCATCGAGACATCGGTCGGAATAAAGAGCTCAAACAGCGAAACATAGGCGGACAGCGCAAACGAGGCGAAGACACTCCAAAGAATCGCCTTGCGTTCCAAAAAGATAAAGCCCAAAGCGACGAGAACCGCGTTGATAATCCACATAAAGACGCCGACGGGCAGGGTCGGGAACAGCGTGGACAGAATGACCGACACGCCCGAGGTGCCGCCAAAAGCAAAGTGATTAGGGGTTTTAAACGCAACGATGGCAAAGGCCGTAAGAATCAGGCCCAGATTGAGCTCGGCAAAAAAGCGCGGGAAGCCCGGCTCCTGGCTGCGCTTTTGGCCGGCACGCTCGCCGCGCTCGATATCGGTGCGATCAACCACGCGCTCCATCGGCACTACGGGAGGACGATGCACCTCTTCGGCAGCACGCGATGCCGCCTCTGCAGCGGCGGCCTCAATCGCCCATGCCTTGCTTTCTGTTTCGTGCTCGTCGGCCATTACGGCAACTCCTCGTTAACGATTTGGAAACAATGCGCCCATTAGGGTAACGCGGAACGCGACGATTGCAACCCCTAGTTAGACGAGCGGTATGCCTACAACGGGGGGCATACAAAAAACGGCCGGCCACGCTTTTGCTTGCGCGGTCGGCCGTTTAACGTTTTCGCAGATAAAACCTGCCAAAACAAACCTGTCCCTTTTTGGAAGGTTATTCGTGCTGGCTGGTGCGGTGCTCGTACTCCTCGGGGGTGATGACGTCCTCGATACGCAGGTTGACGCCCGCCACCTCAAGGCCGGTCATCGCGGCAAGGCGCTCGGTGACACGTGCCTTGACATCGTCGAAGATCGCGGGCGCATAGGCGCCGTACTCGATAATGACGGAGATGTTGACGACCACGCGATTGTCATCGGTGACCTCGACCGTCACGCCCTTGGTCAGATTCTCGGCACCAAACTGCTCCTGCACAAAGTGCATGAGGTTACCCTTCATGCCCAGAACGTGCGGAACCTCGCGGGTGGCCATGGCAACGATCTTCTCGATCACACCGTTGGAATAGGTCAGCGAGTCCTCGGACTCGTCCGCTTCCTCGTCATCCTCATCCACATCGGACTCGGCCTCTGTCTCGGCGAGGGACTGACCTTCGAGTTCTACATCCTCGGCTTCGGCGACGACCGCCTCGTTCTCCTCGAGCTCGGTATCGGCCACATCGACCTTCGTATTAAAAGCCATGGTTCCTCCTTATGCCTGCCGCGGATGCGACAGTCGAATACATATTAGCGGCCGCTAAACAGACGGCCGAAGAAGTTGACGATCCCGTTTTCGCCGTCGCGAATTTGGCCGATCACGGCGCCGATCAGCACGAAGAATGCAATGACGAGCGTGTCCCACAGGCCGAGCGTGAGCACCAACACGGCAAGGATAAAGCCAGCGACGGCACCGAGCGTGGTGTTGGGATGACGCACAGCATAGCTCCAGATGGCAGCGCCCGTACCCTTGATGAGACCCATAGCCTCGTCAAAATCCGCGGCTGCCGCGTCTTGCAACTCGGTTGCCTCTGCTTTGGAATCAACAGGTTCGTTCGCCGGCGTGGCGCTCTGGTCAATCGTCAGGCGCGGCGTACGAGCGGTCTTGTCTTGATTGGTATCACTCACCGGAAACCTCCACGGTCTGGACGGTAGTCTTGGACGGCAAAAAACGAACGCGTGCGGTCGTGCCCGGCGTGCCAAGCATGGTGTCGCAAGCTTCCTCGATGCGCCGCTGCATCGCAGTAGCCAGAGATGCCACGTCCTTATCGTCAAGCGCGATAGCCTCGACCTTAAATCGGACGTGCGAATCGTCGGAGCCTTGGACGCGGGCCTCGACATGCTCGACCATCACGCGGTCGTCGCGCTCGGCAGCAGCCCTAGCACACGAAGAAAGCGCCGCAAGGGTGACCTCGATATTGCGCTCCCCCGCCGGATGCACACAGGACGGCTCGCGACGAGCAAACATCAGGCGAAAGAAGCTTACCAGCACGCCGATCGCCACAACTCCGCCGCATGCCGTCACGACAATGCGCGGCATGGGGTCGCGCATCAGCAGCATAAAGCGATACGTATACGGCCCCCAAAACTGGCAGACAAGCGTACCCAGCGCCACGATGGCGGCGGCAAGATACACAATCGCTAGGGCTCGTTTGAGTACGCGCACGCGGCGCTCCCTTCAAATCTCGGCTCTCGAAATGCAAAACGGTTCGCACCATTATAAAAGAGCCGGGTCCGGTGCTCTACGCACGCGGATCCGGCTCATCTATTCCACGAGGCTTGCATGCTCGCTTCATTATGCCCAGATATGCACGGCTTAACCCGTGCAGGCGCTACTCCTCCTCGAGGGCAGCGATGACCTCGTCGGTCATGTCCATGGTGCTGTAAACATCCTGGACGTCGTCGAGCTCCTCAAGACGGTCGATGAGGCGCTGAACCTTCTTGGCGTCGGCGCCGGAGACCTCGGTCGGGGTGGTCGGGACCATGGTGGTCTCGGAGCCCTTGACCTGGACGCCCTGCTCCTCGAGCGCCTTGGAGACAGCCATGACCTCGTTGGCGGTAGTCCAGACGATCCACTCCTCGCCGGCGTCCTCGTAGTCCTCGCCGCCGGCCTCGGCGATGGCCATCATGAACTCATCCTCGTCACCGGCAGCACCGTTGGCGATCATGGTCTCCTTCTTGGCGTTCTCGTCCAGGATCTCTTTGGCGACGACGATCTGGCCCTTGCGCTCAAACTGGAAGGCGACGGAGCCGGAGGTGCCCAGGTTGCCACCAGCGTGGGAGAAGGCGGAACGGACATCAGCGGCGGTACGGTTGCGGTTGTCGGTCAGGCAGTCGACGTAGACGGCGACACCGGCGGGACCGTAGCCCTCGTACACGATGTTCTCGTAGACGGCAGCGTCGGCACCCGAACCAAAAGCCTTGTCGATAGCGGACTTGATCTTGTCCTTAGGCATGGACTGAGCCTTGGCCTTGGCAACGGCAGCGGCGAGGCTGGCGTTGTTCTCGGGCAGCGGGTCACCGCCGAGACGGGCAGCAACGGTGATGTTGCGGCTGAGCTTGGAGAAGAGGGCGGAACGCTTGGCGTCCTGCGCGCCCTTACGATGCTTGGTTGTGGCCCACTTAGAGTGTCCGGACATACGTGTCTCCTATCGGTTTCGACCTAAAGCCCAGCGCAGATGCTCGGGCAATATAAACAAACGTCGTTATGATATACCTACTGGCCTGCGAGATAAACCCCAAAATGAAGGCGTCGTGATGATGCCCCCTTTGGTGCAAAGAAACCTGGCCCTCAATGCACCAAATTAGAACCAGAAGAAGTCGCTGCGGGTGACGGTGGCGCCGATGGCGAAGGGCATGCAGGCGATGACCGGATACAGGTAGCGCATGTAAGTCGAGCCGTTGCACGGGCCAATCAGGCACACAGCGAGCACGCCCAACAGCGGCACCCAGATCGCCAGCGCACGCCATGAATGACGACGCAGCAAGTAGACCACCACGGCGATCATGATCCACACATAGGTGGCCGAGCTCATGGTGAGCGAGATAAAGGGAACACGCTGCACCGCCACACGGTACAAATTGATCAGGTGGTCGCACCAGCGCACCACGTTGCTGTCAACCGGATGGAAGTCGAAGTACTTGAGGTTGTCGGGACGCGCCATGATCTCGGCACTACGCGCCGTGCTGTAGACCCAGGCATCGCGCGCGCTCGGATAAAAATAACCATAGTAGTTATTGATAAGCGCCGAAATATAGCACTCGGGATCCTTCTTAAACATCTGGGCCCACACCTCAAAATAGGCATCGATGTCCTCCTGCGAGGCGTACTCGTTAAAGCAATTTTTGACGGCGTCCGACTTATCCGGGTTGTAACGGCGGCCCAGATTCTCGTACTTGAGTACGCGATCGATCACGGCACGCTCTTCGTCGGTCACCGAACCGTCGCAAGGAGCCTCCACGATGGTGCCGTCCTCCTTAACCGTGGGGTTGACGCCCGAGTTGAGGCCGTCGTGCTTTTGGACGAAACGAGCCGTCTGCTGGAACGGAATCGAAAGGATTTCGCGCTTGGAACCAGGCGTGATATCGTGCGCCGGCATAAAGACCTTGGTGAAATACATATTAGAGGCAAGGCAGAGCGCGAGCACCGCGAGAACGCCAACCCAGCGGAAACGCGGGATGGCGCCCGAAGGCGCAGCACCAGTCTGCTTGGCTGCACGACGAGCCACATGCACGTCCCATACGCAAAACGCCGCCGCGATTACGCATGCCGCCAGGGGAAACACCAGGCCGCCGTTGCGCAGGAACGTGGAACCCATGGCGCCCAGAGCGAGCAGCAGCCAGTCGTGGCGCGCAAAGAGCACGGGGGCTTTCTCGCCCGCTCGCTCGACATTGGCATCACGACGGGGCAAGCCACATGCCACGAGCTTAACGGTCTGTACCAGCAGCACCAAGAACGCGTCGGCAAAGAGCACGTCTTTGGTGAGCAGCGCCGCGTAGTTAGAGAACATCGGCATAAACGCAAAGAACAGCAGGATCGCACCGCGAACCGGAAGGCTCACGCCCAGTTTGCGCAGCGACGAAATGGAATAGGCCATGCAGGCAGCCGTGATGACAAACTGAGCGCAGGTGTAGATGGCAAGACCTGCGTTAGCACTGTTGAACAGCGAAAGCCCCAGCTGAACGCACGAGCCGATGATAGCCGTGTGCACCACGGGGTGATGTCCGTTGAGCAGCACGTTGGGGTTGAGTAGGCGCAGGTAGTCGCTCGTGCCGTTGGGATAGTTGAACCACTGGCGAATCTGCGCGCCCGTATCTCCCATAAAAAGGCCAGGCAGCGAAGCGATGAGCGTGGGCGCCCAGACGATCATAAGCACCAGGAAGGGCCCGGCAAAGGGATGGACCGAGAGCACGGCGTGAGTCACACGCCATACGCGGCCAAAGTGCGCTTCGGAAAACGGAATGCGTCGGGAGCTCAGCCAATCTAGGCACTCAAAGGCAAGGTAGAAGGCCACGATCGCCAGAAGCATCCAGCCCGCGCCGCCAATCCAGGCGCAGATGATGCGGGCTTTGTCGCCAAGGACAATCTCAGCCGAGTCGGTGAGATCGTAGCTGCGGCCGAACACCATGCAGATGGCGAAGAACAGCGACGGCAGAATGATCGATGGACGCCAGGTGTCGCCACGGCCAAAGAACACGTAGCGAAACGGCAAGGTGAGCAGGCAGGCAAGTGCAAGCAGCATGACCGCGTCGGTATGGCCGGCAAACGAGAGGAGCACCTCGTAGCACACGTACAGCATGCCCGAGGCTTTGGGGTCAATCGCCAAGACTGCGTTGCTCGACACCGGGGCGGGATCGATGGAAAACGCCGTGGTCGCCAACAGCGCGAGCAAAAATGCGATGAGAGTCTGCTTGGCGGGGTAGCGCTTAAACCAGACGATGCGGGCAGCGTCGCGCGCAGCCGTTGTGGAGAGATCGGAATCCTTCACAGTCCAAAGAGCCTTTCTAGAAACCTGCAAAAAAGGGACAGGTTTATTTTGGCAGGTTTTATCTGGGGAAACGTTACGGTTCTGTCATCGTTGCCCAGCAAACCACCACAAAGGTGCCTGTCCCCTTTGTGGTGGTTAGGCGTCGAGGTAGATGCGCTGGGGTTGGTTGCGACGACGAGCAAAGATGATGAGCGCCAGGCCCGCGATTACGAGCGGCAGGCTCAGCAGCTGACCCATGGTGATGACGCCGCCCAGCAGATAGCCAAGCTGCGCATCGGGCACACGCACAAACTCAATGAGGAAGCGGACGATGCCGTAGCCCATCACAAACACGCCCATAAACGTGCCTTGGGGCAGTAGCGGCTTTTTGCGGCTGAGCACCTGCAGAATGCAAAAGAGCACGATGCCCTCAAGAAATGCCTCGTAGAGCTGAGAGGGGTGACGCGGCATATCGCCCGCGGTGCCACCGAAGACCACGCCCCAGGGCAGATCGGTCGGCTTGCCCCACAGCTCACCGTTGACAAAGTTGGCACAACGGCCCAAGCACAAGGCCAGCGGCGCGCCTATGACGGCAAGGTCTGCCAAAGTCCATGCATCGAGCTTATACATGCGGCATACGATGATGCCGCCGATGATGCCGCCCACCAGGCCGCCATGGAAGCTCATGCCGCCCTCGTTGGTGGCAAAGATCTCGAGCGGATGCGCCCAGTAGTAGCCGTCGCCGTAAAAGATGACGTAGAACAGGCGGGCGCCAATGATAAGGCCAAAGACCACGCCGACCACGACACTCGTCAGGTCGTCGACCGTAATGTCAAAACCCCAACGGCGCTGCGTGCGGTACATGACGACCGCCGTGAGCAGGGCGCCGACCACATAGGCCAAGCCGTACCAGTAGATGGTGATGGGCCCCGCCGAAATCGCGACGGGATCAAGCATATGGTAGAAGTCGTTGAGCATGTCGACCCTCCTACTCCCTACATACAAATGCGGCCGCGGGCCTTGCGCTCGCAGCCGCATATTTGGGCGTAACGTCTATGCGGAGTATGTCGTCCGCAGCTTTCGCAGCTTAGAACGGCGCGTACTCGTCGTACAGGTCCTCGGCCTCGCCGGAGGCATTGACCTGCTCAACTCGGGTAACGCCGGGCACATGCTCCTTCAGGATGCGCTCAATACCCATGGACAGGGTCAGCGAGCTCATGGGGCAGCCGGCGCAAGCGCCCTGCAGCTCCAGTTTGACGACGCCCTCGTCGTCAACGCCCACATACTCCATATCGCCGCCATCGGCCTGCAGGTTGGGGCGAATCTCTTCAAGAACCTTCTTAAGCAGCTCTTCGTTAACAGCCACAGGGGCTCCTTTCTCACAATTACGCGGGCGCGCCCGCGGACAGAAGCTATGTTACTACAGCCGTGTACCCGCTCACGAGCCGTCCATGCGCGCAGACGCGACTTTCACGAGTAGTCAATTTGGGACGGGGCTCTTTTGGCTGCCTTTTGTTGCCAGCTGGCGTTGCCACGCGCTACTGCTGAGCCCGCCCCTCGGTACCGATGTGAACATCGACGATGACCTGGCGGTAGCTGATGCCACAGGAGTCGAGAATGCGGCGGCTGATACGGCCGTCATCGGTGTCGGCGTACTTGTTGTCCAGGTAGACGACCTCGCCCACGCCCACCTGAGCCAAAATCTTGGCGCAGTCGTGGCACGGGAACAGCGTGACGTAGACCGTGGAACCCTCGAGGTCCTTGAGCGAGCCACGGTAGTTGAGCACGGCGTTGGCCTCGGCATGGACCACGTAGTTGTGCTTGTCCTGCAGCGGGTCGTCGCTCGTACCCCACGGGAAAAAGTCGTCGTTGAGCGCCGAGGGTGTACCGTTGTAGCCCACCGAAAGGATGCGGTGGTTGGTGTTGGCGATGCACGCACCCACCTGCGTGTTGGGGTCCTTGCTGCGGCGCTGCGCGGCGATGGCCACGCTCATAAAGAACTCGTCCCAGCTAATGACGTCCAGGCGCTTGCCTGACGAAGTTTGATGAAGATCGTCCGACATGGCAGACACCTCCGTAATCGCAATAGTTTGACCCATTGTAGCAGGTGAAAGGTGGGGGCGTTTGTCCCACCGGCGCCCTCACCTTTACACGCGGCGGGGCTTTTGGTTGATGCGATAGAGCTCGGCCAGTCCTCGCAACGTCAGCGCATCGTCGACCGTCAGACTGTGACCGACCAGCGACGCGAGTGCCTCGGCATCGTCGCCGGTAATGACGATGGGCACGTCGCCCTCCCCCGCGGCCTTGGTCGCGCGCATCTCGGCGAGCACCATGTCGAGCATGCCGTCGATGCGGGCTACCTCGCCCAAGACCACGCCCGAGCGCATGGCCTCACGCGTGTTGCGACCAATCACATGCGTGGGTGCCGAGGGCTCGACCTGCGGCAGACGCGCCGCAGCGGCCGAGAGCGAGCGGGCGCCAAGTGCCAGACCCGGCGCGATGACGCCGCCGACAAAGGTACCACGCGCGTCGATGACCTCGATATTGGTCGTGGTGCCCAGGTCGATCACGATGCACGGAGAGCCGTAGACGGCACGGGCCGCCACGGCGTCGGCGATGCGGTCAGGGCCGATCTCGGCCGGGTCGTCGTAGTGGACGGGCATGCCAGTCTTGAGGCCCGGACCCACGGTGAGCACGCGCCCCGTGCAGGTACGGGAAAGCGCCGCCTTCCATGGGCGTTCGAGCGCCGGCACCACGCAGCTCAGCACTGCGGCCGCGGGAACGAGTGCACCCGGCACGCCCGCATCGGCTGACAGCGCGCCCATGACCTGCGCGAGCCTCATACGAGCCTCATCGGCCGTGATGCTCGACGGCGTCGTGATCTCGCACGTCGCAAGCGGACATTCCTGCGCCGCAGCCGAATCCTCGGCAAATAGGCCAAAGCGAATGAACGTGTTGCCCACGTCGACCGTTAATATATATGCGCACCCATTAACCATCGTCGGCGCTCCTTTCGTCTGCCCAGCAGTATATCGCCTACCTAAACCAGTCATCCCAAAATGACTAGCTTGCGGCTATACTGGTGCGCGGTCGTGCGCGAGCTCACGCGGCGGCCCTTGGTAACCCGACTTCCCGCGCCGTATCCGTAGCGGCGCTCCCGGGGGAAGCGGATATACGCAAAGGAGTTCTATATGAGCAATCCCTCAAACCGCGCTTCGATGCGCGGGCAACTCACGCTGCGCGGCGTCGTCATCGGCGTCCTTGGCTGCGTGATCATCACGGCAAGCTCGGCCTACACCGCCCTCAAGATGGGCGCACTCCCCTGGCCGATCGTCTTCGCTGCCGTCATCTCGCTGTTCTTCCTTAAGCTCATGGGCAACGCCAGTCTCAACGAGGCCAACGTCACCCACACCATCATGTCCGCAGGCGCCATGGTCGCCGGCGGCCTGGCGTTTACCATCCCGGGCGCCTGGATGCTGGGCTATGCCGACCAGATCAGCTGGCTCGACATGTTTATCGTGGCACTCGCCGGCACCATCCTGGGCCTGCTGGCCACCGCGCTCATCCACCGTCACTTTATCGTGGACGCCGCGCTTGAGTTCCCCACCGGCAACGCCGCAGCTCAGACCCTGCGCGCAACCGAGGCCGGTGGCAAAACCGGCAAGCAACTCTTTGGTTCCATGGCTATCGCCGGCATCTATAGCGTGCTACGCGACGCCCTGGGCGTGGTGCCCAGCATGCTGTGCACGCTCAACATCCCCGGCGTGACCTTTGGCATCTACAACTCGCCCATGCTGCTCTCCGTCGGCTTCCTCGTGGGCTTCGCCCCGGTCGCCTTCTGGTTTGCCGGCGCCCTGCTGGGCAACTTTGGCATCATCGTGGGCGGCACCGCTGCCGGTCTGTTCGACGTTGTGACTGCGCAGGGCATCGTCAAGTCCCTGGGCATGGGCCTCATGATGGGCTTTGGCGTCGCCGTCGTCCTCAAGGACATCCTGCCGCAGGTCGCCGGCATCGTCCGCGGTCTTGCCGCCGACAGCTCCACCGACACCGACGAGCAGTCGCTCATCTCGGGCTCCCTTAAGCTCGACGCCGGCATCATCGGCCTGGGCGCTGCCGCCATCGCCGTGATCGTCGCCATCGCGCTCGACCTTGGCCCCGTTCCGGCTGTCATCATCACGCTGTTCACCTTTGTCACCACCATCATGAGCGCACAGAGCTGCGGCCAGACGGGCATCGACCCCATGGAGATCTTCGGCCTCATCGTCATGCTCATCGTGGCTGCCTTTGCACAGATCGCGCAGGTCAAACTGTTCTTTATCGCCGGCATCGTAGCCGTGGCGTGCGGCCTTGCGGGCGACGTCATGAACGACTTTAAGGCCGGCGCCGTGCTGGGCACCAACCCGCGTGCACAGTGGATCGGCCAGGCCATCGGCGGCATCGTGGGCGCCCTGGTCGCTGCAGCCGTCATGGTCGCGCTCGTCACCGCCTATGGCCCGGACGCCTTTGGCCCCGACAAGAGCTTTGTTGCCGCGCAGGCAAGCGTTGTCGCCACCATGGTCTCGGGCATCCCGAGCGTGCCGTGGTTTGCGGGCGGCTTTATCGCCGGCATCGTCATGTACTGGCTCGGCATTCCGGCCATGATGATCGGCCTGGGCGTGTACCTGCCGTTCTACATGTCACTCACGGCATTCCTGGGCTCCTGCGTCAAGCTCGCCTACGACAAGTGGTCCGCCCACCGCGACGCCGCCGCCGGTCTTTCTGACGAGGAAAAGGCCACCAAGGACGCCGCCTTCCAGGAGCAGGGCCTGGTTGTCGCCAGCGGCCTGCTCGGCGGCGAGTCCATCGTCGGCGTTATCCTAGCGTTTGTCTCCGTCGGTCTGAGCCTGCTGGGCTAAGTCGAGCAGCTGCTCGACAGCAACCATATTGCCTACGATTTGCCCGGTCGGTAGCTTTCGCGGCTACCGACCGGGCTTTTTGATATCGAAACAAAGAAAGGCCGGCGCGCTGCGTTTAACAGCGAGCCGGCCTTATCGGTTAAGCTATCGAAGCGTTCCTGCTATGAACTGAAGTTCGTTGCAGAATCTACGCTCGAAACGCTACATCTGCTTGCGACGACGATCGCTCAGCGTCACACCAGCGGCCACGAGGGTGATACCGCCGATGACGAACACCTCGCCCGCAAGAGCGGAGTCATCACCGGTCTGGGCGAGCGCGGCAGGCGCAGCCTGTTTCTTGGCAACGGGGGCCTTTGCAGCAGCCTGCGCAACCTGAGGCTTGGCCTGCGGCTCAGCCTTGGGATGATACTTGTCGTACTCGGCCTGCGCGGCAGCCAAGGCATCCTTGGCATCGTCAAGCTCGGCAAGCGCGTCGGCATAGGCGTCGTTGGCGTCGGACAGCTTGGCATCGGCATCGCTCAGGGCAGCCTTGAGACCAGCGGCAGCATCGACGGCAGCCTTGTAGCGAGCGTAGGCAGCGTTCAGCTTGACCAGCTTCTCGTTGCCCGTCGTGCCCGCGGCAAGGGATGCCTTGTGGTCGACAGCCTCAAGATCGGCCTTGAGTGCCTCATCGTTGGCAAGCTCGGCCTTGGCCTTGAAGATATCGAGGTTCGCATCGACGACGGCTTCGTTGGCGGCCTCGAGCTGCTTCTGAGCATCGGCGACACCGTCTACGGCAGCGTCATAGGCGGCCTTGGCGTCGTCGACCGCCTTCTGGGCGCCGGCGAAGCGCTGGAATGCCTCGTTCGCCGCGTCAAGCGCGGACTGCGCGGTAGCGGCCTTGCCCCGAGCGTCGACCAGAGCCTGCTGCTTGTCGGAGACCTCCTGCTGAGCATTTGCGAGAGCCGTTGCGGCAGCGGTCTGTGCAGCCTGGGCCCTCTCCACCTCGGCCTGAGCGGCGGCGTCGACCTTCGTGGCGTCATCAAACGCACTCTTTTTGCTCTCAAGATCCGCCCTTGCGGCATCGCGCTTGGCGCGCAGATCCTCGACTGAAGCGGTGGCATCGTCATAGGCCTTTTTGGCCCTGTCGGACTTTGCTTTGGCGGCATCGCGGGCGCTGCGAGCCTTCGCCTTGTGAGCAGCGGCATCGGCTGCCTTCGTCTTGCTGTCAGCAAGCGTGGCGTTTGCCTTATCGAGAGCTGCCTGGGCAGTAGCGGCCTCGCTCTTGGCGGCGTCGAGCTTGGTCTTGGGCGTCTTGACGTCGATACCCTTGAGTTTGGCTTCGGCGGCGTCGTATGCCGTCTTCGCGGCGGCGGTGCCGGACTTAGCCTTCTCGTACTCGCCCTTGGCGGTGTTCACGTTCGTGTCGGCCGCGGTATAGGCGTCGCGTGTGTCTTTCTGATTATTGAGAGCAGCGAGATATGCCGCATCGGCCGCGCCCAGCGTCTTCTGCGCCTCGGCGAGCTTGCTCTGAAGCTCCTTGAGCTGCGCCTTCTGCGCCTGCGTACCGCCAGCGTTATAGGCAGAATCGATGTAGTCGTTCACGAGCTTCTTGAACTCGGAGACCGTGAAGTCGGCCTGGTCATCGTCAGAAGTGTAATCGAATGCGGTTACCTCGGAATCGGTGTTCTTGCCGCTACCGACCGCAATACCGATTGCCGTCATACCGGAATCGATAATGTTGAGATAGTGCCCGCAGCCGTCTCCTCTTTCATTACCGTTCTCATCTTTTGTGCCGAAATACACATCTTGATAGCGGTGGGAGATATAGTACGAATCATAGCGATAAGCTATGAGGTCTTTGCCCTTTTCACTATCCGCGCCGACCTTTTTAATCCAATTCTCGTAACTATTTTTCTCCTGCGTATAGAGGCCGGTATATGGCCACCCAAGTGTGTCGACAGTCTCGCCGCCGGTATAGGCACCAAGGCCGTCGGCAATGTTCTCGGCGTTATCGAAGTAGTGGTTGGAATGCTGCAAGCTGTCGTTGTGCTTCAGAATTTGGGAGGAATACGACGCATTGAGGGCTGCTGCGGCCGTCATGCGAAGGCTGACGCCCAGCTCGGACTGCCCGTTCGCCTTACGGATGTTGTTATGGGTATCGAGATAGGTCAAAGCATTGCGCAGCTGCTCAAGAGAGAGCGGATTGGTGTTGCGGGACATGTCCTGATCGACGTAACTGTCATACCAGCCAGCCTTGTCATACCGCTCATTATCGTTATTCGCACCTGCGAGCAGAGACGATGCGGCGCTAGCATTTGCTTTCTGCTGGGCAGTGAAATCGCTGCTGTTGCTGATGTAAGCCATAAAGCCGAGCATGCCCTTATTGATGACTTCCTGGTCAACGGTCATGTTGGACCTTAGGTCTGCAATCTGCTGCTCAAGAGCCTCAACCTGGGCATTAGCAGCGTCATAAGCCTTTTCCGCGGCGTTCGAAGCGGCGCAGGCTGCCTCCCACTCGCTGCGCTTCTGCTTGCGAACTTCGACAAGCTTATCGTACGCGGTCTTCTTGTCTGCTTCGGTCTGCTGCGCCTTCTCGTATGCGGCCTTGGCAGTGTCACGCTTACTGGCCGCGTCCTTGTACTCCTTGTTTGCCGCATCGTATGCAGACTGGGCAGATGCCACGGCAGCGTTGGCGGCGTTGGCCTTCTCCTGCGCGGCGGTGGCAGCAGTTTGCGCAGCCTGCAGGTTCGCCTGTGCGGTGGCGTCTGCAGTCGTCGCGGCTTCGAACGCGGTCTGCGCGGTCGCGAGCTCGCTGGCGGCAGTGACCTTGGCAGCCTCGAGCGCGTTCAGATCGACACCCGTGCCCGAAGTCGCGACATTGAGCGCGGCCTGTGCGTCGTTCAGTTTAGCCTGAGCATTATCGCGTGCAGCGGTCGCAGCGGCAAGGGCAGCGGTAGTCTCCTGCTTCTTGGCCTGGGCAGTCGTCAGAGCGGCCTCAGCATTCTGCTTTTCCTGCTGAGCACTGGCCTCGGCGGCCTTGGCCTGGTCCAGATCAGCCTGCGCGGCAGCGACGACCTTGTTGGCAGCGTCGAGCTTGGCCTGCGCGTCCTCGACGACCTTCTTGGCGGCCTCGTACTCGTCCATACCCATGGCATCGAGCTTGGCTTGGGCATCATCGAGGGCCTTCTTGGCCTCGTCTTGCTTTGCCTTGGCATCCTTGAGCGCCTGGGTCTTATCCTCGACGCTCTTGTTGGCCTGATCGAGCTGATCGTTCAGGTCGCCCAGCTTCTTCTGCTGCTGCTCGGCCTTGTCGACGGCGGCCTTGAGCTCGTCGATCTTCTCCTGAAGCGCGGCTGCCTCGGCCTCGTTCTGCTCGGCGGCGTTATCGGTCACGGTCTGCGAGGCCTGATTCTTTTGCTGCTGCGCCTGCTTTTGAGACTGACCTGCCGCGTCGGCCTTCTTTTGGGCGGCATCGTAGGCGGTCTGAGCGTCCTTGAGCTGCTTTGCCGACTCCTCGGCCAACTGGGCGGCTGTCTTTGCGGTTGCCTGGCTACCGGCGACGACAGCGTTCTCGATAGCGCTGTCGCCCTTCGCGGCAGCACCGTTGTCGGCTGCCGGCGCGGCGATTGCCGCCAGCGGCGACATGAGCGGCTGAGCGATGAGGCTCGCCGTCAAAACAGTTGCGACGGCACGGTTGGCAACGCCTTTGACGTTGACGGCCTTTGCCCGAGGCTCAAAGTGCTGTGGGCTATAGTTTGCCATGGCTTTCTCCCTTTGACACGGATGTATCCATACGCTTCAAAATGTAGGAGCTGATTTTTGAATTCTGTTGCGCAACATTGGTCACCAGCGGATTTTTTTGAAATTCGCGCTCTCGTGCTTCACAATTTCGTCACATATGTAGGAGCTGGTGCATCATATTCTTGCGGGATCGAATTGAGTCTGTGATTTGCATTTGCTCCCGCGTCATCCGCCCTATCGGATCCCGCATCCAACAGACGCCCTGCCCGCCACGGTGTAGAGTTAGGACAACGAGCGCGTTGCGCGGACCGCGCTGGAACGAGGTGGACATGGAACTCGACAAACAACAGATCAAGCGACTACGCGAACGCCATCACCGGCGCCACGGCATCCGCCCCGCCCATAGCGAGGCCATGGAGAACGCCACCCGCTTCCTAAAGCGCGCATTCAACATTCGCGAGGGTCGCGCGCCCTACCACGTGATTCGCAAGCGCTTTGTAAACGGGGCACGCCTGACCGGCTCTCACCTGTGCATCCTCATCATCGCCATGCTCATCGCAAGCATCGGCCTCGATATCGACTCGGACATCGCCATCGTGGGCGCCATGCTCATCTGCCCGCTCATGGGCTCGGTTCTTGCCATGGCATACGGCATTGCCACGCTCGACCGCGAGATCACCGTCGAGGCCGTCGCTGGTCTTGCGCTGCAAATGGCCTTTTGCCTGGTCACATCCACGTTGTACTTTAGGCTCTCGCCCCTTGGCACCACCACGGCCGCCATCATCGACAACTCGACACCCACCGTCTGGGACCTTACCGTCGCACTCGCAGGCGGCTTTGCAGGCGGGCTGGGCAACTCGCGCGACCAGGAACCCGCCACGCTCATCGCCGGCGTGGCCGTGGCGACCGCGCTCATGCCGCCCCTGTGCGCGGCGGGCTACGGCATCGCCATCGCAAGCGGGTCGCTGTTTCTCTCGGCCCTCTACGAGTTTGGCATCAACGTGGTCTTTATCGCACTCGCGGCCGAAGCCGTATTGCTTCTATTGCGCGTGCCGCTCAAGCGCGACCTCAACGGCGACGGCATTGTGACTGCCGAGGAAAATGCCGAGGTCGACGAGCTGTCACGCAAGGTTCGCCGCCGCATCATTGTGGGCACGGTAGTCTTTGCCATCCCCTGCATCGTTATGACCGCGGGTTCCATTGGCTCGGCGCAGGCCGGCGTGCAGGACGGCTACGGCGTCACCGAAACCACGCGCGAGCTTGCGGCGGTGCTGCCAGGCTTTAAGGATTACACCGTCGCCGTCGAGACCTCGGCCACCGAAGGCGACGAGGAAGGCATCGTCGAGCGCGAGATTGTCGCCCATGTAACGACGAGCGAGGCGCTTGGGGCACACGACCGTCACGTTGCTCGCAAGCTCATCGACCTCAACGTGCCCGAACTTGATCGCGTGGAGTTTGATGTGAAGTGATGCGGAGCGCGGCCCTACAGCTCGTACTTGTACACGCGGTAGATATACTTTTCGGCTTCCATCTCGTAGGTGGTGATGGGCAGACCGTAGCGGTCGTACTCGGTAAAGGTCTTGGCCTGGCCCGAAGCCACGAGCATACTATCTGAATCGCCGACGTGCTGCGCACTGCTGACGTAGCCCGAGAACGGCACGGCGATCTGGTCTTCGAGCTCGCAGGTGCGCGCCACCTCGTCCACCGTAAAGATGCGCCCAAACGAATGCGTGCCCTTGTTGTAATCGGTCACCACCGCGGCGCCCAGCTGGCCCCAGTCGAACTTGGGATAGCTCTCGGCCGCACCAAAGTTGTTGTCGTACAGCAGCACCTGGTAGCGAGCGGTTGCCGCCGTATCGGAGCTCGGCAGATAGGTCACACTGTGCTGGCCTGCGTTGAGCGAAAAATCGCCTTGGGCCTGCAGCAACTTGTCCTCAAAGCCCGAACCGGCCCAAAAATCGGACAAGCCCACGGAAGGCTGTAGCAAGGTCATTTCCGCAACATATGTCCAGCAAAACGGGTGGTAGCCGATACGGCCACCACCCGTTTGTCTCATATCTAGCCCATAGCAGGCCAGCTACTTCTTAATGCCGTGTCCCAGACGCTTGGCGACCGATGCAACGGCCTCCTCGCTGGCCGGTCCGCAGCTCACGCAGCCATCATGGGCACGCATCTGGCCAGTGACCTCGTCCATCGCGAGCGGCGCCACCTTCTCGAGCTTAAAGCCCTTGCCGGCGCGCATGTTTTCCTTGGCCACGCTGATCATGAGCTTAATGCGGTTGAGCTGGTTGACCTCGGACGCACCGGGATCGTAGTCCACCGCGACAATGTTACTCTCGGGGTGCTGACGGCGCAGCTCCTTGATCACGGCCTTGCCCACCACGTGGTTGGGCAGGCACGCAAAGGGCTGCGTGCAGATGATGTTGGGTGCGCCATGATCGATCAGGTCGAGCATCTCGGCCGTGAGCAGCCAGCCTTCGCCCATGTTGTTGCACACCGAAAGCACCGTACGGGCCTTGTCGGCCATGGTGCCGATGCGCTCGGGCGCCTCAAAGCGGCGGGACTTTTCGAGCATCTCCTCCACCGGCGTGCGCATCCAGTCCACGAGCTTGATGAGCGCCTGCATGCCCGCGCGCGTGGTAGCGGAGCTTCCCAGCTCGTCCTTCTGCAGCTCGGCATTACTCATGGAGTACAGGAAGAAGTCGAGCAGACCCGGCACCACGGCCTCGCAGCCCTCGCGCTCGATCACATCGACCACGTGGTTGTTGGCCGTAGGGTGGAACTTGACCAAGATCTCGCCGACCACGCCCACGCGCGGCTTGGTACCCTCGCCCACAAGCGGCATGGTGTCGAACGCGCGGATGGCCTCGCGGCACAACTTGGTGTAGTTGTGCCTGTTGAACTTAGGCGCCAGCTTGCGGGCGCGCGCCATGTACTCCTCGTAGAGTGCGTTGGCGGCACCGGGCGTGGCCTCGTACGCGCGACAACGATAGAGCATCTGCATCATCACGTCGCCAAAGAGTACCGCGTAGACTGCCTGCTTAAGCAGCGCCGGCGTAATCTTAAAGCCGGGGTTGTCCTCGCCCAGCGCCACGGCCGAAAGCGAGATCACCGGGATCTCGGGGTGGCCGCTCTCGCGCAGGGCCTTGCGGATGAGTGCGATGTAGTTGGTGGCACGGCAGCCGCCGCCGGTCTGGCTGATAACCACGGCCGTCTTGGACAGGTCGTACCGACCGCTCTCGATGGCTTCCATGATCTGGCCCGTCACCAGGATCGACGGATAGCAAATGTCATTGTTCACGTAGCGCAGGCCAGCCTCGACGGCATCGTGGTCGGTCGAGGGCAGCAGCTCCAAGTTGTAGCCGGCACCGCGGAACACTTCTTTGACCAGGTCAAAGTGAATCGGCGCCATCTGCGGGCACAGGATGGTGTAGCCCTCCTCGCGCATCTGCTCGGTAAAGGGCACCTTGGGCCACGCGGTCGAAGCACTCTCGCGCTGAGCCCCAAACGTGTACTTGCGGCTCGCAAACGCGGGAGCATCCGTGGAGGGCGCCACCGGCGCGGCATCGCCCTGCTCGTAGGCCTCGCCCGCAGCCGTGGCCTCGGCCAAGCGCTCGGCCTCTTGGTCCTTGAGCGCGGCCATGAGCGAGCGGATACGGATGCGCGCGGCGCCCAGATTGGACACCTCGTCGATCTTGAGCACGGTGTAGATCTTGCCGCTGGCCTCCAGGATCTCCTGCACCTGGTCGGTGGTCAGAGCGTCCAGGCCGCAGCCGAAAGAGTTGAGCTGGATCAGGTCCAGGTCGTTGCGCATCGTCACAAAACGGGCGACGGCGTACAGGCGGCTGTGGTACATCCACTGGTCGACGACGCGAATCGGACGCTCGGGCTTTACCAGATGCGCAAGCGAATCCTCGGTAAAGACCGCAAAGCCAAAGCTCGAGATAAGTTCGGGCAGGGCGTGGTTGATCTCGGGGTCGTTATGGTAGGGACGACCGGCGAGCACGATGCCGTGACCGCCATGGTCCTCGACCCACTTAAGAGCCTCCTCGCCCATGGTCTGGATATCCTCGTGGAAACGCGCATCGGCCTCAAAAGCAGCGTTGACGGCGGCATCGACCTCGGAGCGCGTGATCTTGGGACCGCGCACGCGACCGCGACCGGCTTGCGCATCGGCCACACGGTCGACGGCGAGCACCTGGTACAGACGGCGCTTAAGCTCGGTCTTATCGTGATACGGCACAAACGGATACAGGAACTCGATGTTCTGTTCGCGAATCTCGTCGATGTTGAGCGCCAGCGCTGTGGGGTAGCTCATGACGATGGGGCAGTTGTAACAGTTGCCAGCCGTCGGATCCTCCTTGCGCTCCCAGCGCACGCACGGCATCCAGATGAAGTCGACATCGCGGTCGATGAGGTTCATCACATGGCCGTGGCTCATCTTTGCCGGGTAGCACACGCTCTCGGACGGCATGGACTCGATGCCCGCCTGGTAGGTCTTTTTGCTCGACTGGTCGGACAGCTGCACGCTAAAGCCCAGGCGCGTAAAGAACGCGTGCCAGAAGGGGTAGTTCTCGTACATGTTGAGTGCGCGCGGGATACCCACGGTGCCACGCGGGGCCTCGTCGGGACTCAGGATCTCGCGGTTAAAGAGCAGCTCGTTTTTCTTTTTGAAGAGGTTGGGGGCCTCGGTCTTCTGCTTTTTGTGGCCGGCGCCCTTCTCGCAGCGGTTGCCGGTGATAAAGCGCCTGCCGCCGCCAAAGTCGTTGACGGTGAGCTGGCAGTTGTTGGAGCAACGGCCGCAGCGGACATGCTTTTGCGTCACGGTGAGGTGCGCGATGTCCTCGGCTGAAAGGATGGTCGAGGTGCCATCGGCGCCGGCGCGATCGCGAGCGAGCAGGGCCGCACCATAGGCTCCCATGCAGCCGGCGATGTCGGGACGCACGGCATGAACGCCGGTGAGCTGCTCAAATGCGCGAAGCGTGGCGTCGGACATAAAGGTGCCGCCCTGGACGATCACCTGGCTGCCGATCTCCTTGGGGTCGCGCAGCTTAATGACCTTGAACAGGGCATTCTTGATGACGGAATAGGACAGGCCGGCCGCGATGTCGCCCACCGTGGCGCCTTCCTTTTGCGCCTGCTTGACGCGCGAGTTCATAAAGACCGTGCAGCGGCTACCCAGGTCGACGGGGGCCTTGGCATGGATAGCGGCATCGGCGAACGCGCGCACGTCCATGTTCATAGAGACGGCGAAGCTCTCGATAAAGCTACCGCAGCCCGACGAGCAGGCCTCGTTGAGCATGATGTGCTCGATAACACCGTCCTTGACGCGCAGGCACTTCATGTCCTGGCCGCCGATGTCCAGGATAAACTCGACGCCGGGCAGGAATGCCTTGGCGCCGCGCAGGTGCGCAACGGTCTCGATCTCGCCGGAGTCGGCCTTGAGCGCCTCGATGAGCAGCGCCTCGCCGTAGCCCGTAGTTGTCACGTGGCCGATGGTGCAGCCAGCGGGGATGTGGTTGTAGAAATCGGCCATGATGACCTTGGCCGTGCCCAGGATGTCACCGTTGTTGTTGCCGTACCAGGTGTGCAACAGCTGGCCGTCCTCGCCCACGAGCGCGGCCTTCATGGTGGTGGAGCCGGCGTCGATACCGATGAACACGCGGCCGGTGTAGCCGTCGAGCTTGCCCTTGGGGACGACCTCGGTGTCGTGGCGAGTCTTGAACTCGGCAAAATCCTCGTCGGTGGCAAAGAGCGGATCCAGACGCTCGACCTCGGCACCCTGTGTGTCACCCAAGGCATCTATAGCCTCGATGAGCTGCGGGAACGTGCTGAGCTTGTTGGACTCATGCGCCATGGCGGCGCCGCTCGCCACAAACAGGTGAGCGTTTTGGGGCACAATGCGGTGCTCCTCGTCCAGGTTGAGCGTGAGGTAGAAGCGGTGGCGCAGCTCGGAGAGGTACTGCAGCGGGCCGCCCAGGAAGGCGACGTTGCCGCGGATGGGACGGCCGCACGCCAGACCCGAGATGGTCTGGGTCACGACGGCTTGGAAGATGGAAGCGGCGACGTCCTCGGGACGGGCGCCTTCGTTGAGCAGCGGCTGCACGTCGGTCTTGGCAAAAACGCCGCAGCGGCTGGCGATGGGATAGATGGTGGTGGCGTTGGCCGCGAGTTCGTTAAGGCCGCTGGCGTCGGTGTGCAACAGAGTGGCCATCTGGTCGATGAAGGCGCCCGTGCCGCCGGCGCAGGTGCCGTTCATGCGCTGCTCGATGCCGTTGTCGAAGTAGATGATCTTGGCGTCCTCGCCGCCCAGCTCGATGGCGACGTCGGTGGCCGGGATGAGGGTCTCGACGGCACGCTTGCTGGCGATGACCTCCTGGACAAACTCCAGGTCGAGCCACTGGGACAGCAGCAGGCCGCCCGAGCCGGTAATGGCGCAGGTCATCTGGGCCGTCGGCAGCACGGTCGCAGCGCCCTCGAACAGGTCGCGGGCACAAGCGCGGACGTCGGTGTGGTGGCGCTGGTACTTGGCGTAGACGATCTGGTTGTCGTCGTTGAGCACGGCGAGCTTGACGGTGGTGGAGCCCACGTCGATGCCCAGGTGCAGGTTGCCACGAGCGTTCTCGGGGTTGAAGATCGCGCCTTCGGGGGCCTGGGCGGCAGTGGCGGCTGCGGGCTCGGCTACGACGGACGTGGCTGCGTCGGCGGCAAGCGTCTCCCCCGCCGCGTTCTTGGCATCGGCAACTGCCTCGGCAACTTTCTCGGCAGCCGCGGTCGCGGCCTTCTGCGCGGCGTCCACCACGGCAGGCGCGGCCTCGCGCGCGGCAGCAACCATACGGTCCTTAATGCCCTCGACGAGTTTGCTCATTTTCTCTCCTCTTAGTTGTTGGACTCGACGGCTGCGGCGGTGTCGGCCGCGTCCTCGAGCTGCAAATTCAATAACTTCATGCCGTATTCCGGCACGTTGATATCGATGGGTTGGCCATACAGATCACCAGGGCGCACAAAAGCGAGCACCGTCATAATGCGCGCCATGGCCTCGGGCGATTCGGTGAGCCCACGCTCAAACCAGCGCTGAATCATGCCGACCTCGGCACTCACGACATAGGTGACGTAGTAGTCAAAGAAGGTGCCCAGCGCCAAGCCCAAAATGCCCGTCTGTGCACGCGGCACCACGGCCTCGCGTGCGGTATCGATGATCTTTTTAATAAAGGCGGGGTCGCCGCTCGGGCCCAGTAGGGCCCCGATAAGGTCGCGATTAGCCGCAAGATAGCGAAGCAGCTCAACCGAACCGGGTGCTGGCTCGAGCTCATCGATGTTGTGATAGAGGTCAGGCAACTGAGCTGCAGTGATGAGCTCAATGCGCTCACGGATCTCGGCCAGCAAGCCATCCTCGATTTGATTGATAAAGTCGGGAATATCGCGGTAGTGCGAATAGAACGTGCGGCGCGTAAGGCCGGCACGCTCGGTGAGCGACGCGACATTAATGCGCGAAAGGTCGCCGCTTTCGGCAAGCTCGCTGGCAAGTGCCTGGCGAAGGGCACGCTGCGAGCGAAGAGACCGGCGATCGCATTTCTCGAGCTGGGACAAGCGTCCTCCTTGTTACTCAGCCTGTGCGCTATTGCACAGTGCGAGTATTATTGCACACCGTGTGCATCAACACGTAAAGGCAATATTTGGAATGTGACGAAGGGACAGCCTCTTTGTCACATCCAGCGACCGCCTAGGTTGTGCCGGTTGTGCCAGGCTTTTAGAGCGGCATTACCGATTGTCCAAAATGTCATTCGTGGGTAGAATAGTGTCGACGGCAGCCCAAGTTCTGGAAAGCTGGGCAGCGCCGTTGCTTGGATTAAGGGGTCAACGCCTTAGCGGCGGCGACCCCTTTTACGTTGCTTCGAACGTTGCTTGAGTGCCTCGGAAAGCCCGACAAGCGCCGTGAAGAGCGAGACCAAAGCGGTCAGAAGTCTCACGAAATCAATCAAATCGGTCATGGGCATCACCTCCCATCGGATGGAGGGCGCTGCCCGGCACATGGAACTGCCGTCAACGATACCGATTCTATCAAAGCGCAGTTAGATATGCGAATGTTTGTTCGTATATAAGAAGATTGGAGCTCGGGCATGGCGAAGGAACAGTTCCTTTGCCATGCCCGAGCTTGTTGCCGGACTGTCACCTACATTTTTCGAGTTATTCGGCCACGCTGCTGGTTCTGTATAACTGCACCGCTGGGATTATCTGAGGGTTTTTGTCCTTATTTGAGTGCATACATGCCCATTTGCACACTTACGTCGCCGAATCAAACACCATTAGAGGTGTGAATGTTCCCGAGACGGCAACTTTAGCCCTTGAACGGCCTCCGGCAGGCCGAATAACTCGAAATTTGTTGGTGGCGAAAGCGTAACAGTCCTATACGCCAAAAGCCGGCATCTCCCATGCGACAAAGGGGCTGTCCCTTTATCACATTATTCGATGACGGTGCGGGAGTTTTGCTTGCGCATGGTGGCGAGCATGTGTTTGGGGACGGCATGAACCATGCAACTGCCGATAGTTGCACTCGCGGCGGCCTTGGCGGCATCGCTGCCGTTTTTGGTCGCGTAGCTGTGACGGAAGCGCTTGAGCATGGCGATATCGTTGCCGCCGTCACCGTAGACCGCAACCTCGTCTTCGGCAATACCGTAGTAGCCCGCCAGCCAGGCCACGCTCTCGCCCTTGTTGCACGCCACGTCCGTGATCTCGAACATCACCGGATCGAACGGCGCGTTGACCACGCGGTCCGATCGCTCGGCCAAATATGCTTTAAGGTCGCGCTCCAGCTCGGGTGAGGTCACGCGACAATTGATCTTGCATACATCGTGACGCAAGATATCGCCGATCGACTGATCGAAATACTGCTCCTCATGATACCCGCCACGTGCACGCATGCCGCGCATCACAATACGCTTGATGGGGCTGTCCTTTTTAAAGCCCGCCTGATGCATCTCGAACGAACCGCTCGAGAACGTGCCATCGGGTGTGGAGCAATCAAAGCAAATGTCCGGGAATGCCTTGAGCAGCTCCTCGGTAACCTGCGGATCGATGGTCCAGGTCTTGAGCACCTCGCCATGGCTGTCGCGCACGATGGACCCATTGGAGCAGCAGGCGTCAAGCGCCAGACCCGTAAAGCCATGCTCGCCGACCGGCAGCGTCGAGCGTCCGGTCGCGGGAACCACATGCAGGCCAGCCTCGGTCAGCTCGCGAATGGCACGGCGGATGGTCCCGTCTGCCTCGTGCAGGGCATTCAGCAGCGTTCCGTCTAAGTCACTCGCAAACATCTTGATCATGGATATGCCTCTCCTTCGTCTGCACGATATTGTAGACGAGAGCGGGCGCGCCCCAAGAGAGACGCGCCCGCTAGGCGAAAGATTGTCCTACACCGCGGCGGGACCGTGTTCGCCGGTACGTATGCGGATAACTTCCTCGACCGGCTCGACCCAGATCTTGCCATCGCCGACGGCACCGGTGCGAGCGGCGTTGCAGATGATGTCGACAATGCCGTCGACATGTTCATCGGCGCAGATGAGGGTGAACTGCACCTTAGGGATCGTGTTGACAAGCAACTCGTTGCCGCGCACGTATTCCTTCCAGCCATGCTGTGCGCCGCAGCCCTGCACCTGGTTGATAGTCATGCCACGAACATCGGCAGCAAACAGCGCGTCTTTAAGAACCTCAAGCTTCTCGGCACGAACGATCGCCGTAATCTTCTTCATAATGAATTCCTCTCAATAATCAACGTATCCCTTTACATGAGACGCGGGTTTTCCAAGTGCCGCAAACTAACCTCAGAAATCAAAAAAGTTCAACTGACTGGTCTTAGCAGGTTTCCCAAGTGCCGCAGATCGGCCTGAAAGAGGAGTGCCGCGTACTTAAGGTACGCAAACGACGATTGAAGGCCGAGGTGCGGTGCTTGGGAAAGCTGCTAATCGAGTCCCGAGAAGGAGGGATACGCGCTCTCGCCGTGTTGACTTGCATCCAAGCCCAGCGCCTCGTCGGCCTCGTCCACGCGCAGGCTGCCATGGAACAGCGCCTTGACCACCGCGGCGATCACCAAATCGAGTACCAGTACAATGACGACCGTCACCACAATGCCCAAGATCTGCGAGATGAGCAGCGACACGTCGCCCGTGTAGAACAGACCGCCCTTACCGGTCCACGAAAGCTCCGGCACGCAGAACAGGCCCGTGAGCACGCCGCCCAAAATTCCGCCGATACCGTGGCAACCAAACGCATCGAGTGCATCGTCGTAGCCAAACTTGGTCTTAAGATGGCTGATAGCCAGGTAGCAGACGGGCGATACGATCAGGCCCATGACCAGCGCTGCCCACGGCTCGACAAAGCCCGCACCCGGCGTGACCACCACAAGGCCCGCAACCAAACCGGTGCTGGCACCCACCAGCGTGGGGCGACCGGTGTGCACGCGCTCGACGGCAAGCCACGAGACCATGCCCGCCGCGCTGGCCGTCACGGTGTTGAGGATGGCGAGTGCCGCCACGGCGTCGGCCTTAAACTCGCTGCCGCCGTTAAAGCCAAACCAGCCAAACCAAAGCAGGCCGGCGCCCAGCGCCACAAACGGCACGTTATGCGGACGGTAGCTCACCATGCCAAAGCCGCGACGACGGCCGAGCATTAAGCAGAGAATCAGGCCCGTCAGACCGGACGAAATGTGCACTACGTCGCCACCGGCAAAGTCGAGCGCGCCGATGATGTCGCCGATAAAGGAGCCATCGCCGCCCCAAACCATGTGGGCAAGCGGCGCATAGACCACAAGCAGCCAAATGCCCAGGAAGGCCGTCATGGCACCAAACTTAACGCGGCCGGCCAGGCTGCCCGTGACGATAGCAGCAGTGATCATGGCAAATGCCATCTGAAAGGCGATGTTGATGATCTGAGGGTAGACGGCACCGTCCGCGGCATTGCCCTCGGCCGCCTGCAGCACCTGACCGAGCACCGGCAGGCACAGCAGCTGGTCAAGGCCTCCAATAAACGGGCTGGAACCGTCGCCGCCGTAGGCCAGCGACCAGCCGGCAACAATCCACAGCACACCAACCAGGCCAATGGCGCCAAAGCACATGAGCATGGTGTTGATGACATTTTTGCGCCTGGACAGGCCGCCATAGAAAAACGCCAGACCCGGTGTCATTAAAAACACGAGCATGGTGCAGATGAGCATAAACGTTGTCGATCCCGTATCGTACATTCGCTCCCCCTTGGTCGCACGAACGTTGTCGGCGCCCATAATGCGGCCGAGGGGCAACTGGTGTAGACCAGATACGGCGTTGTTAAACGCTGCGTTGTCGAATGGAAACGGTGCCGCAATCTTGGAAACGGCGCGACAACGGACGCGAAACGAACGGGAAATACGCAAGCAAGGGAGGCGTGAGCGCGCCCGTCCCGGCTAGCGCCGAAACAGCTCGTGGGCGCGGTCGCGGAGATTAGTTGCTCGAATGACACCTTCGTAGCGATTGATGCGCAAGCGCGGGAAGGCGTTAAAGAAGCGTAGGTCGCGACGACTGAGCGATACACTCGGCACCGGACGGCTCATGCGCTTGCCGGCAAGGCGACGACTGAGCGACGGACGCGGCATGCTCGGCGCGGCGTCGGCCACGCGGCGGGCGGCAAGCGCCAGGCCGCGAGCACCATCCGCGATAAACGTCGGCATCGAAGCCTTCTCACGAAGGGCATCGAGCGCGGCGTCACCCAGCTCGGCCAACCACGCATTAACGGCACGGCTACGGATGTGCGTCTGCGCCACCGAGTCAATCGTCGATTCGGGAATGCGCTCGAGCATTGAGTCCGAGGCATCGGCAAGCGACTCGTTGATGCGGTCGGCAAGGTCGGCCCGGACGCGCTCCAGCTGATCGGACAGGCGGCGCCAGCTCGCCAACGAGCACACCGCGTCGACCATCATCGCGACCGCGACGATAAAGGCGGACAGCCGCACAATCAGCACCGGCAGATGGCCAAGCAGCCCCAGCAATGCCGGCTCCACTAAACGGCAAATACACGACGCACCCAAGCCAAACGCGCAAGCCCAGTACAGACAGATGCGTCCATGCAAGTTAAACGGCAGGTGCGAATAGTCCCAAAAGCGAGCGCCCGTTGTTTTTTCCAACAGCACGCCTACGCTGTACTCAATCACGCTGCATACGAGTGCTGCAGCGACAAACTGGCTCGAGGCATCCGGAATCCCGTGCAACAGCAGCCAGCAGGCAATGCCGCCCGCGCCATAGATTGGGCAGCACGGCCCCAGCAAAAAGCCGCTGTTGGCAAATCGTCCGTGATTGAGCATGGCACATACTGTCGACTCCCATGCCCAACCGCAAAACCCGTAAAAGGCAAACGAGAGCACCAGTGCCGAGAGTGGGCAGGCGGCAAGCGTCGCGCCGCCAAACGCCATATCAATCGCGGTTTCCACCGTCTACCCTCTCCTCTTTTCGCTCGATTCGCCACTCACGTCATCGTCCGCCTCGTCCTTGCGCCGCAGACGACCGGCGACCGTCTCGCGCAGAGCGCACCATTTATCTGCCAGGCATACAATCCAAGCCTCACGACACGTCGGCGGCACTGGCACCAGCGGAAACATATGCCGCACGATAATATTCCGCTCGCGCGGCGTCAGCTCAAAATCTTCCTCGGCACGCGCCAGAGCAAAAAATGGATGCCGGAATCCGTGCAGTCGATGGCTCGGGTCGGGATCGTGCCAGTCATAGAGAAAATAATCGTGCAACAGGGCTCCGCGCAGCAGCGAGGCACGGTCGACCGAAACACCGACGCGGCCCAGGCGCTCGGCAAAAGACAGGCTCGCCCGCGCCACCGAGGTCACATGTGCATAGACCGTCACTTCACCATGCTGGATAAACTCGCGCGTCAGGTCCAGACGGCCCGCCTGTGCCAGTTGACGGGCAGCATGGTCTACCTCGCGCGCGACTTTCTCGGCACGAACGGCATCGGACATGCTGCCTCCTTCCAGCGACTCACGGCGACAAGCCACGGCCTGCGCACAATCGATAAAAACATCATGGAACACATCAGTATGGCATCGGACAAAACGTTTTGCCCCACCAGTTGGCGAATTACCGCGCCGCCGTCACATATCAAACGCCAAAATGTGCGAGACTGTCTTGTGCAATTGTGCCGGCCGAGGGAGCGCCGGCGCTCGATTCGCATGGAGTAACCCACAACGATGCTGCTTACGCAAACGACAACGCCCGAGGACGTCAAGGCTCTTAATCGTGCCGAGCTCCCGCAGCTCTGCGACGAGATTCGCCACGCCATCCTCGAAAGCTCCGCCGCTGTCGGCGGACACGTTGCCCCCAACCTAGGCGTCGTTGAGCTCACGGTCGCGCTCCATCGCGTGTTTAACTCCCCCATCGACAAGATTGTCTTTGACGTTTCGCACCAGACCTACGCCCATAAGGCGCTGACCGGTCGCGCGTACACTTATATCGATCCGGAGCGTTATGGTGAGGCTTCCGGCTTTGCCAATCCCGACGAGTCCAAGCATGACTTGTTTGCCATGGGGCATACCTCGACCTCGGTGAGCCTGGGCTGCGGCCTTGCCCACGCGCGCGACCTAGCGGGTGACACGTATAACGTCATTACCATCATTGGCGACGGCTCGCTTTCGGGCGGCCTGGCGTTTGAGGGCTTTAACAATGCCGCCGAACTCGACAGCAACTTAATCATCGTCGTCAACGACAACGACCAGTCCATTGCCGAGAACCATGGCGGCCTGTATCGCAATCTGGCCGAGCTGCGCGCCAGCAACGGCACCTGTGAGCGCAACGTTTTCCGCGCGATGGGGCTCGACTACCGCTATCTGGACGCTGGTAACGATGTGTTGGCCCTGGTCGACACGCTGCAGGAGCTGCGCAATATCGATCATCCCATCGTGCTGCACGTCTCCACCGCCAAGGGCAAGGGCTTTGAGCCAGCCCAGAACGATCCCGAGCGCTGGCATCATGTGGGTCCGTTTGACATGGCAACTGGACGCAAGCTCTGCCCGGGCCATCCGAGCGAGCCTGCGCCGCGCACCTATGCCGACATTACGGGCGAGGCGCTCAGCGCCGCCATCGAGCGCGATCCGCAGGTCGTTGGCATCACGGCCGCCACGCCCTACATCATGGGCTTTACACCCGAGCTTCGCGCTGCCGCCGGCAAACAGTTCGTCGATGTGGGCATTGCCGAGGAGCACGCTGTGACCTTTGCCACCGCGCTTGCGCGCTCGGGCGCCAAGCCAGTCTTTGGTGTGTACGGCACGTTTTTGCAGCGCGCCTACGACGAGCTGTGGCACGACCTGTGCCTCAACGACGCCCCCGCAACCATCCTGGTGTTTGGTGCGTCGATCTTTGGCACCACGTCCGAGACGCATCTTTCGTTCTTTGATATTTCCATGCTGGGCGCTCTCCCCAATATGCGTTACCTGGCGCCTTCCTGCATGGAGGAATACCTGTCCATGCTGAGCTGGTCGCTCGACCATCGCGAGCATCCTGTGGCGATTCGCGTACCGGGCATCGGCCTGGTAAGCCGCCCCGACCTTGCGCCCGCCGAAGACACCGGCTACAGCGCCGTTCGCTACAACGTGGTGCGTCAGGGCCGCGACGTTGCCGTGCTCGCGCTTGGCGATTTCTTTGAGCTGGGTGAGCGCGTGGCAAACCGTCTGACTGCCGAGTACGGCATCGAGGCCACGCTCGTCAACCCTCGCTTTGCAGCCGAGCTCGACCGTGAGTTCCTCGATAGCCTTGCCGCCGAGCATCGCGTTGTTGTCACCCTCGAGGACGGCATCTTGGACGGCGGCTGGGGCGAGCGCGTCGCGTGCTACTTGGCCTGCACGCCAGTGCGCACGCGCACCTTCGGCATCGCCAAGGGTTTCCCCGACCGCTACGACCCCAACGAGCTGCTCGCCCAGAACGGCATGACGGTCGAGAACATGGCAGCCGAAGCCGTAAGGCTACTCAACGAGTAAAAAACCTCCGCAAGGGAAGCACCCCTGCGGAGGTTTTTGTTTTCGCGACGCGATTATCTCAATCTGTAACATCCATGGCCCGAATTCCCGTCTAACTGTTACAGATCTAGACAAGACGTCTTAGTCCCTGACCTTTGTCTCAATCTGTAACAGATAGGGACCTTTTGACCGTCTAACTGTTACAGATCGAGACATTCGAATTCCCCTGAAGAGAAAATCTCGATCTGTAACAGTCACTCGGCAAAAATGGCTGCAAATGTTACAGATCGAGACAAAACAGCAAGGCATGCCGCTGCATCGGTCAGAACCACCACAAAGGTGCCTGTCCCTTTTTGGTAGGTAGAATTACCCATAAGGTAAGTATGTTTCTGAGTTATTTCGTGTTGACCCATTTGAGCGCGATAGGGTATAACTCTACTCAACCGCTAGGGATTTTATTGAGAAAGGTGTTCTACCATGAGCAAGAACCTCTCCCAGCAGGTCGTTCTCGACCGCCGCGGCTTCGTTGCCGCCACCTTCGCAACCGTCGCCGGCCTTGGTCTTGCCGGCTGCTCCGACACCAGCGCCGAGGCCGACAAGGGTTCCGCCGCCGGCTCCCCCAAGGGCTCCGAGGATACCGAGGTTTCCGCCACGCTCGATGCCAAGGCATTCGACAAGCTCGTCAACGACGGCCCCAAGGCCGATGACGACGCCATCGCCGCCAGCACCTGGGCCACGGCCGTCAAGGACGCCGGCGTCTTTAAGATCGGTGGCGTTCAGACCTCCACGCTCTTCTCCCTCCTCAACGAGAAGGACGGTCAGACCCGCGGCTTCGACGCCGGCATCGCACAGCTCCTGTCCAACTACATTCTGGGCGAGAACAGGGTCGAGATCACCCAGGTGACCTCGGACACGCGCGAGTCTGTCCTGCAGAACGGCCAGGTCGACGCTGTCTTTGCCACCTACACCATTACCGATGAGCGCAAGAAGCTCGTCTCCTTCGCCGGCCCCTACTACTACACCCAGCAGGCCATCCTGGTGCTCGCCGATAACGACGACATCAAGAGCGTCGACGACCTGGCCGACAAGAACGTCGCCGTCCAGTCCGGCTCCAACGGCCCTGCCATCCTGGAGGAGTTCGCTCCCAAGGCCAGCCAGCAGGAGTTCAAGACCGACGAGGAGGCCCGCCAGGCACTCCAGCAGGGCCGCGTCGATGCCTACGTCATCGATAACAACATGCAGCAGAGCGCCCTGGTCCGCGAGCCCGGTAAGTACAAGATCGCCGGCAAGCCCTTCGGCAGCAAGGAGCCCTATGGCATCGGTCTGCCGCTCGATTCCGACGGTGTCGCCTTTGTCAACGACTTCCTTAAGAAGATTGAGGACGATGGCACTTGGACCGAGCTGTGGCAGATCTGCATCGGCGACCGTACGGGCGACACCAATGTTCCCGAGCTGCCCGAGATCGGCGCCTAGGCAGCAAGCCTGGTAACGGCCGCAACGAAACCATATGGAAACGCATGATGCGCTTTATTGCGGTAAACTGTTTTCTCACTGAGTTGTCGGGGCTTCCGTACACACGGGAGCCCCTTTCCTTATCGGCAGGAGGTCCGCATGAGTCTCTCCGAGCTTTGGTCGCTCTATGGCCAGAACTATATCGACGCCCTGCTAGCAACCTGGGGCATGACGCTTGAGTCGTTTGCCATCGCCATGGTGCTGGCCGTCGCCGTCACCGTGATGCGCGTGTCGCCGCTCAAGCCGCTGCGCGTCTTTGGCGACCTGTATGTCCAGGTCTTCCGTAACATCCCCGGCATCGCGCTGCTCATCATCGTCGTCTACGCGCTGCCGCCGCTTAAGATCGTTCTGCCCTACCGCACCTGCGTTATCGTCGCCACGGTCCTTTTGGGCTCGGCCTTTGGCTCCGAGAACTTTATGAGCGGCATCAACACCGTCGGCGTCGGTCAGGTCGAAGCCGCCCGCTCGCTGGGCATGAGCTTTAACCGCATCCTCGCCAAGATCGTGATTCCGCAGGCGCTGCGCTCGAGCGTGCTGCCCATGACCAACCTCTTTATCGCCGTCATGCTCACCACTGCCTTGGGCAGTCAGGTGCCGCTTAAGCCGCAAGAGCTCACCGGCGTGGTGAGCTACATCAATACCCGCTCGCTCGGCGGCGTCGCCGCGTTCTTTATCTCGGCACTCGGCTACCTGGGCACGGCCTTTGTGGTGAGCCACATTGGCAACTACATTGATAAGAAGGTGAGGATCCTCCGATGAGCAAGCACTCCACCTCCGCGCTCACCATGCGCGATGCGCTCTACGAGGCTCCCGGCCCCAAAATGCGCGCCAAGATTCGCATCGGCACCGCCATCTCGCTTGTTGCCGTCGCCGTGCTCTTCGCCCTCGTGTTGCAGCGCTTTTATGTGACCGGCCAGCTTTCGGTCCACTATTGGTATTTCTTTACGCACCTCACCACCTGGAAGTTCCTGCTTGCCGGCTTTGAGGGCACCGTTAAAGTCGCACTCACCGCCGGCGCCATCGCGCTGGTGCTGGGCTTAGCCCTTATGCTCGGCCGTACCAGCGACATTAAGCCGCTGCAGCTGGTCTGCCGCGTGCTCACGGATTTCTTCCGCGGCGTGCCGAGCCTGCTGTTCATCTACTTCTTCTTTTTGGTGCTGCCCCAGTACAAGATCGCGCTGCCGTCGTTTTGGATGCTCACGCTTCCCGTCGCGCTC
This sequence comes from Collinsella sp. CLA-ER-H4, assembly GCF_040092395.1. Classification (NCBI taxonomy): domain Bacteria; kingdom Bacillati; phylum Actinomycetota; class Coriobacteriia; order Coriobacteriales; family Coriobacteriaceae; genus Collinsella; species Collinsella sp. CLA-ER-H4. The sequence continues at coordinate 269,586 of NZ_JBBNLQ010000002.1, forward strand.
GCTGCCGCCGGCGTACTCGCCGAGATCTTCCGTGCCGGTGTCAACGCCGTACCGCGCGGCCAAGTCGAAGCCGCCCAGGCACTCGGTCTCTCCAAAGCTAAAATCACCTTTAAAATCGTGTTGCCGCAGGCCATTCGGTTTATCATTCCGTCGTTGATTTCGCAGCTTGTGGTCGTAGTCAAAGACACCACCGTCGCCTATGTGGTGAGCTACCCCGACCTCATGCAAAACGCCCGCGTGCTCATTACCAACTACGACGCCCTCGTGTCGGTCTACCTGGTTATCGCGGTCATCTATATCCTCATCAACGTCGCGATTAACAAGGCTGCTGTCTACGTTTCGCACAAGACCGGCGCGACCATCATCCGCTAACGCTTTACCATTTCGAGTCATAAGGAGCCGAGCACATGGCACAGAGCACCTCTTCCACCGGCAATCAGCCGCTGATCGAGCTCAGACACGTCGATAAGCACTATGGCGATCTGCACGTCCTCAACGACATCAATCTCTCGGTCGACCGCGGCGAGGTCGTCGTGGTGATTGGCCCCTCGGGCTCGGGCAAGTCGACCATGTGCCGAACCATCAACCGCCTGGAAACCATCGACTCGGGCGAGATCCTCATCGAGGGCGAGCCCCTGCCGCAGGAAGGCAAGGATCTTGCCCGCATGCGTGCCGAGCTGGGCATGGTGTTTCAGCAGTTCAACCTGTTCGCGCATATGACCGTACTGCAGAACGTCATGCTGGGACCGGTCGACGTGCTGGGCGTCTCCAAGGACGAGGCCCGCGAGCGTGCCATGGACCTGCTGGGCCGCGTGGGCGTTGCCGAGCAGGCCGATAAGGTGCCCGCACAGCTCTCGGGCGGCCAGCAACAGCGCGTAGCTATCGCCCGCTCACTTGCCATGCAACCCAAGGCCATGCTTTTTGACGAGCCCACGAGCGCCCTTGACCCCGAGATGATCAACGAGGTGCTCGAGGTCATGGTCCGTCTGGCCCAGCAAGGCATGACGATGATCGTCATCACGCACGAGATGAACTTCGCCCGCCGCGTAGCCGACCGCGTCGTGTTTATGGCCGACGGTCAGATCGTGGAAACCGGCACGCCCGACGAGTTCTTCGACCACCCCCAGACCAAGCGCGCCCAGGACTTCCTCAACTCCATTAAGGGCCACTAGCTCAATTGCCATGTTCGCTCGCCATGACCATCCAAACTCGAAAGTTACACCTATGATCGGAACTCGTACTTCATCGTCATACACCCCGCACGTCGACGTTGCCCCCGGCGACCGTCCGCTCATCCTCGTCGCGCCGCGTTGGGAAGAGGCAAAACCGTTTTTGAGCGAGACGCTCTCCCCCAACGAGGAAATCGCAAGTGTCTTTGTCGATGCCATCCTTGCCGCCGGTGGCCTGCCGCTGCAGATGTCTATTACCGAAGACGTCGATGTTATCCGTCATTACGTGGAAATCGCTGACGGTATCGCTATTCCCGGCGGCCCGGACGTCAACCCCAAACGCTGGGGCGACGAGCGTCCTTACGACCCCACGCTGTGCTGCGAGATTCGCGACCGTTTTGAGTTTAAGCTGGTTAACGAGGTGCTTCGCGCCAAGAAGCCGCTCTTTACCACCTGCCGAGGCACGCAGCTGCTCAATGTCGCCACCGGCGGCACCCTGTGCATGGACGTGCCGAGCCTGGGTGCGCGCGAGGGCCGCACGCAGTGGCGCCATACCCACGTACTCAACGATCCCGTGCACCCCGTCGAGGTCGTGCCGGGCTCGCTGCTGGAGCGCGCGGTTGGCGGGCACAGGCTGATCCAGACCAACTCGGCACATCACTGCTGCGTCGATCGTCTGGGTAAAAGCACGCGCTTGGTCGCCAAGGCAACCGACGGCGTTCCCGAGTGCATCGAGGTCGAAGGCCAGCCATTCTGCCTGGGCGTGCAATGGCATCCTGAGTACACGTGGATGACGCTCGAGACCGACTTTAACCTGTGGAAGTCGTTTGTCGAGGCAGCGGCCAAGGTAAAGCAGGCCCGCTAGCTCGCGAACCGCACAACAGACAGGGTGCCCCGCCGACCACATGGTCCGGCGGGGCACCCTTTTGCCTATATGCGGCAGGCACACAGCCCAAGGCTCGCAAGCTCTTATTCAGCCGCTTCGCGCAGGGCCGACATCGTAGCCGCATATTGCTGCTGCAGTGCATGCATTCCCTCGCGTGCGCCGTCAACGGCATCGGCGCCGCGCAGCGCATCGGTCACCACAACCGCCGGCTCGTACAGATTATCGAATCCCAGGTTCTGGCTCACGCCCTTGAGCGTATGCACTGCCATAAACGCACCTTCAGCGTCTCCCGCCGCCATGGCAGCCTCCAGCTTGTCCATGCTCTCGTCATCCAAAAACTTGAGGGCAAAGCGACTAAGCATTTCCTCGCCCATCAGCCGAGCGCACGCGTCATCATAATTAGCGCCGATCTTCTCATACGCCTCACGCATGGAAATCATGGGTTAAAAACTCCTTTGGTCAAACTAAATCGTGGGAAACGCGACAACATCGGCGGGGCGTGCCAACGTCTCGGCAATACGGTCTTGCACCTCGAGCAGGCAGTCGAGCAACAGCGGGTTAAAGGTACCGCACTTACCGTCCAGGATCATCTGGATTGCTTCCTCGTGCGGGATAGCGTCCTTGTACACACGCACGCTCGTCAGCGCATCATACACGTCGGCCACCGAAACCACCTGCGCGGCAATGGGAATCTCGTCGCCCTTAAGGCCATCGGGATAACCCTTGCCGTCCCAGCGCTCGTGATGCCAACGCGCAATCTGGTACGCATATTCCATAAGCGCATTGCCGACGTGATGGCGGCCCAGCTCAAGCAACATGTCGGCGCCCAACGTGGTATGCGCCTTCATAATCTCGAACTCCTCGGGCGTAAGGCGCCCGGGTTTGTTGAGAATCGCATCGTCAATCGACATCTTGCCGATATCGTGCAGCGCCGAAGCCAGGGCAATCGTAGAGCGTTCCTCATTGTCAAGGGAGATTGTGTCGCTACGCTGGACCAGACAGTCAAGCAGCAGCTCGGTCAGCTTCTCGATGTTCGTAACGTGCCTGCCGCTCTCGCCGTTGCGAAGCTCCATGACGCCGGCCATGATGTCGATGAGCATGCGACTGTTCTTGACGCGCTCGTTGTACTGCTGGGACAGCAGGCTCGTCAGGCGGCGCTGTTTGGCGTATAGGCGGATGGTGTTGCTTACACGGCGGCGCACGACACGGGAGTCAAACGGGCGGTTGATATAGTCCGAGGCGCCCAGCTCGTACGCGCGCAGAACCATATCATCGGAATCTTCGCTCGAAATCATGATGAAAGGCAGATTGTCGATACCCGATCGGCGCGACAGATCGGCCAGCACCTCAAAGCCGCTTATGCCCGGCATGACAATATCCAGCAGCACGAGCGACAACTCATCGCCATAGCGGTCGACCATGTCGAGCGCCGTACGACCGTTGTCGGCCTCGAGGATGCAATACTCGTCCTTGAGCATCTCGTTGAGAATGGCTCGGTTCATCTCGGAGTCATCGACAATAAGCACCAAAGGCTTTTCGCTTTGGAAGGCTTCGATGGAATCGGCATCGGTCACGACCGTACCGGCTTTTGCCTTAGCGCGGCTCAATAACTGGACAGCGCGGCCAACTCCTTCATCGACCGTCTCGCCATGAATGCGAACACCGCCAACACATGCCGTCAAGCTCACGTACTCATGGCCCGGAACAATCGTGGCATGAACGGCATCGGACACCTGATGCAGGCGACGAGTGAAGTCATCGGAGGGAATATTGGGCATGACGACCACAAACTTGTCGCAGCCATAGCGTACAAGCTCGTCAGTCGAACGAATTCCGCTGCGTATGGCTGTCGCCACAGCACCGAGCGCAAGGTCGCCGGCATGACGGCCACACGTATCGTTGAAGACCCTAAAATCATCAAGGTCGATCACCGCAACGCCGGCATTCATGCGGGCGCTACGGAGCTTTTCCTCGTAATATCGGCGATTGCGCACACTCGTCAGCACGTCGGTGTAGACGAGGTCCTCTTCTGCAGCCTCTTGCTCATCGATCGGACGCACCATCAGCAGGACGTGAGGCTCGCCCTCGACCTTCAGAGGGCGCAGGCGAGCGCGGTACTCGGTACCATCATTGAGCAGCTGCTCCGATACATCATCGGAACCTGCCAAGGCCTCAAGACTCGACTGACGCAGACAAGGGCAGCGATCGCCGGCGAACAAGCAGTTAGGCTCGCTCTTAATCTGATCGGCCGACAACAAACGCACCACGGGGTAGGTCTTCGCGACGCGGGCGACCTCGGCGGCAGCCTCCTCGTCGGTTAGATTGACCTCGTGATTATTGAGCATATGGGGCCCTTCCTATCGTTACGCACGGCAACGGTGCATATCAATTGGTACAAGGGTAACATCTAACAGCTGAAGGCAAACGCGCGATTATCGTTACATTTTTATGACCTGGCAAACGGCGGTAACGGAGCCGCGGGCGCGCGGTTATGGGCGCATTCGTTAACAATGACGAAACGCTAACAGCCCCTCTCCCCGCAGGTCATCGAGCGTGCTAACGCTCCAAGACATCGCAAACGGCGTTTGCCGCCGTAACGGGGCGATCGCGCAAACCGTTATGCGCGCCCGGGATCGTCACAAGGGGGCAATCGAGATATTCGGCAGCCGCTCGCGTACCAGCCTCGCGAGGTGTATCGACCGAAAGCTCGCCCAAAAACACGGCCGACACCGCCTTTGACGCGCGGGCGCGCTCCCAGTCGGGAGCATATGTCATATTTGTTCCGTATTCATTGGCCATAAAGCAACGACCATTGCGCAGGGCATGTTTGACTTCCGCTTCGGTCGTCCCAGGAGCCTCGGGGTCCAAGTCGCCGAGAGCTCCCAAGAAAAGCCGGAGCGCCCTTGAAACCTTTCCAGCCGCAATCATATCGAGCAAAACCGGAGCTGCGCCCATACCGACGCCTTCGGCCGACACAGCCGGCTCATGCAGAATCACACGGGCGACGAGATGGGGTTCGGTGCGAAGAAGCTCCAGCGCCACCAACGTACCGGCGCTATGCGCAAGCACATTTGCCGGAGCGCCAACGTGTTCGATCACGGCTTGCAGGTCGGCGGCCTGAGCGGCAAGATCATAGCTGCCGTCTGCCGCATCGCTGCTGCCACCGCAGCCGCGGCGGTCGTAGGCAATTACGCGGTAGTTGCGGCTGAGCTCACAAGCGATACCGTCAAAAAATGTGCCGTCGACACAAGCGCCGTGCACGCACACCAAGGCAGGAGTATCAGGCGACACATCCGGGCCGGCATATTCGCGACAGGCAATCGTGGTGCCCGCATTCTCGACCGTAAAATCCATGTTGCGCCCCCATCATCAATGCTCATCCAGTTGCACGTCAGTGCGGTTGGATGGACCCGCATTGCCTTACGCCTTGTTAACAGATTAACTGTACCCGACCCGAGGCTTTTCATGGCACGGCATAATGAGCGACGTGAAAAAACGAAACTTGTAAAGCAAGAGCCCGCACCTTGCTTTGGAGCCGATGCTATGCTTAGGCACAATTGTCTTGAGGAGCATATGCCTATGTCTACGTTTTTGAATGCCAGCCCCATCTTTGGGCCCGTTCGCAGCCGTCGCCTTGGTCTCTCGCTCGGCGTCAACATGATGCCGGCCAGCGGCAAAATCTGCACGTTCGACTGCATTTACTGCGAAAACGGCCTCAACGCCGAGCGCCCCTGCCATGAGCCGCACAACACAGCTGCCGTGGTACTCGACGCGCTCGAGGCAAAGCTGCGCGAGATGGCAGCCGAGGGCGAACTCCCCGATGTGATCACCTTCGCAGGCAACGGCGAGCCCACCGCCGCACCGGAGTTTCCGCAGGCCATCGCCGGCGCCGTCGCGCTGCGCGACGAGCTTGCCCCAAACTCCAAAATCGCCGTGCTCTCCAACGGTACGCGCGCCGACCGCCCCGAGGTGCACGACGCGCTCATGATGGTCGACGACAACATTCTTAAGCTCGATACCGCCGACTCGGCGTTTATCCAGCTGCTCGACCAGCCCGTTGGCCCCTACGATGTAGAGCACCAGATCGAGACGTTCGCAAGCTTTGACGGTCACGTTATTATCCAGACGATCTTTTTGAACGGCGAGTATCAGGGCAAGCTCATCGACAACACCGGCGAGGAGTACGTCGCCCCCTGGCTCGCGGCGCTTGAGCGCATTCGCCCACAAGAAGCGACCATCTACACGGTGGCGCGCGAGACACCGGTCGCCGGCCTTGCCAAAGCGGCGCCCGAGGTGCTCGACGCCATTGCCGCGCGCGTGCGCGCCCTCGGCATTCCCTGCCAGGTGAGCTACTAGCAAAACCACGCAGCAGCCAGTGCCCGCCATCCCGCTCCATCAGTTGCGGTGATATAGTTCCTATTTATGCTGTTAAACCGCTTAAATCGGAACTATATCACCGCAACTTATATGGACGCGTGGGTGGGCTATACTAGCTGCGGATGAAAGGAAGTTAGCCATGTTTGACAAAGGACCCGTGCCCGGCCGCAACGACGCTTGCTGGTGCGGCAGCGGCAAAAAATATAAGAAATGCCATAGCACCTTTGATGAGCGCCTCGAGCGCTTGTGGGAAGAGGGCTGGGAGGTTCTGCCCCGCACGCTCTACAAGACGCCCGCCGATATCGAGGGCATCAAGCGCTCGGCCGCCATCAACGTGGGCGTGCTCGATTACGTAGGCGAGCACATCGCCGCGGGCATGACCACCAACCAGATCGACCAGATGATCTACGACTACACCGTCGAGCACGGCGGCACGCCGGCCGACCTCAACTACGAGGGCTACCCCAAGAGTGTGTGCACCTCGATCAATGATGTGGTCTGTCACGGTATCCCCTGCGATACGGACGTGCTGCACGAGGGCGACATCATCAACGTCGACTGCTCCACGATCCTGGACGGCTACTTTAGTGATTCGAGCCGCATGTTCTGCATCGGCGAGGTCTCTGCCGAGCGCCAGCGCCTGGTAGACGTCACCCGCGCCAGCGTGGAGGCGGGTCTGGCAGCCGTCAAGCCATGGCTTCCGCTGTCCGTTATGGCCGAGGCCGTGCAAAAGACGGTCGAGAACGCCGGTTTTAGCGTGGTGCGCGAGTACGGCGGACACGGCATTGGCAAGGAGTTCCACGAGGACCCGTTTGTAGGCTTTACCACCGAGGCGCCCGATGTGGACACCATCATGGCCCCGGGTATGGTCTTTACCATCGAGCCCATGGTCAACGCCGGAGCGCCCGACATCAAGATTAGCAAGGGTGACGGTTGGTGCGTGCGCACCAAGGACGGCAGCGATTCGGCTCAGTGCGAGGTACAGCTCGTGGTGACCGAGGACGGCTACGAGCTGCTGAGCTGGTAGCCGCAGATGCGCCGGATGCTGACGGGCACGCTCGTCTTGCATCCGGCGTTTTATTTGAACGTTTTGCCTGATAAAACCTGCCAAAATAAACCTGTCCCTTTTTGGCAGGCTGAGCGGAGATGACTGCTTGTGAACATCCTGGTTTTGCTGCCCGTCAACGACCGCCATCGCGCGATCCTCGAGTCGAGCGCTCCGGGCGAGGACTTTATCTACACGAGCGCCGACACCGCCACGCGCAAGCAGATCGCCGATGCCGACGCGATCCTGGGCAACATCGACCCTGACATGCTCACGACATGCGAGCATCTCCAACTGTTGCAATTGCAGACCGCCGGCTATGACGACTACCTTGCCGCCGGCACCGTGCCGGCCGACGCCAAACTGTCTTGCTCGGTGGGCGCCTACGGCCAAGCCGTAAGCGAGCACATGTTTGCCATGGTGCTGTCTATGATGAAGCACCTGCCCGGCTACCAGGACCTGCAGCGCGAGCATCGCTGGGAGGACTTGGGCCCGGTCACCTCGCTCAAAAATGCCAACGTGCTGGTGCTGGGCGCGGGCGATATCGGCGGCCACTTTGCCACGCTCTGCCGCAGCATGGGCGCGCACGTCCGCGGCATCAAGCGCCATCCGCTCGTCTATCCCATTGTGTTTGAGGACATGGACGGCATGGACGCCCTGTCCGAGCGCCTGGCCGAGGCTGACATCGTCGCATCCTTTATGCCCAGCACACCCGAGACCCGCGGCCTGGCGAACGCCGAGTTCTTCGCCGCGATGAAACCGGGCGCCTTCTTTGCCAACGGCGGCCGCGGCGACCTTGTGGTCGCCGACGACTTGGTTGCCGCCCTGGAGTCGGGTCATCTCGCCGGTGCCACGGTCGACGTCACCGACCCCGAGCCGCTGCCCGCGACAAGCCCGTTGTGGGATGCGCCCAACATGCTCATCACGCCACACGTCTCCGGCTGGTTCCACCTAGCCGCCACGCTCAACAACGTCGTCGACATCGCAGCGGAGAACCTGCGTCACTTGCAGGCCGGCGAGACCCTCCGCTGCTGGATCGAACATTAGGGTTCCGCCGTTCTAACGAACGGCGGACCGGTCGACGCTGCGAACCTGCCGTTTGGCCAACCTGTGGGGTCTTCAAATTGCTAGAGCGTTGCTAAGTAATTCTTTGCGTCTTCTACGCTCATTGCTGCGACGGGTGCGTGTGAACAGAGTTTGGCATCGTTGGTGACCAGGAGATCTGCCTTTGCGCGCATTGCCGCAGCGATGATTAAATCGTCTTCGTAATCGCTATGGAGATTACGCTGCTTGCTCGCCATCCATATGTCACTCAGGTCGCAGGGTACCGGCGTGGCAAGTTGCGACAACACGTCGAGGCAATCCCATGCAAGTGATGTCGCCGCCACGGCGGCGTCTTGGGATAGTGAGCCATGCTCGCGCCGATACCATGCCTTATGTTCGCTTGAAATCAAATAGAACAGGTCTTTGGACGATGTCGCCGCATACAGCAAATCCACCTGCGCCGTGCATGCATCGCGTAAAAACTCAATCGCCACCGAACGACCACGTCGCTGGGGAATGAAGTAATCGAGCCACACGTTGGTGTCAACCAAGATGCGCCTTGGAGCCTCACTCATAGAGCCAGCTCATCTCCTCGCCATAGCGATCCGCATAGGCATTCCGTTTGAGCTCTTCGTCGTCCGATGGCTGAGCCTTGACCATATCGATTCCCGACTCACGGCAAGCGGCAGCGAACAGCTTCGACCCCTGATCCATGAGCTCGAGCTTACGTTTGGCGGCCTTTTCGCGCTCGCGCTGTTCCGCCCGGGCACGACTAGGCAGCAGGATATCCTCGAGCGCACCGGGGCGATCGGCCAGCGACGCTGCAAGCCGCCAGAGCGCTCGCACCGCCTGGCTCGGCGTCATACCGGCCCTGGAGAGAGCGGCGTCCCCACTCCTTTTAAGATCGGCATCGAGACGTACGTTGATCTGAGCGGCTGTTGTGGTCATGACCTCTCCTTAATACTTTACAATCATCATAAAACTCTATGGTAGATACGTAAAGCATGTATAGCATTTATAAGCATTAGCCGTACTCTGTACACAAAAAGCCGCCGAGGCACACTGCACCTCGGCGGCTACGTATCACCGATCTAGTTCGGTTTCACCCTTTGCATTCGTCCAGATAAAACCTGCCAAAATAAACCTGTCCCTTTTAGCAGGTTTTAGAGCTCCACACTTTCGGCGCCGTTGATGGTTAGGTTTCGCTCGTAGAAAGCCGTGAGGGCGCGAATGGCGTACATCACGTCGCGTACGCCGCCGGTCTCGTAGCTTGAGTGCATGGCCAGCTGCGGCAGGCCCACGTCCACGGCATGCATGCTCGCCTGCATGTTCGACAGGTTGCCGAGCGTGGAGCCACCCGCCATATCGCTCTTGTTGGCGAAGGCCTGCGTGGGCACGTCGGCGTCATCGCAAATAGCCTGGAACACTGCGCGGCTAAAGGCATCGGTGCAGTAATGCTGGTTGGCGGCTTCCTTGATAACGATACCGCCGTTGAGCACAACCTGATTGCGGGCGTCGCACTTCTCGGCGTGGTTGGGATGCACGGCATGCGCGTTGTCGCAGCTCACAAGCATCGAGGCGGCAAGTGCGCGATGGTACGACTCGTCGTCAAAGCCCAGCGATCCGTTGATGCGGCGCAGCGCGTCGGCCAAGAACGTCGACATGGCGCCCTGCTTGGTCTCGGAGCCAACCTCCTCGTTATCAAAGCAGCAGAAGACCGAGATGTCATGCGCATTCTCGGCACCCAAAAATGCCTGCAGCGAGGTATAGGCGCAGGCCAGGTCGTCAAGCTTGGGCGTCGAGATAAACTCGTCGGCCCAGCCCCAAATGCGCGCATCCTGACGATTGACCAGGAACAGATCGCGACCTAGGATCTGCTCGGGTTCAACGTCCAGTTCGTCAGCGATCAGTGCGTCAAAATCTCCCTGTTTAAGCTCGCCGGCGCTGATGAGCGGGCACAGGTCGACGGCTCGGTTGGGAGCAAAGCCCTCGTTAACGCCGCGGTTCATGTGGATGGCAAGGCTCGGAATGATAGCGACCTCGCGCTCGGTAGCAAGCAAACGGCTCTCGATACGGTCGCCCTCGCGCACCAGTACGCGGCCCGCGAGCGCCAGCGGGCGATCGAACCAAGTGTAGTCGATCATGCCGCCGTAGGCCTCGATGTTCAGACGCAGCGTCTCGCCCGCACCGTCAAGTTCGGGCACGGCCTTGACCTTAAACGTCGGAGAATCGCTGTGCGACGCCGTGAGCTGAAAATGATAGTCACCGGCAACACCGTCCTCGCCCCACGTCGCGGCCAGGTCCTCGCCCACCTTAAAGGCAACAACGCTCGAGGTGTTGCGCTGCGTGTAATAACGCCCGCCCGGCTCGATGTCCCACGCCGCATTCTCGGGCAGGTAGGTAAAGCCCGCCTCGTCGAGCTCGGCCATAATGGTCGCCGCCGTATGGAACATGCTGGGGCATGCCTCGATAAAGTCGATAAGGTCGTTGGCGGCCTCGATATCATCGGCCGTCACATGCGCGCGCTCGGGCGTTTCCTGATCCGTCATGCTCTCCCCTTTCGCTGGGTTGATGGTCCCCTCCAGCATACCCCGCCACGCCAGCGCCGCACTCTTCATTCCGTGCTTAATTCCGCGCCACTCACCAAGTTGAGCCATCATGCCCGCGCTCCTTTTGCGACAATTGCGCTAACAGGACGAGAGGAGCCGTCATGAAGCCACGTAACATTGCCATCACCTGCGGTGTCGCGGGAGTCGCCGTCGGCCTTGCCGCTGCCACCGGTATCGTTTATCACAAGCAAATCAAGTCCGCCGCGTCGCTCAAACGCTTGACCGGCTACGCGGATGGCTATGACCTGTACGCAATCGACATCGCCTACGACTACGATCTCGATCGCATCATCGCCGCTGGCGTGCGCGACGACCAGGCCTACATCGATGCCGTGGTGGCGCAGGTGCTGCCCGGTGTGCCGGCACATGTCCAGGCGCCCCAGTTTGCCTGCAGCGCTTTTGTCGCCGTAGATGCCGAAGGCCGCGTGCGCACCGGTCGCAATTACGACTTTAAGGACGACACCTCGGCGCTGCTGGTGCGCAATCACCCACGCGGCGGCTATGCTTCCATCGGGCTTGCCGCCCTTAACAACCTGGGCGATAACACTCCGCTTGACTCCGTCGCCGGACGCGCCGCGGCGTTGATGGGCCCGTTTGCCCAGCTCGACGGTGTTAACGAATGCGGCGTGTCCATTGCCGTACTCACTCTGGATTCCAAGCCCTGTGACCAGGACACGCAACGTCCCGTCATCAATACCTCGCTCGCCATCCGTCTGGTGCTCGACCGTGCCGCCACCACGCAAGAAGCTGTCGACCTGCTTTCCGCCTACGACATGCACGCCATGGCAGGACGCGATTACCACTTCTTTATCAACGACGCCGCCGGTGACGCGCACGTAGTAGAGTGGGATCCGCGCGATCCGGACCGCGCTTTCAAAGCGACTCCCGTACGCCAGGTTACGAACTTCTACGCCTGCTATGGCGACGAAGTGCTGCCCAACCAAAAGAATGGCGAGCTGGGCCATGGCAAAGAGCGCGCCGTCGCGATCGCCGATGTCCTTGACGCCCATGTCGGTGCCCAGGACGAAACGATTGTCTGGGAAGCCCTGCGCGCCGCAGCGCAAGAACCCAATCCGGAAGACATCACCAGCAATACGCAATGGTCGGTCGTCTTTGACAATACCGAACCCGCCGCCGCTATTACGCTGCGCCGCCACTGGGGCGACGTCGACGCCTTCGCACTGTAAGGAGCCAGACCCGTCGGCCTTACGCTCGCCTGACGTTGTTTACATTTCCATACGCTTGAGCTAACACGTTTTACCCCCGTATCAACAGTGTGCGGGGGTAAACTTATGCGCATGTTATAACTTGCCCGGAAGGATTCATCATGCTTAGGATCGGTCTTCTTACCAGTGGCGGCGACTGCCAGGCACTAAACGCCACCATGCGCGGCATCGTCAAAACGCTTATGACCAATAGCGAAGAACCTATCGAGATCTATGGTTTTGAGGACGGCTACCAGGGCCTTATCTACAGCAGATTCCGCGTCATGACGCCCGCCGATTTTAGTGGCATCCTCACCCGCGGCGGCACCATCCTGGGCACGAGCCGTACGCCGTTCAAGCGCCTGGATGTTCCCGAGGCCGATGGCGTCGAGAAGGTGCCCGCAATGGTCCACACCTATCACAAGCTGCAGCTCGACTGCCTGTTTATGCTGGGCGGCAACGGCTCCACCAAGACCGCCAACCGCCTGCGCGAAGAGGGCCTCAACGTTATCGCCCTGCCCAAGACCATCGATAACGACACCTGGGGCACCGAGTTGACGTTTGGCTTTACGAGCGCCATCGACGTCGCTACCAAGTGCATCGACGACATCCACACCACCGCGTCGAGTCACGGGCGCGTGTTCGTTATCGAGATCATGGGCCACAAGGTTGGCTGGATCCCGCTGTATGCCGGCGTCGCGGGCGGCGCAGATGTCATCTTGATTCCCGAGATTCCCTACGACATGGATAACGTCATCAAGACCATCGAGCATCGCATGGAGACCGGCAGCCGCTTTACCATCGTGGCCGTCGCCGAGGGCGCCATCTCCAAGGAAGACGCGGCGCTGTCCAAGAAGGAGTACAAGAAGAAGCTCGCCGAGCGCACGAGCCCGTCGATCGTCTACGACATCGCCAAGGAGATCGAGGCCAAGACCGGTCGCGAGACCCGCGTCGCTATCCCCGGTCACACGCAGCGCGGCGGCCAGCCCGACGCTCAGGACCGCATCTTTGCGACCCAGTGCGGCGTCGAGGCCGCGCTTGGCTGCCTGCGCGGCGAGTTTGGCTACATGATCGCCCTGCGCGACGGCAAGATGTGCCACATGCCGCTCGAGGATGTCGCCGGCAAGCTCAAGTATGTCGACCCCCAGAGCGATCTGGTGCGCGAGGCCAAGGCGCTGGGCATCAGCTTCGGCGACGAATAGCCTCGGCTGGAACCGCCCCCATCGGAGGCCCCAGGGCTTACCTCCCAAATCGTCCTCGGACATGTCTGGATCCCGCCGTGCGCTTCGCGCGGCGGGGTCCTTCCGTCCTGCGGAAAGATTTGGGAGGTAAGCCCTGGGGCCTCCTGCGGCAACTAGGGAGGCCGAGGCTATTCGTCTTCTTGCTGCGGGTGTCTGGTCTGAAATTAAGTTGCGGTGAAATAGTTCTTGCTTAGCCCGCAAATGGCTGAATTTAGGAACTATTCCACCGCAACTTACTGAGTGGGGGCTCTTGGCTGCTACTTGCACTGACATTTGTCCTGAAATGGCTGGTCGTTAGGGGTTGCTACCGGTAGTTGCGGTAGGGTTGGGGCAGATTCTAACTAGAAATGCTGGTCGCTACTGGCTGTTCTCGGCATACTCGGCTCATTCGATTACGATCACCACATGAAAGGAACTGTCATGGATCTTGCGATGGCGCAGCGGCTCGTTGATCGCCGCAAGGCTGCCGGGCTTTCTCAGGAGGCGCTTGCCGCCCAGCTGGGTGTGAGTCGTCAGGCTGTCAGTAAATGGGAGCGCAGCGAATCCTCGCCCGATACCGATAACCTTATTGCGCTCGCCGCGCTGTATGGCGTGTCGCTGGATGAGCTGCTGTATGGGGAGGCGGTGGCTAGCACTGACGACTCGCAGGCTGATGATGAGGCACAGGACAGCGACGCCGGCACCAAAGCTTCAGATAAGGCTGAAGAGGCTGAGGCTTCTGCTGAGCACGCTGATTGCAGCGATAAGCCACTTGTCGATATTTCCCTCGCGCGCGGCATCCACGTTATTGATCCCAACAAAGGCGAAGAGGTTCATGTTGGCTGGAGTGGCATTCATGTAGCTAACGAGCGCAAGGGTGAAGAGGTCCATGTGGGGCCAGGCGGATTGCATATCGATACGCTTGAGGACGATGGACATAGCGTGCACACCAATGACGACGGCACCGTCACCATCGACGGCGAGACGTTTTCCAGCTGGAAGGAAGCACACGACAAGCTCGACCATCATGGCAAGCATTTCCACACCAAGGTCGGACGTACATGGAACAAATTCCCCTTCCCCGCGCTTGTCGCCCTCGCCTATCTGGTGCTCGGCATTGTCTACGGCACATGGGCTACGGGACTCTTCCTCGTCTTTTTGATTCCCGTCTATTACGCGCTTGGCGACTTTATCGATCGACGCCGCCTGTCCAAGCTGATTGACGGCGTTTATCCAGCAGCCGCCATTGCATGGTTTCTCTATATGTGGCTTTGCCTGGGGCAGCCCCATCCCGCCTGGGTAATCCTCATCACCATCCCGGTCGTAAAAGCACTCATGCGTTGGTGCCGTAAACAATGGAAGCATCGCAAGCGAGCCTAAACCATCCCAGCCCGACAGCAGCACCCAACTAGTACTCCCCCGAACCATCCCTCCTAAGTTGCGGTGAAATAGGGACTGTTTTGAGGCTCCAAAGCGCCAAACAGTCCGTATATCACCGCAACTTACAAACAACTGAGTCAGTTCCGGCACGGAGATTAGCATCGAGCTGACCGAGCGCCAAGAAAAGGGGCTATCTACTACGTTTAACTCGATGGGACCAACCATGACCGCCTTTTTCGAAAATCGACAGGCCTTCTACCTGCGGTTTTATTTTTCGTTTTCCCGACATAGTTGAGGGTATCCGATTAAACGTAGTAGATAGGCCCGTTTTGTGGCATACGACCCATTCAAGCCCAATCTCGAAGGCTAAAGAGAGCCTCTCGTCCGCGCCTGCAAGCGAAAACCAAATAAAATGAAAGGCAAATGGAAAGCCCGTTTGACGAGCGGAGGACATATGCGCGACGTAGCCGAAAGCGACTGGAAGCTGTTTAAGAAAATGCTTCCTCAATGGCAAGAACGTTATATGGAAAAGCTCATCGGTCAGTACGTTGAGATGCTGAACGGCGACAGCGAAGCGTCCAGTAGATTTTGGGCACTAGAAGAGCGCCTCAATAGAGACAAGCTGTCCTCAGGCGTAATTGCAAACGACATTCGCCGCAGCACTATGCACCGCGAGATAGCCAATTTGCTTATCGACAGCGTGATCACCCTTGACGACCTTGACGGTTTTACCGAGGACATTAAGAGCTATGCGCGACACTGGATTGGCCAGTAAGAGCACTGAACGACAAACATCCCCAGCAAAACGGGGCAAACGCCGGACCACCTAATGGTTGTCCGGCGTTTGCCCAGATAAAACCTGCCAAAATAAACCTGTCCCTTTTTGGCAGGCTACTCGGCGCTCTTGAGGGCGCCGACCATGTCGATCTTGTTGAGGGTACGATTGGTAGCGAGGTTGACGATAAACGTAAAGCCAAAGGAAAGCACCACGGCAAGCGCGTAGCTCAGCGGCTCGACCTCGACGTCAAAGTACAGCGACGGCATCTGCAGGATGTACGTAAAGCTCTCGGCAAGCAGGCCGCCCAGCGGCACGCCCAACGCGGCGCCAATCGCCGTGAGGATCAACGTCTCCTTGTTGACGTAGTGGTGCACCTCGCCACGGCGGAAGCCCAGCACCTTGATGGTCGCCAGCTCGCGCTCGCGCTCCGAAATGTTGGTGTTGGACAGCGTAAACACCACCACAAACGACAGGCACGCCGCCATAAAGGTCACGAGCACCACGACAGAATTGATAATCGTAAAGTTCGCCTCGTAG
This sequence comes from Collinsella sp. CLA-ER-H4, assembly GCF_040092395.1. NCBI lineage: Bacteria > Bacillati > Actinomycetota > Coriobacteriia > Coriobacteriales > Coriobacteriaceae > Collinsella > Collinsella sp. CLA-ER-H4. Next base: position 285,836 of record NZ_JBBNLQ010000002.1, read on the forward strand.
TTCTGCCAATGTTCGGCCGTGCTCGAGATGGTGAGCCAACCGTCGCTCTTAATCTTCTTGCTAAACGCAATCTGGTCAGAAGATGAGCCCTTAAGCAGCACAAAGACGCCGTTAAGGCGCACGCTTCGACCGAACGCGCGCTCATAGGTGCCCTGCGTCATATAAAGCGTATTGCCCAGATAGTTGAGCGAGATGTCGCTAACCTTGACCTTAGCGACGTTGAGTGACGAATCCTGGACGTGTGCTGTGTCGCCCGGCTGAATCCCCAGCACCAGTTGCGAGCTCTTGCTCAAGCACACGTCCCCGTCACGCAAGGCGAGCGGTTCTTTGGACTCATCCTCAAGGCGAACGTAGTCGTCCAGATCGTTCGTGCGGTCATCGGGCACCACGATCAGCTGCACGGTCTCGCTCTTTCCGCCGAATGTAAAGGTGACGTTGTCGGTCATAATCGGCAGCGTCGAAGTCACGGTCACGTTGGAATCCTTGGCCGCGCTGCGCTCGTCGAGCGCCGCGCACGTCTGCGAAAAATCGTCGGGATTGGCAACTGCCAGCAGATCGTAGCGTGTGATATGCCCGTACTGCTTGGGCGAAAGCGCGACCGACGTATCACGAATGCCCATGCCGCAAATCACAAGCGCCGTACAGCCCGCGATGCCAAAGATGGTCATAAAGGCGCGCTTTTTGTAGCGGAACAGGTTACGTGCTGCCACCTTGTTCAAAAAGCCCATGCGGCGCCAGATAAAGCCGATGCGCTCAAGCAAGATGCGCGAGCCGGCACGCGGGGCCTTGGGACGCATGAGCGAGGCTGGGGTCTCGGCCATCTCGTGGCGGCAGGCGATAATCGTGGCGCCCACCACGCCCACGGCAAACAGCGCCACCGAGACGATCGAGGACACGATGTCGTACGAAAGCAGCATCTGGGGCAGTGAGTACATGTCGTCGAACACCGTAAACAGGAACAGCGGCAGGCCCACAAATCCGATGATGTTGCCGAGCACGCCGCCGATCAGACAAGCCCACAGCGCATAGTCCACGTATTTGGACAGGATGCGTCCGCGCGAATAACCGAGCGCCTTATACAGGCCGATGAGCGTGCGCTCCTCCTCGACCATACGCGTGGCGGTGGTAAGGCTGATGAGCACGGCGACGATAAAGAAGATGAACGGGAACACCGTGGCGATGGCTTCAATTGACGAGCTATCGCTCTCCACGCTCGAGTAGCTTGCGATATTGCCGCGGTCCTGGATGTACCAGGTGCATTCGCCCAGGTCGGAAAGCTCGGCGCGGGCGTCGGCAAACTGTTGGTCGGCAGCGGCACGGCGCTGGTCCAGGTCGGCCTGCGCTTGCACGCGCTCCTCGCTGCCCTCTGCCATGCGATTGATGTTGTCCTGCTCAATCCCAAAGAGCATATTCGCCTGGCGCTCGGCCGCATCCAAGCTTGCCGGCGTGTCGACAGTCAGCTCCTGAGCGCGCGCCTTCTCACGCTCCTCGCGGATCTTCTCGATATTGCCCTTGACCTCATTGATCTTTGCCGCGTAGGCATCCGAATAGGAGTTGAGGCTCTTGGCCCCCTCATCGACCACGTGGATTGCAGAATAGGACGAAGACGTCGCGGCGTCCTCGCTCACATAGAACTTATAGTCTGCCGCCGAAGCAGCACGAAAGGCGTTGACTGTCGAGTCGGAGCTCACATCAGTGGGATCGAGGACCTCGGCCGTAATGGTGTAATCGCCCGCGGCAAACTGATCCTTGGCGCTTTGGTTCGACGAGCTCGCGTCATTGGCGGCAAAACTCACCGTATCGCCGAGCTTTTTGCCCGAAGCCTTCAGGAACTTCGAAGTCACCGCGACCTCATCGGCGCTCTCGGGCAAATCGCCGTTCACGAGCACCGGCTGGTCGATGTTCTCCTTGGAGAGACTTTGCACGACCACGCGCTCGCGCGTTGTGCCCACGGCGGTGTAGGCGGTCTCGGTATAGATGCCCTCGGCCGTCTCGACGCCATCGACCTCTTGGATCGCAGCAAGATCGTCATCGGTCAGACCATAGGTCGACTGCACGTTGATGTCGTAAACATTCTGCTGGTCAAAGTAAGCGTCGACCGAATCGCACAGATCCTCGCAACCCGCCTTGAGGCCGCACATCACGCTCACGCCGAGCGCGGTGATCACGACGATGGACAAGAAGCGTTTGAGGCTGCCGCGAATCGTGCGGTAGACACCACGGCGGAAAACCGTCGGCACCATATCGTTTGAGCTTTGAGCGGTGCGGTAGGTCGCGAACTCCCGGTCGCGGCCCGCGTGCTCCGTATCATAGTTTTGGCTGTTTTGGCGGTCCTGGTCCATGGGCGCTACCACTCGATCGTCTCGATAGGCACGGGATTTTGCTGGACCGTCTCGCTCTCCACGCGACCACTCTTAAAGCGGATCAGGCGATCGGCCATGGGCGCGAGCGCGGAGTTGTGCGTGATGATGATGACCGTAATGCCCTGCTTGCGGCAGGTATCCTGCAGCAGCTGCAAGATCTGCTTGCCGGTTTTATAGTCGAGCGCGCCCGTGGGCTCGTCGCATAAAAGAAGCTTGGGGTTCTTGGCCAGTGCGCGGGCAATGGACACGCGCTGCTGCTCGCCGCCCGAAAGTTGCGCGGGGAAGTTGGCGAGGCGCTCGCCCAGGCCAACCTGACGAAGCGTTTGCTCGGCATCGAGCGAATCGGGGCAAATCTGTGCCGCGAGCTCGACGTTTTCGAGCGCCGTCAGGTTGGGGACCAGATTGTAGAACTGGAAGACAAAGCCGACGTCGGCGCGGCGGTATTCCACGAGCTGCGCCTCGTTAGCGGAGCTCACATCGCGCCCGTCCACCGTCACGGTGCCGGAAGTCGCCGTATCCATGCCGCCCAGAATGTTGAGCGCCGTGGTCTTGCCGGCACCAGAAGCACCCAAAATGATGGCGAGCTCGCCGCGCTCGACCGTAAAGCTCGCGCCGTCGAGTGCGTGAATGCGGGCGTCGCCCTCGCCGTATGTCTTGATGACGTCTTTGAATTCGATATAGGCCATCGATCGGTTCCCATCTGGTCGGATAACTCTTTAGTATTACCCATTTCGCACCGACCAAAAAGGGACAGGTTCATTTTGGCAGGTTTTATATGGGGAAATGGAAGCTATAGATGAGACGCCGGGGAGGCAGAGAAATCATCGATTGGGTCAGGCCGACCGCCAAACACAACGCACGCATCTCAATCTGTCAGCCAAATCATTCGAACAGCTGTTCGTTTCTATGATATGATTCGGCTATCTAAGCAGGCCAATACGCAGAAAGGCGGCCAACATGGCGTTCGACTTTAAGAAGGAATGCAAGGAGCTCTACAAACCTGCAAGCAAGCCGAGTATCGTAACTGTCCCGCCTATGAGCTACGTTGCCGTTCGCGGAAAGGGCGACCCAAATACCGAAGGTGGCGAGTATCAAAACGCCCTGCCGCTGCTTTACGGCATCGCCTATACCATCAAGATGTCGAAGAAAGGCTCAAGGAGTATCGAGGGCTATTTCGACTTTGTGGTACCGCCGCTCGAGGGTTTCTGGTGGCAAGACTCCCCGAGCGGCGACATCGATTATGTACGCAAGGACGATTTCAACTTTATCTCGTGCATCCGCCTGCCCGATTTCGTCACCCGAGATGACTTTGACTGGGCGGTCGCGGAAGCCACAACCAAAAAGAAACTGGACTTTTCCGCCGTCGAGCTGCTTAAAGTTGACGAGGGTCTCTGCGTTCAATGCATGCACACCGGGCCCTACGACAACGAACCGGCGACCGTAAACGCCATGCATGAATACACGACCGAGCAGGGCTATGTCCCCGACTTCTCAGACACCCGTTTACATCACGAAATCTATCTCTCCGATCCACGCAAGTGTGCGCCGGAGAAACTTAAGACTGTGGTTCGTCATCCTATCAAGCGCGCTGAATAGCGTGGAGCGCCGCCCCGCGCATCAGGTTTTAGTCCAGGCAATCAGCCGCTCCAAGGTCATCTGGCAGCTTCCTTGACGCAGGTCATCGTATCTTATAATTTTATGTCTCTAAAGCTGGAAAGCCTCTCAACGATGCGCAACTCCAGCTCTTTTTATATCAAGAGGCTTAAATGAAATACCAGAAGTCGTGGATATCCATCAACGAACAGATAGCACTATTGACAGAAAACAAGGGTCTTAAGTGCTCTGATCAAAGCGAACTCGAGCGAGCTTTGGTCGAAGTCGGCTACTTCAGGCAAAGTACTCGAGCGTTACTCCTCGTACGCACCCTCGAGCCGAAGTAGCCACTCCTTGCGATCGAGCCCGCCGGCATATCCGTTGAGCGAACCATCGGCCGCCACCACGCGATGGCACGGCACGATAATCGAAACAGGGTTGCGAGCGACCGCGGCCCCCACGGCACGGGGAGACACAACGGGTGCCTCGTTTCCCGGTACACGATGTCGAGCCGCAACACGCTGGGCGATCTCACCATACGTAGCGACCTCGCCACGCGGGATAGAAAGCAGCTCAAACCAAACCTCGCGCTGAAACGCCGTACCAATCATATGCAACGGCGGCGTAAACTGAGGCTCCTGCCCCGCAAAATAAGCATTCAGCCAAGCCCAAGAACGCTCAAGTACCGACGAGGCAGCACCGTTTGTCGGATTCACCGAAGACATGCCGCCAGCACCAGAAACCGCATCGGCGCCTTCAACATGTTCGGGATCTTCTTTGAGAAGCGTGGAGCCAAAGTGCTCCTGCCCCTCAAACCAAAGCCCCGTCAAACCGCGGCCATCAGCGGCAAGCAGGATTTCGCCCAAAGGCGAAGCAAACGTCGTCGTGACCACCAGCGGCTCCTTTCAAAACTCCGCAAACATAATACCGCGAACTGTGCAGACAACCCCAATCGACCCCAAAGTCACCCAAAGCAGCAGGCGCAACGCGCCGCAGCTGCCGGCCACGCCCCACAGTCCCCAAAGGCGGCAGGCGCGAAGCGCCGAGGCCGCCGCCGGGACCAGGGCCCGCAACAGCCGCGCGCCCCCCACATCAGCCCAGCGGCCCCAACCAACAACGGCCCCATCGCAGACTGCTCGCAGCCGAGTCACCGCAGGCGGGGGCCGGGCTTAGCTTTCAGAACACTCCGCAGACCAGTGTGGCGCCTTGTCCGCGGCTCCGAAGGAGCAGGACAAGGCGCCACACATGGTCGAGGACGTTCTGAAAACTAAGCCCGGCCCCCGCCGGACAGGTCAACTTACTCGCAGAGCAGCTTAGCGATCTGGACGGCGTTGGTTGCCGCGCCCTTACGGATTTGGTCGCCGCAGCACCAGAAGGTGATACCGCGCGCGGCCTCGGGGTTCGAGATGTCGCGACGCACGCGACCGACCCAAATCAGGTCCTGGTCGGACGTATCCATCGGCATGGGGAAGCGATCGTGCGCATCCTCGGCAGCCATATCGTCAACCAGCTTGACGCCGGGAGCGGCAGCCAGCGCAGCACGGGCCTCCTCGACCGTAATATCGCGCTCAAACTCGAGCGTAATGCTCTCGGAGTGCGAACGCAGCACGGGCACGCGCACGCAGGTGCAGTTCACGCGCAGCTCGGGCAGGTGCATAATCTTGCGGCCCTCGTTTTGCAGCTTCATCTCCTCGGAGGTAAAGCCCTCCTCCTTGACGCCGCCAATCTGCGGAATCAGGTTGCTCGCCAGCTGGGCGGCAAAAGCGCGCGGCTCGGGAATCTCCTCGCCACGGCCCAGGGCGGCAAGCTGCGCTTCGAGCTCGGCCATACCGGGAGCACCGGCACCAGAAGCCGCCTGATACGTCGAGACGATCATGCGCTTCACGCCGGCAAGCTGATGCAGCGGCCACGTGGGAACCAGGCCGATGATGGTCGCGCAGTTGGGATTGGCGATAAGGCCGTGATGCCATTTGATATCGTCGGCATTGATCTCGGGCACGACCAGCGGCACCTCGGGATCCATGCGGAAGGCGTGGCTGTTGTCGACCACGACGGCGCCGCGCTTGACGGCCTCGGGCAGCAGCTCCTTGGCGATATCGTCGCCGGCAGCGCCGAGCACGATGTCGCAGCCCTCAAAGGCCTCGGGGCAAGCCTCTTCAATCACAACCTGCTCGCCGCGGAACTCAACGGTCTTGCCCGCAGAGCGCGCGCTCGCCAGCAGCTTGAGCTTACCGACCGGAAACTCCTGCTCGTTGAGGCACTCGAGCATCTGGGTGCCCACGGCTCCCGTCGCGCCCAAAATAGCAACCGTGTACTGTTTCATGCTTCCCCCTTTAAAGGTTGTGGCTTTTGCCCGCACGCCGAGCAGGCCGATTATTGTTGCCAGTGTATACAAGAACGGGGCGGGCACGAAACCCGCCCCGTCGAAACGAAACCGAAACGAAACGCCCCGCCGTAGATTTCTGGCACTTGTCCCAAAAATTCACCGGGATGGCAGCTACTTGTGGAGCGTGGCCAGGGCGGGATCGACCGGCGCGGGAGCCTCCAGATCGGAGACCTTCACAATGCCGTTCTCGTCGGAGAAGGCACGGTAGATGGTCTGAATCGCTAGGTCGAAGTCCTTCTCCTCGACACCGATAATGATGTTGATCTCGTCACAGCTCTGCGAAATCATACGCACGCTCACGCCGGCCTGGCCAAGCATGCCAAACAGGTGACCCGAGATACCTGCGCGCCCGCGCAGGTTACGGCCGACGGTCGCGATAAGTGCCAGGCCCTCGACAACCTCGATCTCGAGCGGCTCGACCTCCTGTTGAATGTCGCCCACGAGCGAGTACAGCGAGTCGTGCACATCCTGCTCCTGCACCACGGCGCCAAAGCGGTCGACACCGGTGGGCATGTGCTCGACGGAAACGTCATAGCGCTCGAAGACCGAAAGCGCGCGGCGCATAAAACCGACACGGGGTTTGGTGCGGTCGCGGGCAACGTTGATGGCGACAAAACCGCGCTTGCCGGTCACACCGGTAATGATGGGCTCCGCCTCGCCCTCATCAGCCGTCTCGCTAATGATGGTGCCGGGGTCCTGCGGCGCATTGGTGTTCTTGATGACCAGCGGAATGCCGGCCTCGCGCACGGGGAACACGGCCTCCTCGTGCAGGACGCTCGCACCCATGTACGAAAGCTCGCGCAGCTCCTCGTAGGTAACGCGCGCAATGGGCTGAGCCTCGGGAACAATACGCGGATCAGCAGAATAGAAGCCCGAGACGTCGGTCCAGTTCTCGTACAGATCGGCACCCAGGCACTTGGCCAGAATCGAGCCGGAAATATCGCCGCCGCCACGGTCGAGCAGCTTAATCTGGCCCTCACGCGTCGCGCCGTAGAAACCGGGCATAACAAAGCCGCCCTGCTGACCGTACTCCTGCACCAGCTCGGAGGTGCGATTCATGCTGAGCGTACCGTCGTGATGGAACGCCACAACCGTCGCGGCGTCCAGGAACGGCAGGTCCAGGTACTCGGCCATCAGGCGAGCGGTGAAGTACTCGCCGCGGCTCACGAGCTCCTCGGTAGAGTAGCCGCCCGAGCGGGCACGCTCGGCAAAGGCCGCAAACTCCTCGCGGATGGGATAGGTAAGTCCTAGCTCGTCAGCAATATCAAAGTAGCGCTGGCCAATGTCCTCGAGCAGCTCCTCACACGACACGTGATACTTAACGTGCGCGTTAACCAGGTAGAGCAGGTCGGTCACCTTGGTGTCGCCTTTAAAGCGGCGACCGCAGGCGGAAACCACCACAAAACGGCGGGCAGGGTCGGCATCGACGATGGCCTTGATCTTCTTGAAGTGTTCGGCGTCGGCGACCGACGAGCCGCCAAACTTGGCAATCTTAATCATGGGCTGGAGGTTACCTTTCTAAAAAGCCTCTGCGAACCTGTTTTGCGCGCTCTGATACCATGGTTTCACCGATTGGGACCAAGGCATCCGAGGAGCAGTGTTATATGGGAACTTATCATAGTACACGAGGACGCACTTTATCGTGCTCAAGTAAGGTGGCAATCCGTACCGGCATCGCTCCCGACGGGGGTCTGTTTGTCTCGGACGAGCTTGGCACCCAGCAGGTCGATATCAGCTCGCTTGCAGATAAATCGTACTTTGAAATCGCTCAAGATGTGTTGGGAATGTTACTGAATGATTACACGGCCGAAGAAATTTCGGCGTGTGTCGACGAGGCATACCGCGGCACGTTCGCGAGTGAAGAGGTTACGCCGCTCGTCAAACTCGACGCAGCGCCGGGCGCTGACGCCCCTCAGACCTATGTGATGGAGCTCTTTGGCGGCCCCACAAGCGCCTTCAAGGACGTCGCCCTACAGATGCTCCCCCGCCTGATGGCCCGCACTTCCGCCAAGGACGGCGGCGCCGAGCGCATCATGATCGTCACCGCCACGTCAGGCGACACCGGCAAGGCCGCGCTCGCCGGTTTTGCCGACGCTCCGGGCACGGGCATCACCGTCTTTTATCCCGAGGGCAAGGTCAGCCGCGTCCAGAACCTGCAGATGTCCACGCAGGAGGGCAGCAACGTCGCCGTCTGCGGAATCCGCGGCAACTTTGACGACGCCCAGAGTGCCGTCAAGCGTATCTTTGCCGATAAGGAGCTAGCTGAGCGTCTTGAGGCCGCCGGCACGGTGCTTTCGAGCGCCAACTCCATCAATGTCGGCCGTCTGGTACCGCAGGTCGTCTACTACTTTGCCGCCTATGCGCAGTTGCTGCGCGCCGGCGCCATCGAGGCCGGCGACGCCGTGGAGTTCTGCGTACCGACCGGCAACTTTGGCGATATCCTGGCCGGCTACTATGCCAAGCGCATGGGCCTGCCCGTCGCCAAACTCGTCGTGGCCAGCGACAAGAACAACGTGCTCGCTGACTTCCTGACCACCGGCGTTTACGACCGTAACCGCCCGTTCTTCACGACCATCTCGCCGTCGATGGACATCCTTATTAGCTCCAACCTGGAGCGTATGCTTTATTTCCTGTCCGATGGCGACTGCGAACTCGTTGCCGGCCTTATGGAGCAGCTGGCACAGACTGGTCGCTATGAGGTGCCCGCCGAGCTGCTGGCCAAGATCCAGAGTGTGTTTGGCTGCGGCTGGGCCAGCGAGGACGAGGTCCGCGCTGCCATCAAGAACTGCTGGGATGCAAACGGCTATGTGATCGACCCGCACACCGCTTGCGGCTATCACGTCTTTGAAAAGGTCGCCCCCGCCGAGGGCGCCAAGGCCCGCGTGCTGCTTTCGACCGCCAGCCCCTACAAGTTCCCGCGCGCCTGCTGCGACGCCCTGGGGCTCGACGTTCCCGAAGACGACTTTGAGGCTATGCGCATACTCGAGCAGGCCACCAACACGGTCGCCCCGACCCAGCTCGCCGAACTCGAATCCAAGCCCGTCCGTTTCGAAGACGTCTGCGACGTCGATGAGATGGCCGGCTACGTCGAGTCTGCAGCAAAAAAGATGGCCACCAACTAAACCCCTTATTAAGCGTCGGCGAAAGCCGGCGTACTTTCTTTCATCAGATAACCCCCGGGATGATGACGAACACGCACAGCGTGCCTGGCTGTTTAGTTCGTCGCGAGTTCCGCACGCAAAGGAAAGCACTTAATGTGCTTTCCATCTTGCGCAGGACTGCCCGAGCAGCGAACTAAACAGCCAGGCACGCCAGGAGGACCCACATGATCAAAATCACCGTCCCAGCAACCAGCGCCAACTTGGGCATTGGATACGATACCCTCGGCATGGCCGTCAGCCTCTATTCGCACTTCACCTTCGAGCGCGCCGATAAGCTCACCATCACCGGATGCCCCGAGGAGTTCCAAAACGAGAACAACCTGGTCTACGTCAGCTTTGTCGATGCGCTGGCCGCATGGGGCGAGCCGGCCTTCCCCGTCGCTATCGACATCCAGACCGACGTGCCCGTCGCCCGCGGCCTGGGTTCCAGCTCCACCTGCGTCGTCGCCGGCATCATGGCGGCCGCCGCGCTGACGGGCCACACCGTCGACCGTGCCGAGCTCGTCCGCATCGCCACCGAGGTCGAGGGGCATCCCGATAACGTCGCTCCCGCCATCCTTGGCGGCGCCGTCTGCTCCTTTACGCCGACTGATTCGCTCCCCCAGTGCCTGCGCTACGAGGTGAGCGATCGCTTGCGTTTTATTACCGTGATTCCGCCCTACGAGGTACATACGAGCGAGGCGCGCAAGGTCGTGCCGCAGGAGATTCCGCTCTCCACCGCCGTGTGGCAGATGGGCCGTATCGCCGGCATGACGCGCGGCCTGGAGACCGGCGACCTTGACCTGATTGCCGCCGCCAACGACGACCGCATCCAGGAGCCCTATCGCCGCCGCCTCATCCCCGACTACAACGCCGTGCGCGACACCTGCCTTAACGGAGGCGCCAAGACCATCTGGATCAGTGGCTCCGGCTCGACCCTCATGGCCGTGACTGACGACACCATCGTGGCAAAGTTCCTACAGGTCAAGCTGCGCGAGCAGTTCCCCAAGTGCGACACGCACATTCTGACGTGCGACACCGAGGGCGCTCAAATCGAGTACCTGTAGGCATCGCCGGTCGACCCCACCGAGCCGCCCAAGGGCATCCCCTTAAAAACGTCCTCGCACTTGAGGCCCGCTTATCCTGCTCCTTCGGAGCCGTGGATAAGCGGGCCTCGTGCTGCGGAATGTTTTTAAGGGGATGCCCTTGGGCGGCCCTACAACAACATTGCCGGCGATGTCTACAGGGACCCACGCTTTGAAGGGGCGCCGGGCTGATAGCCTGCCTTTTATTGATAGGGGCGCTTATTAGAGGCAGGCCTCGGCGATGCGCTTTTTGAGTTCGTCGATACCGGTGCCGGTTTGGGAGCTTGTGATGATTACGTTTTCGGCCGGGACGTTGAGCTGCTTTTTGATGGCTGCTGCCTGGCGGGCCTGCTGGGTGCGGCTGAGCTTGTCGGCTTTGGTGAGGCAAACGATAAAGTTGAACTCGTTGCCCTGCAGGTAGTCGATCATGTCATGATCGAGCTTGCTAGGGTCGTGACGAATGTCAACCAGCGAAACGACCAGGTTAAAGCTGCGCTCGGAGTCAAAGAAGTCACCAATGAGCTCGGCCCAGCGGTCGCGCTCAGCCTTGGAACGGCGGGCGAAACCGTAGCCCGGCAAGTCGACAAAGTGCACGTCATCGGCCTCAAAGAAGTTGATGTTGCTCGTCTTGCCCGGCGTACTGGAAACCTTGACTAGGTTCTTGCGGCCAAATAGCTTGTTCATAATCGACGACTTGCCCACGTTGGAGCGGCCGACAAAGCTCACCTCGGGGCAGGTGGACTCGGGAATCTGCGAAACCTTGCCATAGCTGGCGACGAACTTGGCAAGCTGGTAGTTAATTGAATCGGCCATGGACACTCCTTGGTCGTAGGTTCTTACAAATAGACGCGCTATTGCGCAGCGGCAATGCGGCGGACGATATCGAGCGTAATGTCACTTGCGACACGCGCGTACTCGAACAGATCGAACTCTCGCTCGCAAATTGCATCGTACGCCTCGTCACAATTATCGCTGATAGCGCGCAACACCAGGCAATCGACACCATTTTTGGTTGCGACATGGGCAATTGCCGCGCCCTCCATGCCGACACAATCGGCATGCGTCGCCTCGATAGCGTCGTTGCGCATGGTGGCGCCCGTCACAAAGCGGTTACCCGTGGCAATCGTGCCGACCAGGAACTGCTTGGTGCCCTCGTTCGAAGCGACTGCATTTTTCGAAGCGTCAACAAACCCACGCTCAGCAAGCACGTCGGCGGCAATATCGACCAGCGCGGGCGTCGAGCCAAACTCCTCGAGCCCCGGTGCAGACTCGGCGATAAGCGCGGTATCGGTATCCAGATAGCGTAGGCGTTTGCCAATGACCACATCGTCGATATGGAGCTTGGGGTTCAAACCGCCCGCAATGCCAGAAAACACAACAGCCTGCGGAGCATACTTGCTAATGAGGTGCTGTGTTGCAGCAGCGGCGTTCACCGTGCCCATGCCCGCCGTTGTGGCGACAACTGTCAGGCCGTCGAGCTCACCGCTCACAACGGTCAAGCCTGCCTCCCGTGCCTCGCAAACGTCGCTCAGCTCTTCCTTAATCTGCATGATCTCTTTTTCGAGCGCACCGATAATCGCGATGGTAGCCATACCATTCCCCAAACCTATACGAAATTCTCAACCAAGGTATGGTACCAGCATTTTGTTTGACCTCGCCAAACGAACACGCTAAGCCAGTGCAGCTCGGATATCATAAAGGGGCAAAAATGGCACGCTAGCCGATGGCGTTTTTGAGTTCGGCGCGGCGCTTTTTCATGCCCGTCATGACGGCATTGCGCAACTCGGGCATGCGCGCGGTATCCATCTGGGGCACGCCCTCGAGCTTATAGGGAATGCCCAGTTGCTCGTACTTGACGACACCCATCGTGTGATACGGCAGCATTTCCAGGCCCACCACGTTGTGCCATGGAGCGATGAGGCGACCGAGCTTCTCGCACTCCTCCACCGTGTCGGTAATGCCCGGCACAACCACGTGGCGGATAACGACCTTGATATTGCGACGTGCAAGCTCATCGCCAAACGCCAGGATGCGTGCGGGATCACAACCGGTCAGCTTTTTATGCTCGACCGGGTCGGCATGCTTAATATCGAGCAGTACCATGTCGGTCTCGTTGAGCACGGCATCGAACTTCTCGGGATGCTGAGGGTCGAAGGCGTAGCCACAGCTATCCAGGCAGGTATGCACACGACCATCGGGGTTGTTGTGCATTGCACGGAACAGGTCGGCCAAAAACTCGGGCTGCAGAAGCGGCTCGCCGCCCGAAACCGTAATTCCGCCGCTGCGATAGAACTCGTGGTTACTCTGGAACTCATCCATGAGGTGCTCGACGGTCACCATCGTGCCGCCGTTGACCGACCAGGTATCGGGATTGTGGCAATACGCGCAGCGCATGGGACAGCCCTGAACAAACACCACAAAGCGGATGCCGGGTCCGTCGACCGTTCCCATCGTCTCGATTGAATGCACGCGGCCAAGGGCAAACGCAGAGTCCTCGGGACGAGCGTCCACACCCTCAAGCGTCATTTCTGCCATTCGCGCTACCTTGCCTCTCCTTGGATGCAACCAATTAAAATGCCAGAGCCATTCTAGCCCATACGCATGATGGTGAAATGGTTTAGCGGTCAATTGGGCTGTTCTATTTGACCCAACGCAAGAGCGGCGGGAGGGTTATCGCAACCCGCCCGCCGCCGTGGCAATAGAAATCGATAGACGCCAGGCCTTACGCCTTAAGCGTAAGCACCGCGCCGAAGGCGGTCGGGCCGCAATGGCTCGAGATGACGCCGCCGACCTGAGTCCAGGTAATGTCCTTAAAGCCAAGATCGTGTGCATAGACTTCCATGTCGTCGCGCAACTCCTCGGAAAGACCCACCGAATACGCCAGGCCAATATGCGAGTAGTCGATCTCGCCCTTCTCTACCATGTGATCAATAAAGGCACGGGCGCATTTGAGCATAGAGCCGCGGAACTTCTTGGTCGCCACAAACTTACCGCCCGTTACCTCAATGCAGGGCTTAATCTTGAGCAGGTGGGCGCCAAGGAACGCGACGTTTGACAAGCGACCACCTGCCTTAAGGAAGGCAAGGTCGGTAGGAACAAAGCCCAACAGCACGCGGTCCATGACGGAATTCGTAAATGCAAAGATCTCGTCGACGGTGGCATCGGGGTGAGCCTCGATGTATTTGGCGGTCTCGACGACAACGAGCGACTGGCCCACCGAGACAAAGCGCGTGTCCATGGAGAACACGTAGTCGCGCCCCTGAGCCGCAATCTTAGAGGACTGATGCGAACAGGTCGTGGCCTCGGAATATGCAAGATGCAAAATAGTCGCGTCGGGCTGCTCGGCATGGATGCGGTCGTACACATGCGCAAAATCCGCTGGCGAACAGCCACTGGTCTTGGGCATCACGCCAAACTCGTTGCAGCGCGAATAAATCTCGAGCGGATCGATCGAGCCGTCCTCGACGGTCTCGTCACCAATCGTGACACGCATAGGCACGCGCACGATGCCGTAGCGCTCGCAGAGCTCCGGCGTTACATCCGACCCAGACTCAACCACGATTACGTACTTGCCCATTATTATCACGACCCATCTCGACATTGGCTTTTCAATACATGGCACGCGTCGCCGCACTGTTGCACAACGGCGGCAGAGCGCCAAAGAGACGCCGCCCCTTGCACACAACAAAGGACAGCGTCTCCCTGGAAAACTCCGTGCTTATCTGAGATTCTACACGGTTTATTAAGGAGTGTTACTTATTCCGCAAACGGTCGCTATACGCGATAAGCGGTAGCTGGCCGCGGCAACTGCGACACATTCCGCCCAACAAGTCCAATCGTGCTCCATGCACGGTTAATGAGCGAGGCGGTAGAAATCCATCGACGCCGCACCCTCGGCGTGCAGCTCCATCGCCGGAACCGCCGGCGAATAGGTACGGCTCGTAAGTGCTGCCTCGCCACCGTTGGCAAAAATCTCGACCATCGTAGCGTCCGAAAGCACGCGCAGGTCGCGAAGCTCGCTGAGCTCGATCGACCTCTGGTCGCGCCCATAGCCTTCGTCACCCATGTCGAGGGCAAGCATCCCGTCCGTATAGCGTACAAAGACACCCTTGCGAATCTCGAGCTCGACCATCTTGGCTCCCTCACAGGAAACCACAAGATCAAACAGGCGACCCGGCTCCTCAACGGTTTCACCGCCTACAGCACGAACGCAATTGCCGCGCATTCTCTCAATCTCGTGCGCCGGTTGCTGGCAGAGCTTGCCGCCGCGCATGCTCAACTCTCGCGGCACCGTCAACGCGCACTGCCACCCGCGCGCCACCGTCGGGTTTTCCGCCGTCGCATCGGGGCAACCCGACCATCCGATCATCAATCGCCGGCCTGCAGCATCCTCAAAGGACTGCGGAGCATAGAAATCAAAACCGGCATCGACCATCGGGGGCATGCCCTTCCCGACGATTTTAAAGCTCGGCGCCTCCCAATCGGCCTCGATGGGGAACCACACGCACTGATGCGGATTGCGGTAACGCCAACCATCGGCAGGCACACCCTGCGGACAGCAAACGAGAATAAGCTCGCCATCGAGCTCAAACAGATCGGGGCACTCCCACATAAAGCCAAACTTCTCGCCCAACTCAATGCGCGTCGCATAGCCCCAGTCCTCTAGATCACGCGAGGTATAGACAAGCACGCACCCGCGATCGTCTTTCGTACGAGCGCCGAGAACCATGTAGTAGATACCGTCGTGTTCAAGGATCTTGGGGTCGCGCACGTGCGTACCGATATCGTCGGGGTAATCGACCGGCCCAACAGCTATGCGCTTCTCGCCCAATTCGTCGGGATTCTCGGCAACCATATGAATTTGGTTTTGCTCACGGCCCGTCAACACGTAGTCGTAATCATCACGGTCAAAATGCTTAACGTTGCCGGTATAGAAGTAGTGAATCTTGCCATCACGTACAAAGGCAGAACCAGAATACGCTCCACTCGAATCCAAATCGGAATCGGGGAACAGCACGGGGCCGTGATTCTCGTACGTCACAAAATCCTTTGTCGTCAGATGGTTCCAAAGCACTGGACCGCCATGCGCAGCATCGAACGGATCGTATTGATGATAGATGTGATACGTATCACCAATCTGAACCAAACCATTGGGGTCGTTGAGCCAGCCAAGCTCAGGCTCCACATGGAACAAAAGCCTATCGGGGTCGGATGCGATGCGAGCCGCCGTCTCATCCTGTCCGGCACGCCACTGCTCATAGTCCGCGCGTGTCACCTTATTTTTTTGATTAAACATCGCCGTTGACTTTCTCGTCTATGGGAAAGGACGCTCGACTCGCACGAGCCGAACGCCCTTCCCCAAATGGACTTATCCGCACATTACGCTGAACGGCTCAACTAGAAGCTAACGTCGAAGCCAGCGCCAGCGCCCTCTTCATCGGTGGTCGGCACGCCCTTTGCCTTGTTGTAGGCAAAGATCAAGACGATCGGCACGATGAAGGCGATGAGATTGCCAGCCACATACCACACGAGCGTCTCGGGCGTGACGATGAGCAGGCCAAGCACGCCGGTCAGACCCTGACCGATGGCGCGCACCTCAAAGAGCTTCACGAAGGCACCGCCGCAGCCTGCACCGATGCAAGCGCAGATGAACGGGATGATCGAGTAGCGCATGTTTGCAGCAAAGATTGCGGGCTCGGAGATACCGACCAGCGTCGGGATAAAGGACGACATGCAGATGTTGCGCTCTTTGGAATGCTTCTTGTGAATGAGGTACATGCCGATGGCGCCGCCGCCCTGGGCGATGATGGAAACCGACCAGATGGCCTGGATGTAGTTGAAGCCAGTCGTGGCAACGAGGTTTGCCTCGATACCCTGGATGAACTGATGCGTACCGGTAACGACAAGCGGCTGCAGGAACGCGGCGAAGACAAAGGCACCAAAGACGCCCATCCTGTTGTACAGGATATCGATTACGCCGGCGAGGACGTCGCCGATCAGGTTGCCGAGCGGGCCGAACACGATGAACAGGGCGACGTTAGCAAGAATCAGGGTAACGGTCGGGACAAAGACGAACGAAACGACCTCGGGGATGTACTTCTGGGCAATCTTTTCGACCTTGGCCATAAACCAGGCAGTCAGGATTGCAGGGAACACGCCACCCTGGAAAGCAACCATGGGAATGGAGAGCGGACCAAAGTTCCAGTACTCAGCACCCGTCGGGTCCATAACGAACGTGTTGCGGTTCATAAGGCTCGGGTGAACCATGACGATACCGACGAGGATGCCCAGAATCGGGTTACCGCCAAAACGCTTCACCGCGCTGTACATAACCAGGACAGGCAGGTAGTCAAACGTGGTGGCGATAATGGCAAAGAAGCTTGCGAGGTTCTTGAGGAACTCGCTGTGATCGGCAAGGCTGCCCTCCATGCCAAAGAGGCCGTTGGCAACGATCAGCGACTTAAGGCCGATGATGATAGCGGCGCCGACGAAGGCGGGAATGATGGGGATAAAGATGTCCGAGAATACCTTGAGGACCGAGAAGAACTTGCCCTTCTTGTCCGCCTCGGCGCCCTTGACCTCGGAAGCGCTGATCTCCTTAACGCCCGTCAGAGCCATAAACTCATCGTAGACCTTGTTGACGGTACCGGTACCGAAGATGATCATGAGCTGGCCGCTGTTGTACAGCACGCCCTTGACGCCATCGATGTTCTCGAGCTCGGCCTTGTTGTACTTGCTCGTATCCTTGAGCACCAGACGCAGACGCGTAACGCAATGCGTGGCGCCCTCGATGTTCTCCAAACCGCCGACGTTATCGACGACTTGCTGAGACACTACTTTGTAGTCCATGTTCCTCTCCATTCCTTTACGAAATCATAAGACGTTTTGATGCCATTACAGAGACGCGATCGTTGCATTTGCGCACTTGAGCGTACCGTCGGTGACCGTCAGCGCCACACCCTGGCCCTGCTTATTGCAGAAGCGCGCGTTAAGCGCAACATCATCGACAAAGATGGTCGCGATATCGTCGTCAACGACCAGGCGCACATGATGAGTGCCCTCGCCCTTAAAGAACAACGGACGCTCGAGGCCCATGTTGTTGACCTGGAACCACGGATACTGGGGGGCCGCCGTAAACTCGAGCTTGCCCTCACGCAGGTTGGCGCGGAACTCATAGGCAAGACCGGACTCGGCGTCCTCGGCAAGCTTCACCGAGAAGCCGGCAGCGTCACCGGCGAGCTCGATGTCGGCATCGAGCATATAGGTGGAACCGGCATCCGCGGCGAGCACCTGCTCGACCTTGCCCGACTCGCAGGAAAGCTCAAAGGCCTCGACTGCCTTAGCCTCGCCAAAGGCGCCAAGCATGCTGTCGGGGAGCTTGGTGCCGAGCGTTCCGTCAGCACGCTGAACGATCTCGAGAGGCATAAAGGTGCCACCCCACAGGTAAGAGCTGGGGTCACCGCCCTCGTCACGCGTAGGAACCCAACCAAAGAGAACGCGGCGCTCGCCATCAAATGCGGTACGCGCGGCATAGTACGCGCGGCCATCGAAGGAATCGTCCGCAGGAGTGATCCAAGGACCGTTGATAGAGCGAGACATGCGGTAACGGGTCTTGTTGCCATCACTGTACTCGGAGAACACCAGATACCACCAGTCGCCCATCTTAAAGAGATCAGGCATCTCGAACATGGTGTACAGGCCCGGATTCCACCAGTCGCCCTGGAACTCCCAGGTATCCAGGTCCTTGGAGGTGAACTTGACCAGACGACCGGTCATCAGACGCTTGTCCTCGCCCACACGCGTGCCGAGGATGAGCATGTACTCTTCGTTCTCCTCATCCCAAAGCACAAAGGGATCGCGCCAGTTGCGGTCATCGTAACCCTCCTGGGGCGGAAGCAGCGTCTCGGCGATGTTCTTCTCCCACTTGACGGCGTCGTCACTCGTTGCGTGAAGAAGAACCTGCTTCATCAAGCGTGCCTTGACCTTATCGCGATTGCAACCAGTGTAGAGCGCATGGTACTTGTCGCCCACCTTAAACACCGTGCCGGCAT
The DNA here is from genome assembly GCF_040092395.1 of Collinsella sp. CLA-ER-H4. Taxonomy (NCBI): domain Bacteria; kingdom Bacillati; phylum Actinomycetota; class Coriobacteriia; order Coriobacteriales; family Coriobacteriaceae; genus Collinsella; species Collinsella sp. CLA-ER-H4. The sequence goes on from NZ_JBBNLQ010000002.1 coordinate 304,454, forward strand.
AAACATACTGGTCGACTTCCTCGTCGCCGCCACGCTCAAGGCTCTCGCCAAAGTCTTTGTAATTGACGAAGTCCTTGGTTGTCGCGAGTGCCCAGCCAAACGGCTCTCCGAAAGGTCCGGGGTTTCGCGTGTCACGCTGATGGTAGAGATAGAACGTGCCGTCCTCGCCGTACGGCATGATGTCGCCTACCCAAATTCCCTCAGGCTGGTAATACACCTTGTGCATCCGAGACTTCCTTTCTCACGAGATACTAACTCGGTACAACTGCAAGATATGTCAATCGTTTTCATATGTCAAACGTTTTCACACCAATACGTCTTTTCGCAGTTCCAGTCGTCGGCAAACGGTTGACATATGCCGGCGAACGGTCATCAGAGGTGTTTGAGGAATTCTTTTGGCACGGGATGAACTACGCGGTTTTACCCTCAATGAGTTCAACGGGGAGCTTGATATTCGATTCGGGCTTTTCGCCGTTAATAAGAGCAATGATGGATTGCGCCGCGAGCTCTCCGATGCGATCGATATCTTGGCGTACGGTTGTTAAGTCAGGCATAAACGTCATAGTGCGGCGGGCACCATCCGCGCCCACGACCTTAATATCGCCCGGAGCGCTCAAGCCGCGCTGCTTCATCACGTTAAGACAGATAGCCGCCATCGTGTCGTCTCCCGCAAAGATGCCGTCAATATCGGGGTTCTCATCGAGGATCTTCGCAACGACCGCGCTCTTTTCGTCGTCGGGCTTAACGAACTCAACCTCACGGACAAGCGCGGGCAAACCGGCCTGCTCAACAACATCGAGGTAGGCATCGGTACGCTTATTGGCAGGCATGCGCATGCGGCTATTGCTGCGCAGGCACAGGATGCGTGAACATCCGTCATCGATCAGGCGACGCGTGGCAAGTTCGCCGATGCTATAGCTGTCGCTCGCAATCTGAACAGAGGCTTCGCCAAGGTCGCAGTCGATACCAACCAGACTCAAGCCCATCTCGGCATACGCCTCGGCACCGATATTAAGCGAGTTGACGATGACGCCATCAACCATATTGCGTCGAAGCATGTCGATATAAGAGCGCTCAAGCTCGGGTCGATTGGCGGTATTGCACAGCAGCATCTTAAAACCGTTTTCGGCCAGGGTATGCTCAATGACTTGAACCACTTGGGCATGAAACGGACTGCTGACATAGGGGACGATCATACCGATAAGATTCAGGCGACCGTTGAGCATGGCACGGGCGATATCGTTGGGCGTATAGTTGATGCGCTTCATCGCGGCATGGACCTTATCGCGGGTCTCTTGGCTAATATAGCCGTGATTATTAAGCACGCGAGATACCGTAGTAGGCGAAACCCCCGCCACCGCTGCAACTTCCTTGATGCCAGGCTTAGCCGTATCCTTAGAACGAGCACTCTCGCGAGCCATAGCACCCTCCCCCATCAACATGTCATACGTTTACATACGAACAAAGCATACCCCAACAAGAGCGGGAAGACGGTAACAGTACAAGTAAGTAAACGACTCATCCAAATAATCAGAAGAGTTCCGCCTAAAGGGTGACTACACAGGACCCCCGCCGGGCCTGTTTGGGCTACCTCTCAAAACATTCCGCACTGATATTTTCTGTATTGAAGACGTCGATGATGCACCCGTATACCATTGACGTCGACACCATCAGATGCGGACCGCGCGGTGACCCCACATTCCGCTGGCGCCCACAGGGCTGCCCTCGTTTCCTGACATGTCCCGCGCGGGCCGCGGCGAGCCGAGACCGCCGCATGACCTAATAGGAGCATGGAGCGATACCGCGGACCCGAACAACCGCATTCTATCGCGCCCCGTCAGTGTGCCGTCTGCCCGGTCCAGGCGAGCACGGAAAGAACGGAGCGAGACATGAGAACCGAATCGACACCCGGCGCCCGCGGGCCGGTCTTCTGCGGGGTCGACACCCACGCCGACTCGCACTGGCTGTGCGTCCTCGACTGGAGGGGCCGCAAGGTCCTGTCCCGCCGGTTCCCCGCCGACGCGGCGGGATACGAGGCGCTCGCCGGGGCGATCGCGGCGGCCGGGGAGCCGGCCTGCGTCGCGATGGAGGGGACGTCGTCCTACGGGGCGGGCCTCACCAGGTGTTAGCGTCAATCTATTTTTCACCAGTTTCGCTAAGCAGGCGCGCCGTTCGCGCAAAGGCGGTTTCACCGGTTGCGCTAACGTATTTTCACCGATTCCGGTCACGGCTTGACGGGGCCGTCCCTCG